>CAZUAJ010000056.1:0-1516 GCA_964618105.1 uncultured Clostridium sp. | reverse complement strand
AAAAAATCAGAGATTGTGGAAAACTTTCTCTGATTTTTGCTTTAAAAATAAGGTAAACAAGTCCAATATTTGATATAATTAATTGATAAATAAAATTATTACTAAACAAAATATTTGGAGGTGTTTACATGAATAATTTTACTACAAATACATACGAAATGAAAAGAGAAATTTTAAATTTTTCGAAAAAAAGTGTCAGAAGGAGTTAATAAAACTACAACAAAGTTTGTTATGAATATGCAATATGGACTAGCAAAAGGCGGAAGTTGTTTAATTTCAAATATATCAAGAAGCTTAGATGAAAATATAAAATTGAATTATACAATAGACAGATTATGTGATAATTTATCAAATATGCATAAGGAAGAAAAAGAAATAATTTGGAATAACTATCTTAATGAAGTAAGTAAAAATATAGATAAAGAAAATGCAGTTGTTTTATTTGATGATAGTGATATTAATAAAGAATACAGTAAAAAATTAGAAGATTTAGATAGAGTAATTGATGCATCAAGTCAAGATAAAAAAATAGTAAATGGATATCATGTATGTGAGGCAACGGTATTAAGTAAAAATCAAAAACAACCTGTGAGTATATATAGCAAGATATATTCATGTAAGAGTAAAAATTTTATAAGTAAAAACACATATACCTTAGAAAGTATAAAGGCAACAGAAAATTTGATTGGCAAAAATTTTACAGGAGTATTTGAACGAGGATATGATGATAATAAAACATTTATATATATGAGTAAGAATAAGCATCAGTTTGTAGTAAGGTTAGATGATGAAAGAACATTATTATTTAAAGGTAAAAAAAGAAGTGTTGGTGAAGTAGTCAAAACAAGAAAAGGAAAAATATCATATAAAGCATTATTTAATGATAATGAAGAATATGAATTAATGTTATCTTATACAAAAGCAGTATTACCAGCAAATAAAGAAGAATACACATTAGTAATAGTATATGGTTTAAGTGAATCAAAACCAATGAAATTATTAACAAATATTGATATAAAAAATAAAGATGATGTGATAAAAGTTGTAAGATTGTATTTATCGAGATGGAGAATAGAAGAACATTTTAGAGGAAAAAAAACAAGAATACGACTTTGAAAATATGAGAGTAAGAACACTAGAAAGTATGAATAATTTGAATATGATGTTAACAATTCATTTAGGACATATAGCAATACTTGCAGATAGATTAGATAATAAATTATTAACAATAAAAATAATATATGCAAGTAAGTCATTGAAACAAACTTCAATAGTATGGTTAAGCAAGATAGCAAAAGGGATAAAAAATATATTAGCATATGCACATACAGGAATAAGAGATTGGTTAAAAATAGAAACCAGAGAAAAGTACAAACAATTAGAACTAAATTTATAAAACTTATAGTTTTGATTATATTGAAAAAAAGAACATTTAACGATGTTCTGCGTTAGCGTGTTTAAAAGTTAAAATTATAGTCAAAATATGAAAAAAATTTAATAGAAACTATACTTTATA
>CAZUAJ010000055.1:0-1696 GCA_964618105.1 uncultured Clostridium sp. | reverse complement strand
TGTATTTACAACAAATTTAATTTTTGCGGAAATTAGTTTAAAAATTTACCTATTTTAATTAATTTTTATAAAAGGTATTTTCTTTTTATGCTTTTTAGTTTACACAAAATTCATGACATTCTCCAAAATTCATGACATTCTCGTGGACAGTGTCATTTTACATAAAGTATGGGACGGAAGGAAATATAGCCGCTCGTAGAAACTACATTGGCGCCTTCGCGATGAGCTGTGAACATCAACTGACGTATGTAACCCCCCCCTCTACATGTGCCAGGGATAGTAGAGACATCAGTCACTCCGGTGCAGTACTCGGTTGTCCAGTCTGCTAAATTTCCAGCCATATCAAATATTTTACATTTTTGATCTCCTGTTGAACCTGTATTCATTAAACTTGTATTTGAACCGCTATCTTGATTTGCATAGTTACTATTTCCCATTGCTTGTATATATACTATTGCTGTATCCCATGCATAACTATTTATTAAGTCACTTTCTACATAACTATTTCCACTATACATATTTTGACACACCTTTGCTGCTTGTGGTTGTGTTACATAATTCCATAATGTTCCTGCCACATAGTTCATTCTACTTGTACTATTTGCTGTTGATGGTTTTGATAATGGTTTTGCATTTGCATATTTTTCTGATGTATTTGTTCCAGAAGCGTTATATCCACTTCCATAGCTTGCTTCATATCGTGCTATATAATATCCTTTATTATCTCTTGTTTTTTCTATAAATTCTTGTAAGTTTTTTGCTGTTGTATTTGTTCCTGTTGTATCTCTTTTTTCATTTGATTCTCTGTATGTTGATAATTCTTGATAAGTATAACTTTCTCCCTCTGTTGTTGAAAATGTTAATGAAACGGGTTGAGCATATTCTGAACCTTTTTGTACAATTGTTGGTGTTCCTTGACTACTTGTATTAAACGTATATCTTCCTAATGTTATTACTTTTTCTGTTCCATCATCTAATTTTATTGGGTTTGTATTACTTCCATCTATATTACTTACTGGCACCCATACAAATTGGTTCCCTGCTGAATCTTCTATTACTATTCCTTGTTGTACGCTTGTTCCTGAAGCTTCTGCTATTTTAAACCCTCCTGGTACTACTACTTGATTTCCTTTTGTATCTTTTGCTTTTATCGTTTTACTTGTACTACTTGTTCTATCATCTGATGTTAAGCTTGAATCTGTTATTAATAGTGGTGGATCTTTTAACATTTCATCCATCCAATTACTAAGACTGTTTAGTGCATTTTTATCACTTTCTATTGCATTTTCCATTTTATTTTGCGCTTCTTTTGCTTTTCCTACTATTCCATTATCCCCTATTATTGCATTTATACTTATTCCTGCTAATATTAAAAGCACCACTATTGTTACTACTAATGCTATTAATGTTATTCCGTTTTCTTCTTTTATTTGCTTCATAAAATCACTTCTCTCCTTCTTCTTAATTTTTGCTCGACAATTTACTTTCTTTTCTTTATTTCTTTTATACATTTTTTCTTTACTCACTTTCCCTTCTTTTTTATTTTTTGCTGTTTTTCATTCTTTTTAACACTTTAACCTTTTTGCATTTTTAACTTTTTTGCATTTCTAACATTTTTAACATTCCCCCTTTTCTTTTTTATTTTTTAAAATTGTATAAGCTTATGTAAAATTTTTTAAATCCATTCTGTTTTTCA
>CAZUAJ010000054.1:0-2113 GCA_964618105.1 uncultured Clostridium sp. | reverse complement strand
CATAATACTTCATCCATGGTTTTGTTATATGTGGATATTCTTTCATTTATAATTCTCCTTAATTACCTCTATTCTATCACGTTTGTCGCATTTTATCAAACCAACTTGTACTATTCGTATAAGTTGGTTTATGCCTATTATATAACTACTACTAAATTCATCTTTAGTCTGTAATTTAGCAAAATAAAAACATCCCAATTTATAATCTTTTAGGATGTTAATTATTATTAATTTATTTGTAATTTTAAAGTTTTTATTAATCTTTTTTCTAAAACTGGTTTAGCAAATTGTTCTTCTAGTGTCAATACACTATTTTTATATCTACTATATGCTTTATCATAATTTCCTTGTTCAATTTCACTAACACAATAATCTACTATATTATCATATATATAATCATAAACTATATCTGCTTTTTCTTCTTTATTAATTGTTTCTACAATTAGGGGCGCTACTGCATAATAATGTTTGATATCTTCTTCTTTTACAAAGTTATCTCTAAACCATCTTAGTACTGTTAGTTCATAACAATTATCATCAAATTGATCTTTAAAATATTTCATACATGCTGTTGTAAGATAACAATCACCCGAACCCGGTTTTGTATCACTTTTATCAGGACCATGTGTTGTAGAACTCCATGATTCTTTATCATAATTTATATTGATATGTGCTGCATCATGTGGTTTATCTACTTCACCTCCATAAAAACTAATATGATCATTACCATTTTTATCTGTATTAATCTTTATAGTAACTCCTTTATCATTTACATAATTTCCATACTTATCCTATCAGCCACTAATAACACCTCCCATTTTAATTTCTGACACCCTTAAAGAAATAATTGCATCTAACCACAACAAAGACCATTCTGCAAAATATGATTTTAAAGATTTTGTTTCAGTATCTAAATCAATCAAATCAAATTTTATATTTTGCAATTTTTCTTCTTCTATAGATACTAAATTTTCTTTATTCACATACGTTGCTACAATCTCATTAATTTCAACTAATACTTTTTCAAAATTTTTCTTTTGCTGTTTGTATATATCTAATTTAGTTGAAGCTGTAACATAGAATATTAAATTTTTAAAAGCAAAGTCTATATTTTCTTTAGTTGGATTTTTTACATTAAAAGTTTCTTCCATTAAAAAATCTCCTCTCTTGTTTTATATTATAGACTTTTTTTCAAATAAATCAATAATTTAACAATTGGTATTAATCCTTTAATCTTAAACTTCTAATAAATAATCACCTAGTCTTTCGTAATTAACATTCATAACAATTTCTCATTTCTATTAATTTATTTTAGCTTTAATTGTTATACATATTTTATTACACTTTAACCTTTAGCATCTAGAGTTTCACCACATTCTATAGTTTCACATGGCAAATCTAATTTTTCATTAGATCAACCTCATTAAAACTATTTTTCCATCTTTTAATATTTGTCTATACGCCTCCAAATACTTAAATTAAAAATTTGCAACTGCATTTAACTATTTATTTTTACTTTTTATTGATATAATTATATCAATAAAAAATGAACAAATCGAGAGGAAAAATTAATATGAAAAAAAAGAGATTTATATGATATTAGTAGGAATTGAATTGGAAAGTCAATTTTTAAAAATGAACCAATACCTGAAAATACATATATAATGATGGTTGTAATATTTATTCAGAATGATAATAATGAATTTTTAATTCAAAAAAGGTCAATTGATAAAGGGGGGAAAATGGGCTACTACTGGTGGATATCCAAAATCTGGTGAATCCAGTTTAGAAGGAATCATAACAGAAGTTAAAGAAGAATTAGGTATAACAATAAATAATCCTATTTTATTTAAACAAGCTCATGGAAAAGATACAATTTGTGATTTATATTACATTAGAAAAAATATTGATATTGAAAACATTAAAATTCAACAAGAAGAAGTTGATAATGTTAAATGGGCTTCTATAGAAGAAATAGAACATTTGATGCAAAATAATAAATTTAATAAAGGTCATTACATGATGTTTAAAGATTGCTTAAATTTTCTTTTATACTAAATTACATCAAAAAAAGCATACACTTTTTTGTGTATACTTTTTATAAATATTCTTT
>CAZUAJ010000053.1:0-2514 GCA_964618105.1 uncultured Clostridium sp. | reverse complement strand
ATGTATATTTATTATGCGAGGTGTTTATTTTGTATAACATTATTATTATAGATGATCATAAATTATTAAGAGATATGATTGCAGATACATTAAATTCCGAAGAAAATTTTAATATTGTTGCAACAGATGGTAATGCTAAAAATTCTGTATCTCTTTGTGAAAACTTTAAGCCTGATTTAATTCTTATGGATATTTGCACTGAAAATAATTCAAATGGCTTAACATATTCTAAAATAATAAAGGAAAAATATCCTAATATTAAAATTGTAATTATGACAGGAGTGCCTGATTTAAATTTTATAAATGAAGCAAAAAAAATTAAAGCAGATAGTTTTATTTACAAAAATATAAGTAAGGCTTCTCTTATTATGACTATTAAAAATACTTTGGATGGGTATTCTATGTACCCTACTGAAAATGTAAAAACTAATGTACCAAATATTATAGCTAATTTAACAAATACTGAATTAAATGTTCTAACTTCTTATTGTAGATTACTAGACAGAGAAGAAGTTGCTAAAGAGCTTGGAATATCAATAAGAACATTAAAATCTCATATCTCTTCTATTTATGAAAAAACTGGTTATAACAATTTAACAAAACTTTCTATTTATTGTGTAGTAAATAATTTAATTGTTCCAAACCTTGAAAATATAGAAACCTAACTGCAGTAATACAGTTAGGTTTCTAATGTTAATAAACTGAAATGTCTTTCACTAACTTTTCGTGTTCTACTAGGTTTAATTTCCCATCTTTTCCACTAAATGCTAATGGAATTATATCTTCAGTACCATGGTATTTAACTTTAACACATAATTCTGGCATTGTACTTTCTGCCATATTCTCTTGTAATAAAACAAAGCCCTCCTTTAATGTTTCTCCCCATTGATCAAGTATTTTTGCTTCCCCATTTTCAGTTATATAGTAATTATAAATTTCAATTTCTACATCTGAAGTTTTTGGAAGAATTACAAATCTGTTTCCGCTTCCATTTTCTCTACTTGCTTCTTTTCTGTAATCAAGAGAAATTAGTCTTTCAAAAATATCTTTAGTAATAAAATTTTTTTCTATAAATTCATTTAATTTGTTGTCTGGAGCATAACCAATTGCTAAAATTTGATTTTCTTCAAATTCAATTTGTGTTCCGCCTACTAAATTCCTTTCAACTACTTCACCATTTATTAGGTCAACTCTATGTCCTGTAAGTAAGTCTAAGGCATAACCTGTTTCATCGTCAAATTGATAATGAGCAATTGTTTCGTTATTATCATTAATTACCACTCCTATAAATTTGCCATTTTCATAATAGCAATTTACCATTCTCACATCACATATTTCATATTTTGCAATTTTTTCTTCCCACTCTTTTTCTGTTATTCCCCTAAATTTAACTTCTTCGTCACTGTTTTTAATGTTTTCATTTATCATTCCATCTTTGTCTGGAACAAACATGAAAAATTTAGTATAAATTAATATTGCAAGGCTTCCAATCACAATAGTAGCAATTATTCCTATAATTATTCCAATTATTATTTTTTTCATTCTATTGGCTCCTTTTTTATAATTTGTTTTTTATATCATCTAACGCTTTATCCATAAAACTACTATTGTTTAATGTACCTGACACTCTTTTATTATTTGCACCTTCCATAGTAGAATTATCAAGTCTTTTTTGTTGTCTAACAAACGTATCTTGTGTTTGCAAATTTAGCATTTTACTTTTTGTTTCGGCTTCATGATAGTGTCTTGCACCTGTATTTCTATATTTACTATATATAACACAATAATATATAATTCCACTTAATAAAAATAGCCATGGATACCAAGAATCTTCATCAGCAACTGTAAAGAATGAAAGTAAAGCAGCAATTAGGCCAAAAAATTCTACAATTAAAGATATTAAAAACAATTTTGGTTTATGTACTGGAACACTACCCATTGTTTCTTTTGTTCTTGCATTTACAGCAACATAATGCAACAGATTTTCATTTCCTTTTTTCTCTAAGTAACTGTATAACCATACTGGTAAATAAGCTGATTTCCATTGTCTTCCCTTCACATCCATTGACTCATTATCCCATCTAACACCTCTATCATACTTTGTTAAAGTTTTATTTGCTGAATATCTAGCAATATCTTTACATTGTTCATTTACTATAGGCTTTAGGTTTTCTATATTTACATCTCTTTTTTCTGAAGTGTATCCTTTAATGTAATTTGAATCCCATTTTACACAATTTTCTGTATCAAATGGCATAATTGCATTTATAATATTGTTAGTTTTGTTTTTTCCACTTTGTTCTAGTTTGTCTTTACTAGATTCAACTGTTAATCCCTCAATTGTTAAATCAAAATCTCTTTCAACATCATAAAGGTCTGCATCATAATAGGTTTTATAATTATCGCCTACTTTTTCTCTCCATCTTCTTGTTTCAACTTCGCCTTGCCCTCTTAAATTGCTATGTACATTAGCATCTACTATCATATATGGAAGATATACTCCCATTACATTAT
>CAZUAJ010000052.1:0-2544 GCA_964618105.1 uncultured Clostridium sp. | reverse complement strand
TAAGCGTCAAAGATTTCACGTATAGAATCAAAAACAAAATAATGTTAAAATAAGCTCAACAGCTATAGAAATAGTCGTTGAGCAAAATTTAATATTAATTTTTAGATTTGGAATGTAAATAATCCGGAAGTTCAGATGACCAAGGCATATAATCTTTCAAAAAATCCATATCTCTATTTTCTGTTTTTGAAAGCACATCAAACAAGTATATTAAATACTTTTCTACTGCTAAGCCATTGGCTTTAGCCGTTTCTACGACACTATAGATTATTGCACTTGATCTTGCACCTTTAGGAGTATTTGAAAATAGCCAGTTTTTTCTGCCTATTACAAATAATTTTACAGCACGTTCTGCTGCATTATTATCTATATCCAAGCTACCATCTGTAAAAAAAGTTTTCATAGTTGGTAATAATTTTTGAGTATAACTTAAAGCTTTTCCCAGTGCACTTGCAGGAAGGGCATCAGGTATTTCAGTATCAACATATTTTTGAAATTCATTGAATATAGGTAATGATTTTTCAAGTCTTATTCTATGGCGGTCATCATAATAATCATCAGAGCCACTATATTGTTTACGAAGGTTTTTTTCTATAGAATAAAGTTTTTCACAATAATTAAACCCTATAATGGCACGTGAATGCTTAAGGGCTTCTCCATGAAGTTCTGATATTATATCAAAGAATTTTCTGCGAATATGAGCAAGACAATACAGCCTTTTTACATGTTCAACTTTGTTATATCCGCTGTATCCATCTGTTTGCAGATACCCAGAAAAACCTTTTAAAAAGTTTACTGGACACGAACTTGACCGAGTTTTCTGATAATCATACAAGATTATTGCATTTTCTTCTTTATCAGAAACATATACCCACATATAATGCTTTGATTTAGATTCTTTGCCTTTGCTGTCGATAACTTTAACAGGAGTTTCATCGGCATGTACATAATTGCTCTTTAAAAGACTTTGCTTCATACAATCAAATACACATTCAAGTTCAGAAGCACTGTTTATTACCCAGTTTGATAATGTCTGCCTTGAAAGACTTACATCCATCATCTGAAAATATGTTTCCATTCTTTTAAGTGGCATTGAATGCAGATATTTCATTGTTATTACATGAGCTGCTAATTCATTTGATGCCATACTTTTATGTAATAAAGTTTTAGGTACATCTGCAGATATTATATTAGTTTTATCAGCTTCCGCTTCACAATTTTTGCAAGCCCATACTTCTGTTCTATGTTCTTCTATATAAATTTCAGCAGGTTTAAATTTTAATAATTCTTTTGTTTGAATTCCTATAAAAGTCATTTGTTGTCCACATTTATTGCAGTTTTTCTGCTCATCATCAAGCTTATGTTCAATAATAATTCTTTTTAAATTAGATGTATTATCTTTTTTTCCATTATGGATAGTTCTCTTTTTTCTAGTGTAAGAAATTGATTCAATTTCAGGCTCTGCAATCTTTGAATTACTATCTTTTTCAGCCTCATTAAAAAAACATAGTTGATTTTCATCAACCTGTTCACTTGATTTTCCAAACATTTTTCTATTTTTATTTATAATTTGTCCTTTTAAAAAAGCAAGCTGATTTTTTAAATCTTCAATTTCTTTATTTTTATGATTAATTACTTTTTCCATCTTTGAAACTATTAATTTTGTTTTATCATCAAGTTCATCAAAATTTATATCTTCCATAAATACAGTACTCCTCAATAAGTATGAACATATTTTACCATATAAGTCTGTAATTCAAAAACATCATATTATTTGAATTACAGACTTGTCAGCTTATGTAAATATTAAAAACTGTTCTTTTCTTTTACTGGCTTAAATTTTGATTTTGTTCTAATTTCATATCCTTTAAGAAGCCATTTTAGCTCTCCTTTATTAGTTCCAAGTGCTTCATTTCTGTTTTGTGGCCATTTTAGCCGCCCATTTTCAAGGCGGTAATAATATAACCAAAACCCTTCATCAAAATGTAGTATTTTTATTCTGTTCATTTGCTTATTGCAAAATACAAATAGAGCTTTTTCAAATGGATCAAGCTTCAGCTCATTCTTCACAATCATAATTAATCCATCAATACTTTTCCTTAAATCAGTTGTTCCACATGCTATGTAGACTGTATCTATTTTATCAATATTAAACATTGAAGCTCAAATCTCTTATAATTGCAGTTAAAACAGCTATTTCATTAGCTGGAATGTATATTGTAGCTTTTCCAACTTCAATTTTTATATCTTTCATATTATTGTTTCCAATTGGATTATCTTCTGATTTTAAAGGAATTTTATGAAATATAGCTTTATTTTTATTTGCCAGTTTCCGTCTATGATAATAAAATTGTTTCTCTGGAATATTATTTTCTTTGCAAAAATCTTTTATAGTACCAGAATACGCTGAAAGCTTATCAATCATTGCTTTCCAATCTATAGTTTTATCTTCATTCATAAAAAATACCTCCTGTTAAAATGAATTTATTTCATTTTAACAGTAAGCTTTGTATGTTTTGTAGTCGTAGATTTTTTGACGCTTAC
>CAZUAJ010000051.1:0-2548 GCA_964618105.1 uncultured Clostridium sp. | reverse complement strand
TTTTTTCTTTGCAACATCCACATACTCTAATCCAAACAATTTAATATACCTTTATCTAGTAACTATTTTAGTTAATTAAACGTTTCTGGTATTGAAAACATTTTTTGTTTTAATAAGCCTTCATAACAATTCACACTACTCACAATACTATTTAAAGGAATTTGTCCAGTAACATATTTATAATTTTTATCTTTTAATTTTCTTTTTATGTTTCTATATCTAACATATTGATTCTTAGAATTTCTTCCTAAAAATATATAGTTATCTGTATTTTTAAATATTCTTGTTTTTTTATTAAGTTGCAATCCTTCATTTTTCAAAAACTTTTCAATTTCTTTATAACAGTATTTTAAGTAATCTTTTGATTGATGAAATAACAAAAAATCATCTTGATATCTAATATAATATTTTATTTTCAAAACTTCTTTTATAAAATGATCCAAATCATTTAAATAAAAAATTGCTAATACCTGACTTGTCATGCTACCTATATACAAGCCTTGCTCACAACTATCTATTATTTTATAAATAATTTCTAATGACTCTTTTTCTTTTATTCTTCTTGCTATTTTTCCTTTTAGAATATTATGATTTATATTAGCAAAAAATTTTGAAATATCACACTTTAATATATAATATGTACCATATTTTACCTTACATATTCTTCTATATTCCTTAGCAATATTTAAGCCCGCTGAAGTTCCTAAATGCTTTCTGCTTGCCACATTTATGTCTAGCAAACACGGCAAAATAGCTGGGTATAATATATGTCTTGCCACAAGATGATTTACAATCTTGTCTATAATACTTTGGCTTACAATTATTCTTTCCTTTGGTTCATATATAACAAATTTATTATATGGTCCAACATTATACTTTCTTTTAGTAACTAAATCATAAACAGAAGTAATATAATAAGCCTTATATTGTTTCATATTAAATACACGTCTTTCATTACGCGTATTTTTTTTCACCTCATTAAAAGAACTTTCTATATTGTTTATATTACAAATATTTTCATACAAATTTGAATATCTTTTCATACTAATCCTTTATAATTGTAAATATCATAATTAAAATTCAAATACTAAAGACAGGTTAATTATGATATTTACCCAAAAATAGCACATAAATTAATATGGTCTATAAAACAGTACCAAACTCCAACTTCCCTTCGGCTTATAAAAAAATATAATATATCTAAGATTTTGATATATAACACCTACTAACAAATTGTGTTATCTATTTTTGTTTTATAATAGATTGTAAAATCTATTACAGGAAATAGTCTGTTTTTCTAAATCTTCCCATAATAGTAATTACTTACTTTACTATATATTCACAGTATTTTAGAAAAGCTACAGGGCAAAACGCATTGTTGTTGTTATAGTTGTTGTTGTTCACATTGCCGCCGTTGTTATAGTTCACATTCATCACGTTGTTAGAGTTGTTAGCAGAAGGCGAAGCCAGCCACATCCAACTATTCCCTAATGTACTTTTGTACTCCTGTCTTTTTATATACAAAAAATTACATTTTAAAATATTATAAAATTTGATTAAGATTATTTTTTGACTGAGTAGACAGTAAAATTGTGTCTGCTTTCTTTTCACTTCTCAACTTGCCTTTACTATTATTTTCAATAATAACTGTATTAGCTTCTAATTCTTTGTTTATATTATTTTTGCAAATTGAAAATCCTTTCTTGGCTTGCACAATCCAACCACCTGAAAATTTTTCTATATCTGCTAATCTATTAGCAAGTTTCACGTATTTTTTCTTAGGTAATAATTCCATATCTACAGATAAGTCCAACAAAAAATCTACCAATTTTATTTTTGCAAGCAACTTATTTATTAAGTTAATTTTCAACTCAATAAATTCAGTACTATTAGCTTCATAAGCAAGTTCTAACATATCATAAGAATTCTTTTTTATTCTTTCTTTTATTTCATATTCCTTTTTAGGAAAACTATCTAAATTTATCGAAATTGATTTTATAAATATTCTAATAGAATCAATTATTTTGAATTTTTCTTGCTTCATCTAACACATCTTCTATCTTTCTTATAATTTCTTTGAAATTTGGAGTATCCAACAGTAATATTAATTCTTCCGAAATATGACTTATTTTTTTCTTTTTTTTATTTTGTGAATATGCTTTTTCAAATTGACTATCATATTTGTTCAAATTACCAAAATCTTCTTTTACTTCTACATCATAGTTATTTCTTGGTTCTATTACCATATAATTAATTTCTTTTTCTTCTATTTTAGCTCTAACTTTAAAACATGACTTTAATGGAAATCCAGATGTTGCAATATTATTATTTACTATTCTAATATCATAATCAAATAACATATTTAGCAAATACGCATCTTTTCCAAAAGTTTTATAAAACGCTCCTGATTTATATAAAATCAAATAATTAGGATGAATTTCTTTAATTCTTTTTGCTTCTTCTATTAATCCCATAATATTCCTACCTTTTCTTGAATTTGTTTGCGTATGCCCAGAAGGCCATACACAAACATTTATTGGTACTCTAC
>CAZUAJ010000050.1:0-2629 GCA_964618105.1 uncultured Clostridium sp. | reverse complement strand
GCTGATGGAGAAGCAAAACTAAATGGTTGTATATTTGAAATAAATGATGAAAATTGTCGACCAACAAAAGTAAAAAGAATAAATATTGAATAAATGTCGAAAAACATAAAAAACAGTCGCACGATTATTCCATTTTTTGCCATAAACATCTAGACAATTGAATAACAATATTATATAAAAATATATGTCAATGTTACAAATAAAAAAAATAGGAGGCCAAAAAATGGAAGTTTTAAAAATTTCATCAAAATCAAATCCAAATTCAGTTGCAGGAGCAATAGCTGGGTTGGTAAAGGAATCAAACAAGGCAGAAATGCAAGCAATTGGAGCAGGAGCACTAAATCAAGCAGTTAAAGCTGTTGCAATAGCAAGGGGCTTTGTAGCACCAGCAGGAGTAGATTTGGTATGTATACCAGCATTCGCAGAGGTGGAAGTAGAAGGAGAAGACAGAACAGGAATTAAGTTAATTGTTGAATCTAGAAAATAACAAGATTTAAAATTAAATTTATATAGGGGCACAAAAATATGTTGTATATTTTTGTGCTTTTTGTTTTAAATTATTGAAAAAGATTAAAATATATTATACAATTAGTTATCAAAGCAAAAGGAGTGAAACTTAATGAGATTCAAGCCATTAAAAATTATAATTATTATATTCATATTACTACTAATAACAAGTGTTATATACTTAAATACAAATAAAAAGCAAACGGCTAATGAAGAAAATAAAGAAATAACATACAAAACTGTTGATATGGTTACAAACTTAAGAATTGGAATTTCTAATTTTGATAGTATTCATCCCTATATAACAAATAATCAAGAGGTAATTTATATTGAACAGCTTATATTTGAACCATTATTAAATATTACTGAAGACTATAAAATATCTGCATGTTTAGCAAAAGAATGGTCAAAAGTAGAAGAAAAAGCTTATGTAATAAAGCTTAAGGAAAATGTAAAATGGCAAGATAAAACAAATTTTACGGCTGAGGATGTAAAATTTTCAATAAATAGTTTACAAAATCAAAAAGAATCAGTATTTTATTCAAATGTTAAAAACATAAAAAACATAGAAGTAATAGATGAATACACAATTAGGGTTGAATTAAAAGAAGAAGAAGCTTTTTTTGAATATAATTTAATATTTCCAATAGTTTCATATAAACAATATAAAAATAAAGAATTTAATACATCTGAAATACCAATTGGAACAGGGAAATATAAAATAACTAAAATAGAAAATGACAAAATAGAACTTAGTAAAAATGACAATTGGCGAGATGTAGATACAGAAAATTCAAATATAAAAACAATATTTATTAACTTATATGATAGCAGGGGAAAAGAGTACAATGCTTTCAAATTAGGCAGTATTGATTTACTTCATACAAGTAATGATGAAGCAGAAGAATACATTGGAAGTATGGGGTATGGTAAAAAAATATATACAAATAGAGAATATGATTATTTATCATTAAATTGTCAAAGCACAATTTTACAATATAAAGAAGTAAGACAAGCTATTGGTATGACAATTGACAGGGAAAAAATAGTAGCATCTATATTAGAAAACAAATCTACAATAGCAAATTATCCACTTTTAAATAATTACTATTTAATAAAAAATATTTCCCAAAACAACAAAACAAATAAAACTAAAGCTAAAGAAATATTAGAAAATTCAGGTTGGAATTATGAATATGGAATATGGCAAAAAGAAATAGATGGTGTAACAAAAACTATAAATATAGATTTAATAGTAAGTAAAGAAAATTCGAAAAGAGTAAAAGTAGCAACAGAAGTAAAAAAACAATTGGAAGAATTTGGTATTGTAATAAATGTAAAAGAAGTATCTAATTCACAATATAATAAATATTTGGAAAATAAAAATTATGAAATGATATTAACAGGAGTTTACCTTTCTGTTTCTCCAAACTTAGAATATGCTTTAGGAGAAAATAATTTAGCAAATTACGAAAATGAACAGATTGCTACAAATATAAAAGAAATAAAAAACATAACAGATGAAACTACACTTAAAGAAAGATATAGCAAAATTTTTGAAATTTATAATAATGATGTACCTTATATAGGGTTATATTATAATTGCGATATGGTTGCATATTCAACAGATTTAATGGGAGATGTAGAACCAAACTGTTATAGTATTTTCTATAATTTTTCTAATTGGTATAGACAGTAGCAATTGCTTGTTTTCACACAAATATACTATTTATTTAATTAATATAAAAGTTAAATATGAAAAAAATTAAAAAAATACTTGACAAATAAAAATAATAATATATAATAAACACAAACAAACGTTTATAGTATTTAGGAGGAATAAACAATGAGTAAAGATAATTCAGAAAAAATGAAAGCATTAGAAGCAGCACTAGGTCAAATTGAAAAGCAATTTGGAAAAGGTTCTGTTATGAAATTAGGAGATTATACAGCAATGAATGTTGAAGCTATACCAACAGGAGCTTTAAGTTTAGACATTGCTTTGGGAATAGGCGGTATTCCAAGAGGTAGAATTATAGAAGTATTTGGACCAGAATCTTCTGGAAAAACTACTTTAGCACTACACTTAATTGCTGAAGCACAAAAAATGGGTGGAGAAGCA
>CAZUAJ010000049.1:0-2964 GCA_964618105.1 uncultured Clostridium sp. | reverse complement strand
TCTCTTACAATTTTTTTCTACTATCTAAAACTGGAATTTAAATTTTCACTTCACGGAAAATTGAACAAACCTTAATTTTGGACAAAAAATGTTAAAATATTAGTAGGATACTGTGTTTGGAAAGTTTCGGAGGTATCTTATGAGTGAAAATTTGCATTTAACATTAGACGAAAGAAATTATATAGAACAGGAATTAGCTAATTTAGATAGACTTATTTCACCATTTATTGAGATGGATACTGTAGAAGGTGTTAAAGGTGGTAGAGTTTTGCTTACATTCTTATTTAGAAATTCTAGGTTAATGTTAGCATTTTTGCTATATGAGAAAACTCAAAAAGAAGTTTTAAGAGTATTCAATATGCTTGAATATGAATTAGGCAATGAATTATTTGAAAAAACTTTCCCTATTTTATTATTTTTAAAGAAAAAATCAAAAGAAAGTACCTAATTTTAGGAACTTTCTTTGTTACTACTAATTTTTTCTTTAAGTGGAATTAAGTTTAAAAACTAACCTTTTGCTAATTAGTGTTTCAAAATAATGGTTTCGTTAAATCGTTTGTATTATGTTAACTTGTTTGTTGTATAACCAGTTATAACTTAATGTTTCTTTTTCTTTTGAACTGAATATCCAAATTTTCCCACTTGCTTTCCCAAAGTAAAATATTTACCATTTGCATAAGTAATTAAATCACATTTAGTTATGTCAAAAGCCCCATTTGAATCAATATACGCTTTATCAGCATCTATTGATAAAATTTCAGCAATAAACATATCATGTGTTCCCAGTTCTTTTATTTCTTTTACTTTACATTCAATTGAAACAGGACTTTCTTTTATAAGTGGACATTCCACAAATTTAGCCCTTTCTTTAGTTAAATTCATTTCTTTAAATTTATCAACTTTAGCACCTGTTTTTACCCCACACCAATCTGTAGCAAAAGTTAAATTTTTGTTTGTTAAGTTTATAACAAATTGCTTATTATTTGCTATAATATCGTGTGAATATCTTTCTTTTCGCACTGATATATAACACATAGGCTTATCAGTATTTATTATTCCTGTCCATGCTACAGTAATAATATTACTTTTGCTCATGTTTCCGCATGACACCATTACAACAGGTAAAGGATATATAAATGTACCTGGTTTCCAAATAATTTTACTCATACATTCATCTTTCTTTCTCATTTGAAATTTTTTTATCACTATTTTTCTTTTCTTTTTCTAATTGATTTTGATATGTCATAACTGCTGTAACATCTTCTGCATCATATTCAAGACAATATTTATCATTTATTCTATACTCATATATTCCCTTTTTCAATGATTGTTCTCCAGTTTTTAAGCTACTTTGAGCTTTATGTACACTACCAATATAACCACCAGTATGAGAAAGTGAAATATTATTTTCTCCTAGAAGTTCCATTAAAACAGCCTCTTTATAATCTGGATTTTCCATATCTGGAATTGATATATTCGAAAATACATCATCTGTTAAATATACTGATTTTGAAGTTTGTTTACTTATTCTATATTTATTTATATATTTTTCAACGCCAAAAGATGTTTTATAATGTAATGTACCTATAAGTGTGATACTTACTGTTTTTTCATCATAGTTTCTAAATACAAATTCTCTTAATTGAGTATTACCTTGACTTAGTATAGGAACATATTTAATACTATTTTTATCTCCATTTTCAATGTTACCAGTTTCAATTAAGCCTTTATTAAATAAAATTTCCATTCCATAAGTTCTTTTGTTGTCCCCTATAATTTTTTCTCCATATTGTTTTACAATTTCATTAGCTTTTTTTCCTGATTTTAATAACAACGTTCTTGTTCTTTCATCAGAAAAAATTTTATATGTTTTATCCAATATTTCATATAATTCAGCTATTTCTTGTTCTTTTTCTTGAGATACTAGAAGTTGATTAGATAACAATTTTTTAAATCCTTCATAAGCTGATTGTATTAAAGCACTACTTTTTTCTCCTTTTATACTATCTTGCATAAATTTATTTAATACCATTTCTAAAAAGCGATCTTTACTTATAAACTTTTTACTAGACATATTTTTATTCTCCCATTTTTATAATTAATTATTAATTTAATACTCTTTTCTTTTTTTAATAAACTTACATTAGAATATTTCAAATTAGTTATATTTTGAAATAAATTAATTTATATTTTTATTATAACTATAAGTTTAAAAAAATACAAGTTATAAACTGCAATTTATTAGTCTATACTAAAATTGTAATTTATAATTTGTATTTTTATGTTTATTTATAATATAAAAAAACTGGCGACAACCTATTTTCTCAGCAGGGTAACCCGCAAATATCGTCGGCACATTGGAGCTTGACTTCTGTGTTCGGTATGGGAACAGGTATTTCCTCCATGTAATCATCACCAGAAATGTTTTGTGTATTTTCAAATATTTCATATATATGCTATTTTTTTCACATATACTTAATATTTTCTAAAGTACACTCAAAAATATATAGAGAAAGTCTTTTGACTTCTTTCCTTTTTATTCGGTTTTTCGTCTTCTTTCTTTTTTTCTCTTTTCAGTAAACTTTCCAACCTTCCAATATATTTCTTTTAACCTTGCTTTATATATATATATATTAGTGGTTAAGCCCTCGATTTATTAGTATTGGTCAGCTCAATACATTACTGCACTTACACCTCCAACCTATCAACCACATAGTCTTTATGGAATCTTACTACCTTATCGGTATGAGATATCTTATCTTGAGGTGGGCTTCACACTTAGATGCTTTCAGCGTTTATCCCATCCATACTTAGCTACTCAGCCGTGCCACTGGTGTGACAACTGATTCACCATCGGTATGTCCATCCTGGTCCTCTCGTACTAAGGACAGCTCCTCTCAAATATCTTCCGCCTGCGACAGATAAGGACCGAACTGTCTCACGACGTTCTGAACCCAGCTCGCG
>CAZUAJ010000048.1:0-3058 GCA_964618105.1 uncultured Clostridium sp. | reverse complement strand
ACCAAAAGAAATTGTTTTTATGCTTATATCTTCCTCAATATCCGTTGTTTCCCAAGTTGTGTTTAAAATTTGTGCATATTTTTCTTTTTTTTGAGCTATATTTTCTGGAGAAAATCCGCTTTCTGTTTCATTTTCAACATCATTCATATTACATGCAATAAAACCAAATAAAGACAATAATCCCACTAATGCAAATAAGCATTTTTTCATAAAAGTACCTCGTAATAAATTATATTTTGGGAAATTCAAATTAATGAATTAAAGGAAATGGAAACTGCGGTTTCCGCAAAAATAACTGTACGCAGACAGTAACAAAAAATCAACGGATAATTAAATCCATAACATAAATAATATATTTATATTATCTGTTATAATTTACAAAGTGTCAAGTAGATTTTTCTAAATGTTGTTTTTTTGACACTTTGTAAATATTAATTTTTACTTTGATTCTACATTCATATAATAAGAAGAAGGTACTGCATAACCGTAAGAAGAACTTTCTGCACAAGGATTTTCAGTTATTTTAACACCTACAATTATTTCTTGTGTAGTATCGTTATCTAAAGTAATAAGAATATGTCCAACTGGAGTAAAGTCATAGGTTGTAGACTTTGCTATATATTCATTATCCTTATATGAATAAGGTGCTACATAAGAACTCATAGCCTTTCCAGAATTGTCAGAAACATATTGCTTTTTAGAATCATTCAAAACTCGCCTTTTTGCATCAATAGAATCATTGTTATCTGATGAAATATTTGTAAAGTACATTTGGGTGCTATAAAACTCATCAACAGTTCCAGAGTCTGTAGTAAAATAACCATAATCTTTACTATGTTTAATTATAAAGAAACCATCACTATTTACAGAAACATTTGTAAGTTCACTTTGTTTTTTACCAGACTGGTCTGAAATTGCATCGGCTGTATAAATTGTTGAAGAAGTATAAGGTTCATACGAATAACTTGCCAAACTCGTACTATAAGCATTAACATTACTAATTTTTCCAGTTATAGTTTCACCATCGCCGACGACAATGAGCCGTTTATTTGCATCAACATAACTATAATTACTAACATTACTTGATGAATTTGTAGCATATTTACTGGAAATATCAGGAACAAAATTATCATCACTTTGAATATTAAAGGAAATTTGTTTTGATTTTAAAAGGTTCGTTCCTTTTGCAACAATAGAAACTATTCCTGTGTAATCACTTGTAACAGAAGAACAGAATTTCAAAGTTCCAGAAGCAACTCCATTAGATGTAGAATCATGTTGCGTAATTGTGTAAGTATTTCCTGATTTTGAAGAATAACTTCCACTTTGCAAATAAAGACTATTGTCTGGAATTGTAACTGTAATAGTAGAATTTACAGGAGAAAGTTCATAATCAACATACAAAGATTTTTCATTTGTATGTATTGATGATACAGTTGAGAAAACATTGTTATTTTTAAGTTCAAAGAAAGGCATTTGATTTCCTACAGTAGAACTGTCAAAAAGTTCTTTTGATAAATACCAATGTTCATTACCAGAAACAGTGACCTTTTCCCAATTTTTGTTTGTATATGCTTCACACAATCTTTGTTCGATATTAACATTTATAGTTTTAATTTTATCAGCCCTTTCAACACCGTGTCCATCTACATATTTTATGGTAAGAATTCCGCTTCCAAGATTTGTTGTATCAGTTGTATTTTTTGAAACAGTTGGAGAAATATAATTATTTATAAGTTGTTGCACTTTTATCTTAAAGTCAGCTTTTTCACCAAAAGTATCTGTCCAGCCAAACCAGCCTTTTGTTACTTTATAACCAACAGGAGAATAAGCATTTGGACGAACTAGAGCCTTATTACTTAATAATTCTCTTGTAGTTATTACATAAGGTATACAAGTTTTTAAATATTTATCTAAATCAATGTCTTCATTTTTATTTACTGCACCACCATAAGAATAACTCCCAGATTTTTTATAATTTATAAATCCATTTTGTATATGAGTAATCAAATCAGTATCAAATTTGATGTCTGTATAACCAGAATAAACATAGGTGTAATGAAAAATTTCTGGGATTTGCTGAGATATTACACCATTACTCCACGAAGTAGAAAATGTTTGTTTTCCAGGATGAGGAACAGCATATTTTCCCTTATATTGAAGTTCTGCTGAAACAAGCCAATACTCAACGCCATCTTTCTCTAATTTTGTTATAAAATCATTATCATAATTATATTTCTCTTTGTATTCTTCCCATTTATCACCTTGCACATAAGTAGGTAAATCTTTGTAGTAGTCCCAAGCGTGAGAAAGATGATAAACAGTTACATTTTCGATAGCAGAATTATCAGCACTAAGGTAAATCATACCAAAATCTGTAGGATTAGAACTTTCTTCTCTTATCGTTACATTTTCACGAATAGTATCCTTAGTAAGCCTGAAGAATTTATTTGCATACTCAGAACGAGTATTTCCTGGTTTTGCATCATTACTATAGCGAGAATCAATAGTTGAAAATCCAATTGCACTCCAATTTTCACTTGTTAATGGAACAATATGACCCGCAGCATTTTCATTTTTTATTTTTAAGTAAAAAATTGCTTCTTCGCCGTCGCTTAAAGTAAGCCGATCAATATTACCACTAGAGTCTTTATTAAACTTTGTAAATGCTTTTTCATCTGTTAAATCAATAAGTTCAATATCATATTCAGGATAATACGCATTATAAACAAAGCTCTTTTCTTTAGAATAAGTTCCAGAAGTATCGCTAGGAAGAGTGCCGCAAACTGAGATGTCAAAATCACATTCTGTGTGAGGAACTACAGAAACAGTCATACAAACTTTTTCAACACCATCTTCTGTTATAAGCGATTTTGAAATATCACCAATAGAAATTTCAGAAATTTCTTTTACAGTTTCAGAATGAGTTGGAACATTTCCATCTGCAGGGATGCACGAAATAATTTGACTTCCTTTTTTTATATCAATTTCAAGGTCTGTCGGATAATAAATAACGTTAAAATTCTTTACGTTTGCAGTATCAGGATTGTCATTTTTA
>CAZUAJ010000047.1:0-3922 GCA_964618105.1 uncultured Clostridium sp. | reverse complement strand
TAAAAAAATAAAAAAGAAAAGGGGGAATGTTAAAAATGTTAGAAATGCAAAAAAGTTAAAAATGTAAAAAGGTTAAAGTGTTAAAAAGAATGAAAAAAAGCAAAAAATAAAAAAGAAGGGAAAGTGAGTAAAGAAAAAATGTATAAAAGAAATAAAGAAAAGAAAGTAAATTGTCGAGCAAAAATTAAGAAGAAGGAGAGAAGTGATTTTATGAAGCAAATAAAAGAAGAAAAAGGAATAACATTGATAGCTTTAGTTGTAACTATTGTGGTGCTTTTGATATTAGCAGGAATAAGTATAAATGCAATAATAGGGGATAATGGAATAGTAGGAAAAGCAAAAGAAGCGCAAAACAAAATGGAAAATGCAATAGAAAGTGATAAAAATGCACTAAACAGTCTTAGTGCATGGATGGATGAAATGTTAAGACCAGAACCAATAGATAAAACAACATCTTATGTAGGGTATTATGCAGATTTTGAAGGAGATGGAGAAGTAGACGGAATAATATATGCAGATTTAGCAATAGGTGCAAGTGGAACATGGAGTACAACAAATAGTAGTACATATTCATATAGTGCAGTAACAGATAAAACAACACTAAAAGATTATTATATAAGTAAAGAAAGTTATAAGCCAAAAAATGCATCAGAAGAAGAATTAGCGTTTGAAGAAAAGCCAGTATTAACACCAATAGCAGGAGAAAAAGCAGAAAGATTTTATGTAATGGCACTAAGTGATGTAACAAGTACAGAAACAACAAATAATCTTTTTTGTTGGTATGATGCAGCTAATGATAATGGAATAACAGAATATTCAAGTGTAACATCAACAGGATTTGGAACAGGAAAAAACAATACAACAGTAATGCTAAATGCATGGAATGCAGAACCACCAGCTTATGGAGCAAGAAACGATAATGCAAGTTACAAAGATATGTGGGGTTATGTAAAAGAAGGATGGTTTGTACCATCTAAAGATGAATGGAGTGCATTTGCTAAAGCATTTGATATTACATCAAGTGATTATGGAAACTACGGACTTGGCGCGTGGTACTGTTCGTCTTCGCTTTCCAATACGACTACCGCGTGGGGCGCGCGCTTTGGCCGCGGCTTTATGTACTACTACTACCTAAGCGACTACAGTTATGTCCGCTTGTCGGCGACTTTCTAATTTCGTAAGAAATTAGAAATATTATATGAATGTAAAAAGATGCTTAAAAAATAAAATAAGAAGCATCTTTTTATATAAAATTTAAAATGTTACTATTATAACAAGCTTAAATCATTTTAAGATGTGCATATTATCAAAGTGAAAAACAAATAATAAGTTTGGAAATTATTTAATTCAAAATTAGTATTGTAGGAGAGAAAATGAAACAAGAACTTACTTTTGAAGAATTATATAATGCATATATGATGTGTTTAAAAAATAAAAAAAGAAAAAATGGAACATATTTGTTTGTTAATGAGAATTTAAGAAAAATGGTACCAGAAAGAAGAAAAATGAGTTCTAAATCTGAATATGGAATGGCAATAGGAAATCTTACATCACAGGCAGCGAGTAATTTAAATTTAAATGAATTTGATAAATATGTTATAAATACACTAGGTTTTAATAAATATGTTAGATATGTAGATGATATAGTTATAATATCTAGTAATAAACGAGAGTTAATTGATGCTTTACCATATATAAATGAAAAGCTTAAAAAAACACATCAAATAATGAATAAAACTAAAACGAAGGTTGATACTGCATATCATGGAGTGCACTTTTTGGGTAAAATCTCGTATCCATACGGATACCAAAAAGCAAATAAACATGTATGTGCAAGAGTATGCAATAAAGCTAAAGTTATACAATATACAAGTTCTACAAATTTAGTAGAAAAAACAAATGCACAAATTGGATTTTTAAAAAATTACAACTGTAGAAAACTAATATGTGATTATACTAGACATTTACCGAAAAACGTATATAGACTAATCTTCTTCAATGAAAAAATTTCAAAATTTGATTTTATAAAATAAATAAGTAAAACCTTCAACTTGTAAGAGTTGAAGGTTAAAAAATCCCTATTTAGGAATAAGTGTGGTAGTCTTAACAACTCTTAGTTGGTTATTCTCTTGTTTTAATAAAATGTTTTCATTTTGTATTTTTTCAATTCTATTAATAGCTACATAAGCTTTACTTAGTTGAATTTTTAAATTATGAGTTTTTTATATTAATTCTTTATTTTGTTGTAGTATTAGTGATGTATTTTCAGTATGTATAGGTATAATGTCTGAATTGTTTATTTCATATTATTTTTCATCAAGTCCGTT
Source organism: uncultured Clostridium sp. (assembly GCA_964618105.1). Taxonomy (GTDB): domain Bacteria; phylum Bacillota; class Clostridia; order TANB77; family CAG-508; genus CAG-273. The sequence continues at coordinate 1,595 of CAZUAJ010000047.1, read as the reverse complement.
ATATTTGGCTGCAAAATCATAAGCAGTTTTAAAATATCTTTTTGTTTCTTGCTCTCCAATGTTATCAAAAAATTCTTTGTCAGATGTTATTATGTATTCACATACTACATTAGTGGTTTTAATTATTCTGCCTTGTAAGTTGTTTTTTTGTATTAATATTTTAAGAGCATTTGAATAAGTTGTGTTACATTCTTTTAGTGAATAATTTTTATTTGAATTTTGTTTATTAATTTCTTTATTTGAATAGTTTGTATTTTTTCTTTGGTTATGTTTGTATAGTCCTGCTAAATTTTCTTTTTTGTAATTTGCATTTCTAATTATGGCATAACTCATTTTTTATATATTCCTTTTAAATATGCTAGCCTGAAAGGCTTAAAAAATAAAAAACCCCCTTTGAAATTTCTAATATTAAACTTTAATTTGAGTTTCTAACACACTAGAAACTCAAGAATGAGTTTCTGTGTGGTCAGGGAAATTCTTTCCCTAACAACCCTTGTTGTGGCAAATATATTTAACAAAATCTTGCGATTTTATTAAACAAATTTGCCTTAGCACGCTAAATATTAAATTTTATTTTGCGTACCGCAAAACAAATTCAATATTTTACGCGTGTAAGAAAAATTAGCGCCTTCGGCTCCAATTTTTCTTATTTTGCTTTTGTCAGCTTAAGGTAGCTTGCAGCTACCTGTAAGCTCACAAAAGCTATAGCCTTTATTAAATTATTACCTAAAATTAATTTATTATAATTTTTCTTAATTTTTAGCTATTTTTGTTTGACAATTATACAATATAGTAGTAAAATAAAAATAGGAAATGGAGAAACCACAAACGTGGTTTACCTCAATTAAATGGTTGACACATCTAACTGGGTAAGTTTACAGATGTGTCTGTTTTATTGGTTATTTTTGTTTGCTTGTAATTATTACTAATGCAATAATTAAGGCAAACGTAATGATAGTGACACCAATTAGTGAATAATATAATATGTATATTGTTGTAATTAATGTTTGTATTTCTATCATACGCCTCACCTCCTTGTTGGAGGCAAACCACATCTGCTTATTCTCATTTCCTATAAACAATACTATACAGTATTTATTTACAAAAAACAAGTGGTAAAGTTAAAATTTTAAAAATATTTTTTGATAATTTTATTTCTTCATTTATTGTAATTTTTCTTAATTATTTTCACTTAAACAGCTACCTAAACAAATAAAACATAAAGTATTGAAAATACTAATTATTGCTGTTTCCTCGCTACCATTATTAAAAACCTTGAAAATAACTTGTATCTAAGGATACGGGTTATTTTTTGCTTTTGACTAATATATTTTTAAATTAATTTAAAAATATTGATTTGCTTTGTCAATTGTTCTTTTAATATATAAATATTACAAATAATGGTTGTTAAATTGTTTGGCTTAGAGTATGTAGATGCTCACTTTGAAAATAAAAATGTACTTTCCCCTGCGCGGACTTTAAGTAAGTTTGCCAAACAATTTAACGAAACCATTATTTTGTAACGACAAATGGAAAAAAATACAAAAATCACTTGCAAATGTAAAAAAGTTATAGTAATATAATAATAGTAAAAA
>CAZUAJ010000046.1:0-4611 GCA_964618105.1 uncultured Clostridium sp. | reverse complement strand
AATTGCTGAAATTTCTAAAAAGATTACACCACTTGCTGAAGAAATAAGGCATTGTAATAATATTCAGAGTAGAATAGATAAAATTAAAATATATGAGCTTCATCAAAAGTTAAGAGAAGAAAGAAAAAAAGCAGAACAACAAGAAAAAAATAAATCTAAAAACAAGTATAGAGATAGATAATAGTATTAATGAAAAAACAAATTGCGATTTAGCAATCTGTTTTTTCTATTATAACAAATATTGTTATTCTATTATAGTTGCATTTTTAACATATACCTTATGGTATAAACTTATTTTAGAGATTGTACCAGCAACAGTAATTATATCTCCTTCTTTATACTTTTTTAATTTTTCCATATCTTCATTATTAATATATATATATGATCCAGAATAATCATTATCTTCTATCGGTGTTATTATTTCTCTTCCATTTACTTCTCTGATTGTAGTAGTAAAAATATATGAATTTCCTACATATATTCTTCGTGCTTCATCCAAATCTTTATTTGATACTTCTTTAATTTCTTTAAATGTTATAGATTGAAATTCACTATAGTCTATTCTTGTCCAACTATTTTGTTCACTGCTTGTTTTTATTCCATTTTGAACGATAATAAAAACTATCACACATATTATTAACAACCACTTGATTAATATTTTTTCACCATTAGTTAAAAGTATTTGAAATTTATTGCTAAAACTATGCCCTAATCGTTCTTTGTTTGTAAACCTTTTTCCACATTCATTGCATAAAAAGCTTTCATGTTCAAAAATAATATTATGTTTTTTCTTCTTTGTTATACTATAAGTTACATTGTGTGAATGACATTTTATACACTCAATATTTGCTTGAATTATTCTGTTTGTTTCAACTTCTGAAATATTCTCACCACAATTATGGCAAATTTTATCATTTTCTCCTATTTCTAAACCACAAAAAATACAATACTTCATATTAGTTGTCTCCTTTCATAGTTTTACTATAACTTAGGATTTCATTAAATGTATTTGCAAATATAACTAAATTTGATCTTATTCTTTCAGCAAAATTACTATTAGAAAATTCTACAGATGTATTTATACCATTAGGTGATTTAAATAAAATTTCTCCATATTTACAAACAGAATATTTTTTATTATTTGAAAATCTCAAATCCCTTCCACCATCTCGATTAACATATTTCCATGTATAATTTACGATCTCGCTATCCCTTTGTAATTTTTCTGTTTCAACAAAATTTGTAGTATCAATTCCTATATATAAATCTCTATATGTACAACTAAATATTTTTCTAAATGGCTTAAAAACTAGTATTCTATCTGGTGTAAAAAATATTTTTTCCCTTTTTAGATTTAATCCAAAAATTTCAATATTAGTTTTTAAATACCAAGGTAATTTACTTGTAATGTAAGCTCTATTTCTTGAAATATTTTTACTTGCACCTGCATTATATTTAACATTATATACACGAGTAGAAGAACTTATTTGCCATATCTTTCTAGAATTTGACAAAACAATTAGAGTTTCTCTAAGAGAATTATACATTCTTCTAGTTTTTTCATCAAATTCATAGTATAGCCCTATTTTATGAGTTTGATTTAACCAAATTTTAAGTGCTACTCCTATTATAAGAAAAATTGAAAAATACACATTAATAATCATCAAACTACTTAATATTATAAACAAATTAGCTAATCTATTTATAGTACGTGCAATATTTAATTTTTTTAATATGACATCATCTTTTTGGATATTTTCAATTGGTATATTTTTAAATATTTCAGTTTCTCCAGTTATAAGTTTATCATCACCAGTTTCTAATTGTGTTTTATTAGACTGTTCTACATATGATATTCCTGTTCCTGGGATTGAATAGGTTATTCTATTTCCACCATTAGCTGTTTTAGTTACTCTATATCCTGGAAAACCCCAACTATATCCAATACCAGTTTTACTTAAATTAATTCTAAATCCAAACCCTAAATTAATACTTTTTCTAAATCTCCACCCCATATAAATCATTCCTTTTCCATATTTTTTCACTTATAATCAAAATATCTAATTATAATTTATCTAACAAAATAAATTTTTAAATAATATAATTTGCTAATTATTTATATTTTCATTATACTACAAACTCATAATTATCTGTTGGCAATTTTGCACCACTTCTTTTTAGCAATTCAAATTCATCATATTCCGTCATCCCATATTCTTCTAAAATTTTGTCCATTTCAGGTCTTCTTTTGTCAGGAAGTCTTGCTCCAAATACTGCAAAAAGATGTGGATTTTCGTATGTTGCATTAATTTGTGGAAAAGCAACTAATAATTCAAATCCATCTTTTTGTGCTTCTTTTACATTCTCCAAAATATATTTAAAATAATATGTCTCATTTTTTTTATATAGGGTAGCAACTTTATACTTATTACCAGTATTCACATCAGTCCATACCAAATACACTAAATCTTTTTCCATTTTCTATTACACCTCATCTTTCAAATCATATATTTCTAACATTCTTTTTCTTCGTTCTAAAAGATACATTTTTAATAATTTTTTCATATCTTCGCTTATTATATTATTTTCAAATTCATTTAAAATTTTGTCTATATTTTCTTCATTAATATTGTTTTTTATTTTTTCTATATATTCTATTGTTGATTCATATGCATTATCTTTTATTTTCTTTAACAATTCAAAATGTCTTATTGGTCTTTCATTTTCCCAACCAATAGCAGATTTTGATTTTGTATTTACTAATGCTTCGAATTTCATTTTATCTCTAAAAAATATTTTTAAATCATTATTGTCTTCGTATGCACACAGTGATGAACTATTATCATATAAAGGACAAAGTTCAAAATTAAATAAAATATCTAATACATTTTCAGATGTCATATATATTTTTTCTTTTGATGATATAATTGCCCAATTACTATGATGTCTATCACTATTTCCTATTAAAATATCAAATAAAACAACTTTATAAAATTTCTCAATTTTTAATATCCCCTTTAAACTTTCTTGTATCATTTGTATAGAATATTTAGCTTTAGAATATGTATCTTCTAATTTATCTTTATCATAATATGGATATTGCTTTTCTATGAAAACTATTCCTTCTAATAAATTGGTATAATTATTTTCCGAAATAGATTTTACCAAATTATAACTCATTGATCCTATTCTTCCTTTATATGTTCCTATATCAACTCTAGCACATTTTACATCTATTAATTTTCCAATTTCAGTAGCAAGTTTTTCAGCCCAATATTCTCCTGTTATTGTATCCTTTTTCTTATCTTTTACTTTTGGAAATTTGAAAAGCCCTTTTTCGTTTGTTTCTGGATTAATAAGCCAAACTTTTTCACTTGCACCACTACCAAATTTTCCAAATTCAATATCTTCTATCCAATTGTCAAAATTTTTAATTTCAACCATACAATTCCTCCAATCTACTTATTTTTAGCTCTACTTTTATAAACATTAGCTTGATTTCTACATTGTGGGCTACAATATTCAGCTTTCAAGTTATCTGAATAAAAAGGTTTGCCACAATGTTTACACATTTTCACTGTTTTTCTTTCAGTTGTTTCATTTAAAGCAAATATTGTATTTATTGCTAATTTTAAGGAATTGAAATTCCATTCTATAACAGGTTTATCTTCTTTTTTATTACCCATTAAAATCTTACAAGCTATTTTGGATGGATTAAAATTCTTTATGCGATTATCATATAATTGTTTCGTATATGCATCTTCGACCTTATTATAATTCTCTATAGCCTCAAAAGTTTGATACAATATTCTTGCATAATGCATTATCCAAACCAAACACTCTGAATAAGCTTTTGAAAAAACAACTGCATATTCAGCTGGTCTATCTATGGCAACAACAGGGTTCATTTCATTTTCTGCTGACAATTCTAAAATTTCTCCTCTTGCATTTTTCTTCATAGTGATTTTTTGTTTCTTTTTACATTTTAAAAATAATTCTATATATTCAGCAGTAGGTAATGTTTCTTTATCACTAACTAAATTCCCACTAGGTAAATAAACCTTGTTTTGTGCCACTATATCAGTATTTAATGGTAAATATGTTAATTCTCCTAATAATCCATATTTCTCCACAAATTCCATAATCATTTTATTAGATTCTTCTATATCATTTTTTTCAACACATCTTCCTATCATTAAAATATCTACTAATATGTAATCTGCCACATCAAATGGATCATACATAACTACTTTTGAATTTTCTTTTGGTGTAATATAGTGTTTTTCTTCTATTTCTCTCATTTCATAACTATCATATCTAAACCAAAAAGTTCTGAAATTTCCTTCATTATTTTTCTTCATTTTCACTCTCCTAAAAAATTTTTCAAAAACTTTACATGTAATACTTGACAAGTATGAATTATTACTTTATAATGTAATTAGTGATTGATGGTAATTATTACATTTTATAATTGTTAAACCTTGTTAAGATATTACTATTATATCTTTTTTATAGATAATAGTCAAGTTTTGTTTGGAAAATCACAAAAAAAGTCATTAGAATTATTGTATCTAAAAATCAACAATCAAAAATACAACCAAATGAAAGGAG
>CAZUAJ010000045.1:0-4627 GCA_964618105.1 uncultured Clostridium sp. | reverse complement strand
CACGAACTTATTTCCGTTTTTAAGTACTAAACGGAATTTCAAAAGATAATTAGCACATACTTTTATTTTTTTAGCTTACAGATTGATTTTTGCTTAAAAATGTTATATAATACCAATATTGAATATTGCATTTTTAAAAAATAAATTAATATCCAAAAATTAAGGAGGAAACAATGGGAGAAGTTATAGTAATAACATCCGGAAAAGGCGGAGTTGGAAAAACTACTACAACAGCAAATGTAGGTTCTGCTTTAGCATTAAGGGGGAAAAAAGTAGTATTAGTTGATACAGACATTGGATTAAGAAATCTTGATGTTGTAATGGGATTAGAAAACAGAATAGTGTATGACATTGTAGATGTAGTAGAAGAAAAGTGTAAATTAAGACAAGCTCTTATTAAAGATAAAAGATTTGAAGAACTATTTTTACTTCCAGCAGCTCAAACAAGAGATAAAAGTGCAATAAATGAAGAACAAATGAAAGAATTAACAGAAAAATTAAAAGAAGAATTTGATTATATTTTAATTGATTGCCCGGCAGGCATTGAACAAGGATTTAAAAATGCAATTGCAGGTGCAAATCGTGCAATAGTAGTAACAACAGCAGAGATATCTGCTATTCGTGATGCAGATAGAATTATAGGACTATTAGAAGCATCAGAAATAAAAAATCCTGAATTAGTAATTAATCGTTTAAGACCTAATATGGTTAAAAAAGGCGAAATGATGGAAGTTGAAGATATAGTAGATTTACTATCAATAGACTTAATTGGAGTTGTGCCAGATGATGAATTTATTATTACTCAAACAAATAAAGGAGAACCAGTAGTAACAAATCATAAAGCACCATCAGGAAAGGCATATACAGAAATTGCTAGTAGAATATTAGGGGAAAATGTAGAAATTACAATTCCAGGAAAAAAAGAAGGAGTTTTTTCAAAATTAAAAAATTTCTTTAAAAAATAAAATATACAATTGGAGGTAGAACATGTTTGAAAATATACTTAATTTTTTTAAGGGTCTTGTAAAAAAAGAAAAAAACAAAGAAAGCTCAGACACAGCTAAGGAAAGATTGCACTTAGTTTTAATGCAAGATAGAGCAAATGTATCTGCCGATTTCTTAGAATTAATGAAACAAGAAATTATAGAAGTAATAAAAAAATATATAGATGTTGACGAAAAAGAAATAGATGTACATTTAACTAATAAAGCAAATGAAGATGGAACAGTAGGAGCACCAGCTTTATATGCTAATATTCCAATTGTTACAATAAAAAATGAAGCAAGAAAATTAAATGTACCATCTAAAAATGAAGAAAAAGAAGAAACAAATACAGAAAATAAATTAGATGAACAAAAAGATAATGTGATAGAACAACAAGAAAGTAAGAAACAAGAAAATGAAACAGAAGAAAAACAAGAATTAATTAATACAGAAGAAATAAAAGAACAAAATAAATTAGAAGAAGATTTATCAAAAACAGAGAATAAAGATGAAAAAGAAGATAATAATAAAATAGATGAACAACAAACATCAAACAATTAATAAATAGAGGAAAGACATGAGAAAAAGGATGTTAAAAAATATTGAGTGGGGAATTGTAATTTGTACAGCTATACTACTAATAATAGGAATAGTTGCATTGCTTTCTGCCACTCAAAATTCAAATTATGAAGAATTAAAAAAACAAATTATATGGATTGTAATTAGTATACCAGTTGTAATTGCAATTATTTTTGTTGACTATGAATTTTTATCTAAAATATCACCATTTATTTATGGGTTAACTATAGTTCTATTAATTGCTGTATTATTTACTGAACCTGTAAATGGTGCAACAAGTTGGTTTAGTTTAGGTTCTTTTTCGTTTCAACCAGCAGAATTTGCGAAAATTGCAGTTGTAATTTTTTTATCAACAGTAATTATAAAAATTCAACAAAAAGGAAAAGAAGAAATAAATAGAATTTTAAAATTGACTACAATAATAGCTACTGTAGCATTGCCAACAATACTTATTATTTTGCAACCTGACTATGGAACAGCATTTGCTTTTTTGGTGGCATTAATATTTATGCTATATATAGCAGGAATAGATAAAAAATATATTATTATTTCATTTTTAATAGCGATTATTATTATACCAATTGCATATTTTTTTATACTTCCAGAACATGCAAAAGCAAGAATTGATGTGTATTTAAATCCAAATTTAGATCCAAGGGGAGATGGATATAATATAATTCAATCAAAACTAGCAATAGGTGCTGGAAAATTATTTGGAATGGGTTTATTTAAGGGAAATCAGACACAATTAGGTTATTTATATCCAAAAACTACAGATTTTATATTTGCTGTTATAAGTGAAGAAATGGGTTTTGTAATTGCAGGAATTGTAATAATTTTATATATAGTATTAATAACAAAATCAATTCAAGTTGCTAAAACAGCTAAAGACGATTTGGGTTCATATTTGGCAAGTGGAATAGCAGGAATATTTTTCTTTCACATGTTAGAAAACATAGGAATGACAATGGGGCTTCTGCCAATTACAGGAATTCCACTTCCATTTGTAAGTTATGGTGGAAGTTCAATGCTTACAAATTTAATTTTAATAGCTATTTTATTAAATATTAGTGCAAGGCGTAAAAAGGCTATGTTTAGCGAATAGGTTTTAATTATTAGTTATATATATTATATTTATTGAACTCTGCATAACATTAATGTATGAATATAGTAAAAAAGGAAAATAAAAATGTATTTAAAAGAACTAAAAATAGGAAATGTAACATTAAAAAATAACATAATTCTAGCACCAATGGCAGGAATAACAAACCTGCCATTTCGTTTGATATGTGAAAAATTTAATATAGGTCTAGCATACACAGAAATGGTAAGTAGTAAAGGAATGTTTTATAAAGATGAAAAAACAAAATTATTACTAAACACAGAAAATGAAATAATACCTGTTAATGCACAAATATTTGGAAATGACATTGAAGCAATGGCTTATGCTGCAAAAGAAATAAGCAAAACATCACCAATAATAGATATAAATATGGGATGTCCAGCACCAAAAGTAGTAAAAAATGGAGATGGCAGTAAATTATTATTAAATTTAGAATTAGCAACAAAAATACTGGAAACAGTAATAAAAAATTCGCAAGTTCCAGTCACATTAAAAATAAGAAAAGGATGGGACGATAATAATATTGTTGCAGTTGAACTTGCTAAAATAGCAGAAGAAAAGGGAATACAAGCAATAACAATTCATGGTAGAACTAGGGAACAATTTTACACAGGTGAAGCCGACTGGGACATAATAAAACAAGTAAAACAGGCAGTAAATATACCTGTAATACGGAAACGGAGATATAAAAACAAAAGAAGATGCATTAAAAATGTTTGAACAAACAGGTGTAGATGGAATAATGATAGGAAGAGCAAGTATTGGTAATCCATGGTTATTTAGAGAAATTCAAGAATATTTACAAAGCAAAGAAATAACAAAAGTAACAAACAATGAAAAATTAAAAATAATATTTGAACATATTGAACTACAGGTTAAATATTTAGGTGAAAATACTGGAATTAAAGAAATGCGAAAATACATGAGCTACTACTTAAAAAATTTACCAAATGCTACACAAATACGTCAAAAAATTAATGAAATAAATACAAAACTAGAGTTAGAAAATTGTTTAATTACATATTTTAAAAGTATAAGCGAATAAGTAATCTTATTTGCTTATTTTTTTACTATTTACCATCATAGCTAAAAGCATACTTCAAAAACAAATGAATATAAATAAAAAAGAAGAAATAGTTAAGAAAGTGAAAGGAATGATTTTTAAAAATGAAAAATGAAAAAATGCACAAGAATTTAAAAATTGTTATTTTAATTTCAATATTATTAATAATAACAATAATAATTTATTTTTTTTATAAAAATAATAATAAAAATATAAATTTTGGGAACAATAGGAATAATAAAACAAATCAAGAAATTGAAGAATATATTTTAAATATTAGCTCTTATGATGCAGAAATAGAATTGGAAGTTGAAACAAATAAAAACAAAACAAAATATAGAATAAAACAAAACTATGTAGCTCCTAATATAGAAAAACAAATAGTAATGGAACCTGAAAATATTAGTGGATTAGAAACAATTTATGACGGAAATAAACTGACAATAAATAATACAAAATTAAATTTATCTACTGTATATCAGAACTACCAATATATAACAGAAAACTTTTTGTGGTTAAATTCATTTATAGAAGATTACAAAAAATCTAATAATAAAAAAATATATGAAGAAGGCAATATGCTGGTTATGGAGATAGTATTAGAAGGTAGTAACCCTTACGTTTCTTTAAAAAAACTATTTATTGATAAAACAACAAGCAAAATTACTAAAATGGTAGTACAAGATAAGAACCAAAAAAATTTAGTCTACATATTATATAATGAGATAAAAATAAAATAGTTTAAGAAATAAAAATACCTGCTTAAAACCATATTTTTATCTTTGCTAATCCTTAAAATATATCAAAACATGAAGAATACTAGGAGTGAAGAATATGATAATAAAAAGAGGAGATATGTTTTATGCAGATTTAAGTCC
>CAZUAJ010000044.1:0-4867 GCA_964618105.1 uncultured Clostridium sp. | reverse complement strand
ACTAACTTCCGGAAGAGTATTTTAAAACTGGAATTTAAATTTTCACTTCACATTTGTTCAATTTTCTAAAGATAAACATTGAAATAATGAAAAAAAAGTTGTATAATAGCCCATATATTAAAAGCAAAATCCAAAAGGAGATGTAAATTATGTATAGAAATAATAATTGTGGAGAATTAACAATAAAAAATGTAGGAGAAACAGTAACAATAGCCGGATGGGTCCAAAGAATTAGAAATTTAGGCTCAATGGTATTTATAGACTTACGTGACCAATTTGGAATTACACAAATAGTTGTATCTGCAGAAATGAAAAATCAATTAGAAAATGTAGTTTCCGAAAGTGTTATTCAAGTAAAAGGAAAAGTAATAGAAAGAAGTAATAAAAATACTAAAATTTTAACAGGTGAAATTGAAATAGAAGCCGAAAAAATACAAGTATTAGGTAAATGCAAAACAGTATTGCCATTTGAAATTAATTCAGACAAAACAGGAGAAGTAAAAGAAGACCTAAGACTTGAATACCGTTTCTTAGACCTAAGAAATGACAAAATTCATAAATCAATAATACTTCGTAGTGAAATAATGAAAACTATTCGTAAAAAAATGGATGAACTAGGATTTACAGAAATTCAAACACCAATATTAGCAAATTCTTCACCAGAAGGTGCTAGAGATTATTTAGTTCCAAGTAGGTTGCACCCAGGAGAATTTTATGCTCTTCCACAGGCACCACAACAATTTAAGCAACTATTAATGGTTTCAGGGTTTGATAAATATTATCAAATAGCACCATGTTTTAGAGATGAAGACCCTAGAGCAGACAGAGCACCAGGTGAATTTTATCAATTAGACTTTGAAATGAGCTTTGCAGAACAAGAAGATGTATTAAAAGTATTAGCAGATGTGTTTAGAACAGTATTCACAACACATACAGACTGGAAAGTTGATGAAGCACCATTTGTAAAAATTCCATATTTAGAAGCAATGGAAAAATACGGTAGTGACAAACCAGACTTAAGAAATCCACTTATAATACAAGACGTTACACAAATATTTGAAAATGTTGACTTTACACCATTTAAAGACAAAACAGTAAAAGCAATTGTAGTAGAAGGAGCAGCAGAACAAAGCAGAAAATTTTTTGATAATATGACAGAATTCGCAACAAAAGAAGTTGGAGCTAAAATATTAGGATGGGCAAAAGTAGACAACGAAAATGTATTATCAGGTGGCATTGCTAAATATATAACACCAGAAATACAAAAACAATTAAAAGAAACAATAGGAATGAGTAAAAATTCAGCAGTATTTTTCATGGCAGATGAATTAAAAACAGTTCAAAAAATAGCAGGAGCAGTACGTATTGAATTAGGAAACAGACTAAATTTATTAGAAAAAAATGTTTATCGTTTATGCTATATAGTAGACTTTCCAATGTATGAATTATCAGATGAAGGAAAAATTGACTTTAATCATAATCCATTTTCAATGCCACAAGGAGGAATGGAAGCACTTATGACAAAAGACCCACTTGAAATTTTAGCATATCAGTATGACGTTGTATGTAATGGATATGAAGTAGCATCAGGAGCTGTTAGAAACCACAGTCCTGAACTAATGGTAAAAGCTTTTGAAATTGCAGGATATAGCGAAGAAGAAGTAAAAACTAGATTTGGAGCATTATATAACGCATTTCAATATGGAACACCACCACATGCAGGTGCTGCACCAGGTTTAGACAGAATGGTAATGCTTGTAGCAGACAGCAAAAATATTCGTGAAGTAATAGCATTTCCTAAAAATAAAAAAGCAAGAGATTTGCTTATGAGAGCACCAAGCAAAGTACATGAACAACAATTAAAAGATGTTCACATCAAAATTATAGAAAAAGAAGACTAAATTTCAAACAAAAATTCGCAAAAATATTGACTATAAATTTACCATATAGTATAATAACATACATAAATAAAAATGCGAAAGAGGTGGTTATATGCCTAAAAAGGTAAACGAAAATTTAGAAACACTAATCGCAGAAATACAAGAACTATTAAATGAACTAAAAAATGAACAAAATGAAATATCAAAAAAAATAGAAAAACATCACAAAGCAACAATGAAACAATTACAAAGGCTTAGAGAATTTGATGAAATTGCAGACATGACAAACCAAATATTTGAAAAAAGATTATCAAGTATTGAAAAAACATTAAAAGAAAATTTAAAAATTTATTAAACATAAAGTGTACCTTTAAATTTAGGTACACTTTTCTTTTGAAAATACTTGCTAAAAATACAAAATAAATATAAAATATGTAAAGAAAAATTTAGGAGATATTAATTTATGAAAAATAAAAAAACATTTAAATTTTATATAGCACTTTTGGCAGCAAAATGTACATCATTTGCACTTAAATTATTAAGAAGAAACGCAACATATATGCCAGGCAAAATAGCGTTAAGTTTGTGTTCGAACTTTTTAGGAATGCTTGAAAAACCAAAAACAATAATTGGAGTAACGGGAACAAACGGAAAAACAACAGTATGTAATATGATTAATGACATATTAACTGCAAATAAATTTGACTTTATAAACAATAAATATGGCTCAAATATAGATGGTGGAATTGCAACAACACTTATTCAAGGTTCAAATATTTTTGGAAAGGCTAAAAAAGATTTAGCAGTTCTTGAAATAGATGAAAGAAGTGCAAATAAAATATATCCATATATAACACCTACTTATTTAGTGTGTACAAATTTATTTAGAGATTCATTAATGAGAAATGCACATACAGAATTTATTTCAGATATATTAAATAAATATATTCCAAAAGACACTATAATGATAGAAAATGCAGATGATTTAATATGTAGTCATATTGCAGAAGAAAATAAAAAAATATATTTTAGTATTGATAAATTACCAACAGATTTAGAACAATCTGAAAATATTACAAGAGATATTAGGGTATGCCCTAAATGTAATGAAAAAATAGAATATGATTATGTAAGATATCATCACATTGGAAAAGCACATTGTGTAAACTGCAATTTCAAAACACCAAAAGCAGATTACACTTTAACTAAATTAGACTTAGAAAACAAAAAAATGACAGTAAAATCAAAAAATACAGAAGAGCAATATGATTTAATTAGTGACAATATTATTAATATATACAACATGTTAGCTGTAACTATAGTGCTAAAACAACTTGGACTAAAACATGAGCAAATAAACTCATCTTTTAAAAATTTAAAAATAGTTGAAACAAGGTATAGTAAAGAAGAATATAAAAATTATGAAATTGTTACACAACTAGCAAAAGGAATGAACCCAATTGCATGCTCTTTAGCATTTGACTATACCAGAAAGCAATTAGGAAATAAAGCAGTAATTGTAATATTAGATGATTTACATGAAGAAGCAAAAGGTTCAGAAGACACAGCATGGCAATATGATACAGATTATGAATTTTTAAATGATGAAAGCATTAAGCAAGTTATAATTGCAGGACCACGTTATATGGACTCATATATTCGCTGTTTAATGGCAAATATAAAACCAGAAATAATAGTGTATAAAAGGGATTTAATTGAGGCAACAAGTGAATTAAAACTTGAAGGAATAGACAAAATATTTATATTACATGACTTGTATTCAATTGAAGAAACAAGACAAATTAAAAATAAGGTTAAGGAGTTAATAGGGTAATTTTTTGCATATTTATAACATGATATAAAAAACACAGCAAAACATTAATAATATATTAGTTAAGGAGATTTGTAGAAATGAAAATTGAAATATTATATCCAGAGTTTTGTAACTTAAATGGTGATATGGGTAATATTAAGTACTTGCAAAAATGCTTACCAGAAGCGGAAATAATAGAAACATCAATAAATGAAAAACCGCAATTTGTAGAGCAAAATGATATTTCATTAGTATATATGGGAACACTGTCAGAGCGTTCACAAGAAATAGCAATTCAAAAACTTAAACCATTTATTAAACAAATCAAACAAAAAATAGAACAAAATCAACTTTTTTTATTTACAGGCAACAGTGTTGAAATACTAGGAAATTACATTGAAAATGAAGATGGCAGTAAAATAGAAGCGCTTGGAATATTTGATATATATGCTAAAAGAAATATGATGAATAGACATAATAGTTTCTTTTTAGGAAAATATGAAAACATAGAAATACTTGGATTTAAAAGTCAATTCACCATGTTATATGGAAACAATGAAAAAAACTATTTTATAAAAGCAGATATGGGAATTGGAATAAATGAACAAACAAAATTAGAAGGAATACACCAAAATAATTTTTTTGCAACTTATGTAATTGGTCCATTTTTAATATTAAATCCATATTTTACTTTAAAACTATTAAACCTTATGGGAGAAAAGGAACCAAAACTTGCATTTAAAAATGAAGTAATTGAAGCATATAACATTAGACTAAAAAAATTTAAAACAATAAATTAAAAAAGTATTGAATAAATAAAAAAGTTATAGTATTATGAAAGCAGTGCTAATGATAAAATAAATAAAGTAAGGAGAAAAGTTTTATGAAGTTAATAAAAAAACAAAAAGGAATAACATTAATAGCATTAGTAGTAACAATAGTGGTACTTTTAATATTAGCAGGAATAAGTATAAATGCAATAATAGGGGATAATGGAATAGTAGGAAAAGCAAAAGAAGCGCAAAACAAAATGGAAAATGCAATAGAAAGTGATAAAAATGCACTAAACAGTCTTAGTACATGGATGGATGAAATGTTAAAAGATCCACCACCATCAATAAAAGTAACAATAGGTGGTTCAGAAGTAACATTAACAAAACAAAATGTAGGTCAA
>CAZUAJ010000043.1:0-5041 GCA_964618105.1 uncultured Clostridium sp. | reverse complement strand
CTGGTTTCTAAGCTTATATTAATAATTGGGAAATATTAACTGCTAAACTACGGAGAGAAGCGTCATACAAAATAATAAATACAATATCAAAAATTACAGTAATTTTGTTAACTATACTAATTTCAATAGGAATTTTATTTGTACATAATATAGCAATTATAATTATTCTTGCATATTTATGGTATTTAACCATACAAAATGAAAAAACATACAAATTAAAAAAGAAAATTTATGAAGGAATAAAACAAACTTGTTAATTTTTCCTAAATGTCTTGAAATTTATGTTAAATAATAGTATAATAGTAACGTTAAAAAGGAACAAGTTCCTTACTTGCAAATTAAATTGCAGGTTGTAATCCATAAGGAGGTGAATATAATGAACAAATACGAAAGTGTTGTCATTATTGATCCAGCTGTAGCAGAAGAGAAAGTTAAAGAACTATCTCAAAAATTTACAGACATAATCAATAATGATGGTAAAGTTGAAAAAGTTGAAGAACTTGGTAAGAAAAAACTAGCTTATGAAGTAAAGAAAAACAAAGAAGGTTACTATATAGTTATCAACTTTGAAGCAAATCCAAACTTAATTTCTGAATTAGAAAGAAATTACAGAATTATGGACGAAGTAATTAAATTTATTACAATAAAAGCAGAATAATTTATTACAAAAAACAAAATGTGAGGTGTAAAAATGAATAAAGTAATTTTAATGGGGCGCTTAACAAGAGATCCAGAAGTAAGATACACACAAACAAATAACACATTAGTAGCTTCTTTTAGTTTAGCAGTAAATCGTAGACTTTATAAACATAGTAGCTTGGAGTAAACTAGGAGAGTTTTGTAGCAAATACTTTAAAAAAGGTCAACAAGTTGGAATAATAGGAAGAATACAAACAAGAACTTGGGATGATGAACAAGGACAAAAACATTACATAACAGAAGTTGTGGCAGAGGAAGCATATTTTGCAGATAGCAAAAGAGAAGGAGATGGAGCTGGAAATAATTTCGACTCAACCTTTGGAACAATGCCTAATGTAGAATCAAATTCTGACTTTGAAATTTCTTCAGGAGATGACCTACCATTTTAATTAGAATAGGGGGGAAAGAAAATGGCAGATAGAAAAAATAATAAAAGAAATATGAGAAATAATGATGAAGATTATAATCCAAAATTTAGAAAAGTAAGAAAAAAGGTATGCCCATTATGTGCAGATAAAAACTTAAAATTAGATTATAAAAATGCAGATCAATTAAGAAAATTCATTAATGAAAAAGGAAAAATACTTCCAAGAAGAGCAACAGGAGCATGTGCAATTCATCAAAGAGATATTACACTAGCTGTGAAAAGAGCTAGACAAATAGCTGTGTTACCATATACAGCAGAATAAAATTTTATATAGTTGTAATATAAAAAATACACCTTTAAAAGGTGTATTTTTTTTGTTTAAAATGTATCAAATAGGGAACAATTTCAATAAACAAAGTGGCTTTAATATATATACACAATTTGTATGAGTATAAGAATATTATAGAATAATGAAAAATGAAAGGAAATTGCTATGAAAATTGGAATTGCTTTATCTGGTGGTGGAATTCGTGGAATTGCACATGCAGGAGTGCTAAAAGCACTTAAAGAAAACAATATAAAAATAGATATAATAGGTGGAACAAGTGCTGGCGGAATGGTAGCAAGCTTGTATGCTATGGGAATTGAACCAGAAATGATACATATTTTGTTTAAAAAACATGCAAAAGAAATAATAGGTGCAAATAAATTCCCGTTTTTATCAAAATTACTAAAATACTCAATTAATAAAAAAATAACTTTAACAGGATTTAATAATGGAGAAGCAATTGAAAAAGTATATAACAAAATAGCACAAGAACAAAATATTAAGAAAATAAGTCAAATACAAATGCCAATAGTAATACCAACTGTAGATATTATGAAACCAAAAGAATATGTGTTTACAAATAACATTCCAGTAGATGCTGAAGATAAAACTAAATATATTAAAGATATTACAGTTGGAAAAGCTGTAAGAGCGAGTAGTAGTTTTCCGGCAGTATTTATGCCATGCAAGGTTGAAGAATATGCATTTATGGATGGCGGAGTTTTAGATAATGTTCCAGTGGAAGAAGTAAAAAAACAGGGCGCAGACAAAGTTATAGCAGTAAAATTTAATGCAGATCCAATAGAAAAAAATAGTAATTTAATGGATATTGCGATGAAAACAATTGATATTATGGGAAGTAAAATATCAGAACAAGGACTGGAAAAAAGCAATTATATATTAAATGTATATACAGATAGGGTTGGCTTATTAGATATTCAAAAATTAGATAAATGTTATGAATATGGTTATAAAAGTGTAATTGATAATTTAGAAGAAATAAAAAATGCTATAAAATAAGAAAAGTGGCAGAAGCCACTTTTTTTATTTAGATTCTTCTAAAGCTTTTTTGGCAAATAATGAATATACGAAAATTCCTAATCCAAAAACAACTGTAAATATTGAAATATAGCCACCAACATAAGGTACTTTTTGTAATAACCATAATATAGCTACTGATACTACAGAAAGTAAAATAAATTTGGTTTTTGTTTTATTTTTTAATTTATTTACAAAGTAGTTTCCAATTGCCATTCCTAAAATAGAAATAGTAATTGAAAGAATTAAAACATATATAGCAAGTAAAGCTATTCCAACATAAGTTAAAAATCCTGTTACTAATAAAAACATTGATAATACTGGAACAATTACTAAACTTCCAATACCAATTGCTGCTGTAACAAAAGGTTTTTTACTCATAGTATAAGTTGCTTTTGTAGCAAAGTTTGGTGTAATAAATGCAGATAATATAATAACTATAATAGCATATAATATTACATTAATAAATGTTGTAACATAATTTAAAATTATTTGAGATGTTGTTTTTTCTTCTGCTGCTACTTGAGAAAAATTAATTTCACCTACAACGGCTCCGTCAGGAATAACAGCTTCATTATTTGAACTGTAATTTAAATTTTGACCAATTATTTTTTTGGCTGTTTCGTTAAAAGTTAATGTTTCAACATATAAATTTACATCTCTTCCAATTGTTCCATTTAAAGTTGCATTGTTACAAGATAAATTTAAGTTTCTAATAATAAGTCCAGTGTCTGCTAATGTAAATGTTTGAGCAATAGCAAAAACATCATTAACTTTGCCACTAATTGTCATTTCTTGTGATAAAGCAAATACATTTCCATTTATTTGAGCGCCATTTTCTATTATTAAAGAATTTGCCATTACAAATAAATCACCATTTACATACCCAGAAATAGTAGCTTTCTTTCCAGCCACAAAAGCATTTCCATTAACATAACCAACAAGAGAAATTTCATCATTACCAACAAAAATATCATTATTGGTATTTTGTATTTCCGCAAGATTTAAATTTGAATCTTGAGAATTGTTAGTATTAGTTTCTGCTTCAATAGAAGTTACATCAGTTGCCATACAAATTGTAGAAAATAATATTAATAAAATAAAACCTAAAGCCATAATTTTTAATGTTTTCTTCATAAAAAAACCTCCTTTAAAATGATAACATAAATATATATTATTTTAATTATAAAGTCAATCATTTGCAATAATTACATAAATGTTTAATACAACAATTTTTGCAATTTGGGCTCTGCGATTTACAAGTAAGTCTACCATGCCAAATTAAAACATGATTTGCATCATAATAATATTCTTTTGGAAAAATTTTTAGCAAATCTTTTTCTATTTTTTCAGGCTCTTTTTCATTTGAAAAACCAATACGGTTAGAAATTCTTTTAACATGTGTATCAACTGCAATTCCTTGTGGATTATTAAAAGCCTCAAGCATTATTACATTTGCACTTTTTCTGCCAATTCCAGGAATAGACATTAATTTTTCCATTGTTTTTGGAACTTCACCATTAAAATTACTTAATATTTTTTGAGAGGCAAGTTTTAAATTTTTAGCTTTATTTTTATAAAAACCACAAGAATGAATCATATTTTCAATATATTCCAATGGTAAATTTGCAAAATGCTGTGGAGTATTATACTTTAAAAACATTTCAGCTGTAACTTTATTTACTCTTTCATCAGTACATTGAGCAGAAAGGGCAACAGCAACAAGTATTTCAAAAGGAGAACTAAAATTTAAGCTACATTTGGCATTTGGATATTGCTTTTTTAATAATTCAAAAATTTCTATAACTTTTTCTTTTTTCATAAATATAAATCCTCTATAAAATATACATATATTAAACCATAAAAATACAATTTTTACAAGAACATAAAATGGTAACAAAAATAAAAAAAAATAATATAATATAAGAAAAGAAGAGGGGGAGGTAATTGGCAAATGTTTTGTGTACTTAAAAAAACACTAGGTGTTTGCCTTATAGGGCTAGGCTTAGGTATATTACTTGTATTATTACTTCCAATATCAGGCTGGTTGTTTACAATTGGATTAGTAATTGTAATTGTTGGTTTAATGTGGTTATCTTGTTAAAAAAGGAGAGTGAATAATAAATGACAATTGTTGTAAAAAAGGTTCCAAAATGTTTGAGAGGTATTGTTAAATTATTATTTGGAATAAAAGAAAAATGACATAAAAAAAGTAAGAACATAAAAATAGTTATTAAAATGCAAAAAAGACTATTAATAGGCTACCATAAAGTAGCCTATATAGTCTTTTTATATATTTAATAACTCTAAAATTAAGCTCTAGCAACTTTTCCAGAACGTAAGCATTTTGTACAAGCATGTATTGTTTGAGTTTCTCCATTAACAACAGCTTTTACTCTTCTTAAATTTGGTTTAAAAGTTCTTGTAGTTCTTCTACTAATATGAGAACGAGCGATACTTAATTTGTTTCCATGAGCTAATGATTTTCCACAAATATCACATTTTGCCATTGAACTGCACCTCCTACATGTAATCTAAAATTGACTAAGTATAAGTTTAACACACATTACAATAAAATACAAGTGTTTTATTAAAATTTGCAAACAAAA
>CAZUAJ010000042.1:0-5305 GCA_964618105.1 uncultured Clostridium sp. | reverse complement strand
TATTATACTCCAATAATAAAATAATTGCAAGAAATATTAAAATAAATAGTAACGTAACGTTACAGGATAATGATTAGTGTAACCAAAGGATGTAGTGATTTTAAAAGAAAGCAATATATTCTGTACAGGAAACTATTTTTTAATTTTCAAGTTCGTCCCAGCTGCATAATAAGCTGTAAATAAAATTTTACTTTCGTAAATTTTATAACAGCTTATAATTTGTCGGTCCCCACACAAGCGAACTTGAAAATACAAAATAGTTATCCTGTACAGAATAAATAATAGCTACTGTAAAAAATAACATTAATCCATCCTTTGGCGATAAAAACCATTATCTTGTAATAACAACAGGTGCAAGTGATAGTTTTAGTAAAATGAATATATCAGATTTAGCAGGAAATGTATGGGAAGTTGACAGAATATGAAAAATTATAAATTTAGACTAAGATGAAGATAGAACAGTTAATATTTAATTAACTATGTCTATCTTCATTTTTAGTCTGGAAAGTAATGAAAAATATTCTATAATTGGAAAAAAATTTTTTTATTAAAAAATATTGATAAATCAACAAAATTCGACAAAGTGAAAATCGAAAATTGTCAAAATATAAAAAACATATTGATTTTATTTTCTTGTAAATATATAATTTGAGTATAGGTGGTAAAACCTAAATAAAACATAAGAAAGGGGAAAAAATGGACAAGAAAAAAGTTGTTATTGCAGTAATTCTTTTATTAGCTGTAATTGCTGTTATTCTAGCAATTGTGCTAAACAATAAAAATTCAGTTTTAACAGTTTCATATGAAGTTGATGGCAAAATAGTAAAAACTGAAAATATAGAAAAAGGAAATACCGCAACAAAGCCAACAAATCCAACAAAAGAAGGATATGACTTTTTAGGTTGGTACTTAGGTGCAGAAAAGTTTGATTTTTCAACAGCTATTGAAGAAAATATTAAACTAGAAGCAAAATGGGTAAGCAAAGTAGACGAAAACAACAAAACTTACACAATTACATTAAATATTGACGGAGAAGAAGAAAAAGTAAAAACAGATGCATCAGGAATTTTAGACAATGTTAAAAATCCAACAAAAGAAGGTTATAAATTCCTAGGTTGGTATGTAGGAGATGAAAAAGTTGATTTATCTAAACCATTTGAAAAAGATACAACAATTGTTGCTAAATGGGAAAAAGATAAAAAAGAAACATCAAATACATCAACAAAACCAACAGAACCTGAAAAACCAACAACACCAACAGTTAAAAAATATACAGTTACATTTAACTCAAATGGTGGAAGTAGTGTAGCAAAACAAACAGTTGAATCTGGTAAAACAGCAACAAAACCAGGTAACCCAACAAAAGATGGTTATACATTTAAAGGTTGGTATTTAAACAACACACAATACAATTTCTCAAGTAAAGTTACAAAAAACATAACACTTACAGCAAAATGGGAAAAGAACCAAGTAGTAGAAGAACAAGTTATAAGCTACTATAAACAAGAAATTGACAACTCATCAGTAGGTCAAGTAAGAATATTTGTTACTTTAAATGGAGAAGAAGTAGCTGGTACAATTGATATTACATCAATATCTGGTAAAAAAATTACAAAAGATGTTCCAGCAACAGGTTTAGTTTTTAATGGTAAAATAATACAATCATTAAGTAATCCAAAAGTAAAATAGTATAAATGGGAGGAAAAAGTAGTGAAAAGTAAAATACTTAAAATAATGTTAGGACTAATATTATTTAGTGCATTATTCATTACAGTTTCATCAGCTGCAACATCTGTAAAAGAAAATGTAAATGACTATACAAGTGGTGCATATATTATAGGTTCTACAAGATTTGATGAAGGAACTATAGTAACAGCAGACAAAGCAGCAAATGCAGGATTAGATGAGGCTAAAAGACTTATAGAAGCAGGTAAAACAAACGAAATATTAGATCTAACAATGAAAACATACTATTATGATGTAGACTTAGAGGAATGGTATGAGATTGGTGAAGAAACAAGACCTTTAACACAAGAAGAAGCACGAAAATTAGAAGAAAATTTAAATATATTTTTTGTAAACAATAAAGAGAAAACACTAGAATTTAATTATAGTGCAAATGCAGATGATATAAATGTTTTAACAAATGGAGTTACATTTGATGGAACAAAATTTAAAGTTCCAGCAACAAAAATCTTTTTTGAATTTACAAAAAATAATGTAAATATAACTGTACTAACAAAAACAAATACAGAAGGAAAAGAAGAAGTAATTGAATATGGTAGTTATTATATACCATTTATAGTATCATATTATGATAAAATAGGTGGAACAAAATTAGGAGATAATTATACAACAGAGGATAATAAAATAATAACAAAAGGATTATTTGATTATGAAAAAATGGCAGAAGAACTTACTTATGTTTATGAAGATGGAACTGAAGTAAACTTTAATAATCCAATAACTGAAAGTATAAACATTTATCAAAAATGGATAGCAGTAGGTGAATTAGCATGCGAAAATGGAGTTTTTGCAAACAAAACACTTACATATAACGGAAATGTTTTGTTAAATTCAGACAATAAAAATGAATTGACTGTAAAAGTATATGCTCCAAAAGATTATGACACATCAGCAACAACAATTGAAGGATTAACAGAACAATTTGATGATGTAAAAGTTTTAGATTCAAAATTAGGAGCATATTATGTAGAACTTCCAGTAGTATTTGCAAGTAAAACAGATAAAAAAGATATAAATATTACATGGAAACCAGGTGTTACATCAACATTAAAAGTTCAATTGGGTGAAAATGCTAAATTTGAATATTTAGTTAAATTTAATGGATATTCTGGTTTTGTAAAATATAAAACAGAAAAAGTAATTGAAGGAAATAAAATAGTTGGACCAGCTACAAATCCTACAAAATCAAATCATGAATTTATAGGTTGGACATTAACAGAAAATGCAAAAGATTTATTTGACAGTGCAATTAGTGGAAATATTGACTTATATCCAGTATATAGACAATTACCAATATATGAAGTATCAAATGTTAAAAACCTAAAATTGGGAGAAGAAAGAGAATTTAAAATTTACATTAAACCAGGAGACTATACAGGAAAAACTATTACAATTACAGGAGATATTACAAAAACATTAAAGAAAAATGATGTAATTACTCCAATTGAATATACTGAAAACAATTATTTTGAAGCATGGAATGGAACTGAATGGGTAAGATTTGAAAATTACTCAATTACACTAAATGAAGACTATACAAAAAATGAAATAAAAATAAGACAAAAATTATCAGAAAACTTTAATTCTAAAGATAAATATTATATTTATTATACTGCAAAAGAAGCAGATAGAGTCCTATATTGTATGATGGGAGGACAAAAAACAGTTCTAGCTGAACAAGATATTGTTGCAATAGCAAGTGGAAATTATCTACAAGTTTCTGATATGACTAATGTATTAAATCTTTATTCAAATATTGTGTTACAAAAAGATTTTACAATAACATCTTCAATGTCACAATCTTTGGACAACAAAACTGTTGAACTTGATTTAAATGGTAAAACATTAACAGGTGATTTTACTAAAGCAAAAAATATGATTATATTACAAAGCAATAATTCAAATTTAGTAATAAAAAATGGTACTATTAAAACAAAAGGTAACACTATGGCAGCAATTGCTTTAGGTTCAGAAAAAAGAGAATACAATTCATCAATTACTCTAGCACAAGATGCTAAAATAGTTGTTGAAAATGCCGGAGGCGGCGGAGTTTCTATATTTGGAAAAGGAACAAAATTTATTCTAAATGGTGAAATTGAACTACAATCAACAGGATATGCAATTAGTGGTAATGGCTCAACTTTAGACCAAAATACTACTGTAGATATTAATTCAGGTGCTAAAATAACAGCTAATAATGCAATTGCATTATATTTACCACAAAAAGGAACAGTTAATATTCTAGATGGTTCAACAATTACAGCTAATACAGTTGCCGTAATAAAATCAGGTACATTAAATATTAAAGGTGGAACATTAACAGCAACAGGTGAAAAAGTTGAATCTAGTACTTTAACAGCATCAGAAAACGGAGCAAACCTAACAGGTGATGTAGTATATTCAGAAATAAACAGTGGATATGCAGGTAATATTAGCATTAATATCACTGGCGGAACATTAACAGCAAATAATGGAAATATTATAAGAGAATATAATCCAACAGTTGCAACAGAAACAAAATTAGCATCAGCTACTGTTACAGGGAATTACACAACAAAAACATTATTAGATAATAATGTAACAGTTTATACAGCAACAAGTGAAGCAGACTTTGAAGCAGATGGAGCAAAATATTCTGTAAATAATTTTATTGATGTTGCAACAAATTCAGCTAATGTAAAATTATTGAAAGATATTACAATTAAAGAAAGACTTAATCTTGCAAAAAATATAACATTAGATTTAGGCGGAAAGACCATTACTATAGATGGAGAACGTGATGAAAATAATACACTAGTAGGTCGTAACAACAGAATTGATGCAAAAGGAACAAACAATACTGTAACAATTAAAAATGGTTCAATTGTATCTAATGGAGATTATGCATTACAAGCACAAAATGGTGCTAACTTAATAATTGAAGCTGATGTTGAAATTACAACAGGAATCTATGGTTTAACAATATGGGATAAAGCTAGTGTTGATTTCAAAGGTAAATTAACAGTTACTGGTGAGGACGGATATGGTATTTCGGGAAATGGAAATGATTTAACTCAAAATACTACGATTAACATTATTAGTGGCAGCATTTCAGTTCCTCAAGGTGTAGCAATTTATCTACCACAAAACGGAACAACAAATATTAAAGGTGGTAGAATAAGTGGAAAAACTGTAATTGGAATTTTATCAGGAACATTAAATATAGAAGATGGTACTTTAACTGCAAATGGTGAAAATGTGGAAAATGAAAATTTACCAATAATATCTGACGGATTTAAATCAACTGGTGATGCAATATTTGTTGAATTAAATGACTCATATTTTGGAAATGTAAAAGTAAAGTGTACTAGAGCAGCAATAATAAGTTCTAATGCCTTATTAAGAGAATATAGTGTAAATGGAAAACATGCAATAATAGAAGGATTAAGAGAAGATGGTGGCAATGGAGATAATATAAAAATTTATAAATAATATAAAAATTTATAATTTTCCAAAATAACAATAAAATAATATAAATTAAAAGAACCTAAATTTTCAAAATTTAGGTTCTTTTATATAA
>CAZUAJ010000041.1:0-5657 GCA_964618105.1 uncultured Clostridium sp. | reverse complement strand
AAGTAAATTCAGAAACAGACTTTGTTGCTAAAAATGAAGAATTTAGAACATTTGTAGCAGATGTTGCAAAACAAGTTGCTGAAAAAAATCCAGCTTCAGTTGAAGAATTATTAGAGCAACATTCAATTGTAGAAACAGACAAAACAGTTAAAGAAGTATTAACAAATAAAATAGCTACAATTGGTGAAAATATGTCAATTCGTAGATTTGAAAGATTTGAATCAAATGGATTAGTAGAAAGCTATATTCATGGAGATGGAAAAATTGGTGTTTTAGTTGAACTTGAAGGTGGAGATAGTGTATTAGCAAAAGATATTTGTATGCAAATAGCTGCTGCTAGACCAGAATACTTAGACAGAGAAAGTGTTCCAGCTGAAAGAGTAGAACATGAAATGGAAATTTTAAAAGCACAAGCTGTTAATGAAGGAAAACCTGAAGCTGTTGCTGAAAAAATAGTACAAGGAAGAATTGGAAAATTCTATGGTGAAATTTGTTTAGTAGAACAAAGCTTTGTAAAAGATCCAGACCAAAAAGTAGGAAAATTAGTAGAATCTAATGGAGCAAAAATTGTTAAATTTGCTAGATTTGAAAAAGGTGAAGGTTTACAAAAAAGAGAAGAAAACTTTGCAGAAGAAGTTGCAAAACAAATTAACGGATAATAAAAAATGGCAGTTGAATATTATTCAACTGCCATTTTTTTATTATCTTGCAACTTTTTAAATATAAAATATGTATAAAGTATTGTGATTAAATATTAATTTTGATATAATTTCAATAATAAAATACTTAAATAAGGAGCCAAAAATGAATAAAAAAACAAAAATAAAATTTAATATATTAGCAATATTTTGCATTTTAATATTTTGCTTTGCATTAACACCAGTAACATTTCAAAATGATACATATTATACTATAAAAATAGGCGAGCACATTGTACAAACAGGTGAAATTGACATGCAAGACCCATTTTCGTGGCATGAAGATTTGCCATATACATATAATCATTGGCTATATGATGTTGGAACATATTTAGTATATAATTTGGGAGAAAATATAGGTATAGGCGGACTTTGTTCACTGTATATTGCAACAATTGCACTTTGTATGATACTTGGAATAGTTATATATTATACATTAAACAAATTATGTAAAAATCAAATAGTAGCGTTTGTAATAACAATGGCTATAATGTATTTACTAAAAAGCTTTATTGCAGCAAGAGCTCAATTGGTAACATTTATATTATTTGCACTTACAATATTATTTATTGAGCAATTTATTAGCACAAAAAAGAAAAGATATGCAGTTTATTTAGTTATAATTCCTATATTAATAGCTAATTTACATTGCGCAGTATGGCCATTTTACTTTGTTTTATATTTACCTTATGTTGCAGAATATTTATTGGCAGTTTTAATAGATACACAATTATATTATTGGTTTGAAATTAAATGGAATGAACATAAAATAAAAGTTTTGAATAAAAAAGGCAAAATTGATGAAATAGGAAAATATCAAGAAAAAATAGCTCATTTACAATTAGATAAAGAAAATGCGATGCAAGCTAGAAAAAACAGAGAGGCGAAGGCATATAAAGTTACATTAAAAAAAGAACCAATGGTAAAATGGCTAATACTTATAATGCTAATATGTGCATTTACAGGTTTATTAACACCAATTGGAAATACCCCTTATACTTTATTGCCAAAATTAATGCAAGGAAATACAACTCAAAATATAAGTGAACACCAACCATTAACATTAATAAACAACAAAGAAATGTTAGTAACATTCGCATTATTTATAATGATTTTAACATTTACAGACACAAAAGCAAGTTTACGTGACTTTTTTATGCTTGCAGGTTTAACATTACTAACATTTATGACCAGAAGACAAGCTTCAATGTTTGTAATAATTTGTGGATTTATATTTGCAAAAATGGCATCTAGTTTTTTAAATAAATATGATAAAGATTATGAAAAAAACATGGTGAAAATTACAACAACATTACTTGGAAAAATATTTACAATTTTATTTGTTGTATTAATGAGTTTTGCACTTTACAAAGATAAAATTGATGATGAATTTATTAATTCAAAAATATATCCAGTAGAAGCTGCAGATTATATTTTAAATAACTTAGATGTAGAAAATATACATTTATTTAATGAATACAATTATGGAAGTTATTTATTATATAGAAATATACCTGTATTTATTGATTCACGAGCTGATTTGTATGCACCTGAATTTAATGGTACAAAAAATAAAGATGGTAAATATGAAGGTAGAGATATATTTTCAGATTATATAAACACATCTAATATAAGCAAATATTATGAAGACACATTTGAAAAATATGATATAACACATATAATTTTAAAGAAAAATACAAAATTGAAAATGCTATTATCAAAAGATAAAAATTATAAAGAATTATATCAAGATGATAACTTTATTATTTATGAAAGATTATCAAAATAAAAGGAGAAAAAATTTGAAATTTATAGTACAACAATCTGAAAAAAGACTAGACAAATATATTAGTGAACAACAAATTGAGTTATCTAGAGCAATGATACAAAAACTTATTGTGGAAAATCAAATTCTGGTAAATGGAAAGGAACAGAAAGCTTCATATAAAGTACAAAATGGAGATGAAATTACAATAAACATACCAAAAGCAAAAGAAACAGAGCTTAAATCACAAGAAATTCCACTTGATATTATATATGAAGATAATGACATTTTAGTAGTAAATAAACAAAAAGGGATGGTAGTTCACCCAGCAGCAGGCAACCCAGATGGAACTTTAGTAAATGCAGTTATGGCACATTGCAAAGGCAACCTGTCAGGAATAGGTGGAGAACTAAGACCGGGAATTGTACACAGACTAGATAAAGACACATCAGGTTTAATAATAATTGCCAAAAATGATAAAGCACATATAAATTTAAGTAAGCAAATTCAAAATAGGCAAGTAAAAAAAGTATATTTAGCTTTAGTAAGAGGCGTTATACCTGAAAACGAAGCTACTATAAATATGCCAATAGCTAGAAGTACTAAAGATAGAAAGAAAATGGCAGTTGATAAAAAAGGAAAAGAAGCAATTACTCATTTCAAAGTGTTAAAAAGATTTGAAAAATACACATACTTAGAAGTAGCAATAGAAACAGGTAGAACCCACCAAATAAGAGTACAGATGGCAGAAATAGGACATCCTGTGGTTGGTGATTTTACATATTCAAATGGTAAAAATGAATTTGGTGTACAAGGACAAATGCTTCATGCTAAAAGTTTAAATTTCAAGCATCCAATAACAGGTGAGCAGATGTATTTAGATGCATCATTACCAGAATATTTTGAAAAAATTTTACAAAAGTTGTAAATTATATTTGCAATTTGAGTAAGCTTATATAATATTTTTTATCACTCCTTCCCCTTGAACAGCGTAGAATCTGTATGTGAAATTCCAACAATGGAATTTCAACAACAGCTTCTAACTCGCAAGATTCCCATGATACCGAGTTCTAAAAAACATTATATAAGCTTACTCAAAATATCAATTATATTAGAATGAGATAAAATAAAAAAGGAAATAAATAAAATGGAAGAAAGATTGCAAAAATTTTTAGCAAATCAAGGAATATGTTCAAGAAGAAAAGCAGAAGAGCATATTTCAGCAGGTAGAGTAAAAGTAAACGGAAATGTAGTTACTGAACTTGGAACAAAAATAAATCCAGAAAAAGACAAAATAGAATTTGATGAAAAAATAGTATCCACAACTGTTGAAAAAGTATATATTTTACTTAATAAACCAATTGGGTATGTAAGTACTGTAAAAGACCAATTTAATCGTCCAACTGTAATGGAGCTTTTAAAAGAACATGGAAAACCAATTAAAACATCAGTAGTACCAGTAGGTAGGCTAGATATGTATACATCAGGTGCACTTATATTAAGCAATGACGGAGATTTTGTTTATCAGGTTACACATCCGAAACATGAAGTAAATAAAACATATCAAGTAACTGTTAAAGGAAAAATTGCAAGTGAAGAAGTCGAAAACTTAAAAAAAGGGGTAGATATTGGTGAATATGTTACAAAACCTGCTCAAGTTAAAATAATGAAAATAGATGAAGAAAAAAATATTTCAAGACTTGAAATTACTATTCACGAAGGAAAAAATAGGCAAGTAAGAAAAATGTGTGAAGCTATAGGAAAAAAAGTATTGGCATTGCATAGAAGTAAAATAGGAAATATTGGAGTAAAAGATTTAAAACTTGGACAATTTAGGTACTTAAATAGCAAAGAAATAAAACAGTTACTTAATTAAGAAATATTTTTTTGCATAGACATATATTTGTACTAATTGTGAATTGTTATTTTGCATATACTAAATTTTCAGCTTGTTTTATTTTAAAAGGTATGTTAATATATTAATAGTTGTTACTACTAATTGTAGAAATAACTATATGGTTACAAAATATAACCAGAATTTTTTAATCTTTAGTAAAGATTAGAAGGGAGAACAAAATGGTAGAAGATAAAGAAATAAAAGCAACAGTGTCACCTTTTGCAATTAGAGAAGGTGAATTGAAAGTATTTGATGGAAAAGACGGTTACATTTCTATGAACCAAATTATCCACAGAATAAATATAGGGCATATTTCAGACATACATTTTTCTATTATAGAATTGGTAAATGAATTTGAATTTATTACATCAAGACAATTACTACAAATGCTAGAGTGGAAAGGCATAGAAGTAGGCTCGCAAGATAAATTAAATAACAAATTAGAACAATTAATAAAAACAAAAATATTAACTAGATATTACTTCAATTCAGAAGATGGAAAAGGAATTTACAGAATATATTGTTTAGAAAAAATGGGAAAATATTTATTAAATTCTCGTGGAATTGAATGTAAATGGCAACCAACTGACAACACAAAACCAGTTGCAATTATAAAAAAGAGATTAGCAGGAAATCAAACTCTAATTGCGTACTTAAGAAAAGTAAAGGCTTTTGATTCTTATGTTCCAAAGCCAAGCTTTACAGCGAAACAAGCTGGTAAAGTTTTTAAAGCAAGCGGTGGAAGTGTAAAACTAACTAAAAATAATAAATCTATTGAATTTGTGTTTGAAGTAATACGCAGAGAACCAGAATGGGAGAAAAAACTGGTTGATAAAATGAAATTATACAAAGATTTTTATGAAAACTTTCAAACAGGAGATTCAGGTTATAGTAGTATACCACAATTAATTATAATATGTGAAGATGACAAACAGATGGCAGAAAGTTTCAAAACAATAGTAATGAACAAAGTTGAAATTTCAAATATAAAATTATATTTTACAACTGATTTAAGACAAAATGAAGAAACATTAGAAAGAACATTAGTACATTTTGGACTAGACAATGAAACAAAAAAATATAGAATGGAAAACATAGAAGTGAAAATATTGGGTATATAATTTTGCATAGAAAAGTGCAAAGAGATGGAAAAAAATACAAAAATCACTTGAAAATGTAAAAAAGTTATAGTAATATAACAGTAGAAAAAATCCAAAAGAAAAAGTAAGAAAAGGGGCACGAAACATGAAAATGGCGCAAACCGTTGATACTGTAAGAGAGAGAGAGAGAGAGAGAG
>CAZUAJ010000040.1:0-6530 GCA_964618105.1 uncultured Clostridium sp. | reverse complement strand
CTCCTGCAACTGAGTTTGGATTTGATTTTGATGAGATTTTTAAAACTTCCATTTTTGCCTCCTAATTATTTTATTTTTTTTGTTCCGTGAACATTTATATTTATATTACAATTTTTAAAATTTGTCTAGTGTTTTTTGGGAAAAAGTGGAAGTTTTTTCTTTTATTTTATTACATTTTTTGACATTTTTGTCGAATTAATATTAATTATTTTATATATATTTATAAATTTCCTATTTAATTACAACTCTTTCTATTTTTTGAGTTTTTTTAGTTTCATCATCAATTTCGAATATACATCCATTAAACATACAAGATCCTTCTGCTAGTTTATATCTTTCAGGTAATGAAGTAACAAATCTTTTTATAGATTCATCTACTCCCATTCCTATAACTGAATTTGTAGGACCTGTCATGCCTAAATCTGTAATATAAGCTGTTCCTTTTTGAGTTATTTGTTCATCTGCTGTTTGTACATGTGTATGAGTACCAAATATTATATTTACTTTTCCATCTAGAAAATGTTTCATTGCAATTTTTTCTGCAGTAGCTTCTGCATGAAAATCTAGTATAATTAGGTCAACTTCTTCAGATAATTTATTTACTAAATTCTCGGCTACTGTAAAAGGGTTTTCTGATAATACGTTCATATCAGTTCTTCCGATTAGGTTCATAACCGCTATGTTTTTTTTCTTACATTTACATACTATGTAGCCTTTTCCTGGTACACATTTTGAATAGTTTGCTGGTCTAATTAATTTTGGGTGATTTATAAATTGGAAAATGTCTTTTTTCGCCCAAGTATGGTTTCCCATTGTAAATACATCTATAGGCAATTTTAAAAGCTCATTCCAGTTTTTTAATGTAATCCCCATTCCCCCTGCTACATTTTCGGCATTTACTATTACAAAATCTATTTGAGCTTGTTCTTTTAATTTTGGCAATACTTGTTTTAATTTTTCTAAACCGTTTTCTCCTACTATGTCTCCAACTGCTAGTATTTTCATTTGCATCAAGTCCTTTCTATATGCTATATTATAAACACAAGCTTAAGATTTAGTCAACAAATTTAATGAAAAAACATTGATTTTTACATAAAAAAGTGATATTATACATGTATTATTCGTAGCTATGCGAAATAAATAAAAATAGTAACTTGTAAATTCTCGTATAACAAGTGTAAGGAGAAAATGATATGAGAGATGTATTAAATAAATTGCGGTTAAACATAATGCTTTTTTATGCACGCATCATATCTTTATGGTTCTATATTATCAATCCCTTTATAGTTGCTT
This sequence comes from uncultured Clostridium sp., assembly GCA_964618105.1. Lineage (GTDB taxonomy): Bacteria > Bacillota > Clostridia > TANB77 > CAG-508 > CAG-273. The sequence continues at coordinate 5,237 of CAZUAJ010000040.1, read as the reverse complement.
ATGAAATAGTTAAACACTACTATGAACTGCTAAAAATCGATTTGGAATCTGAAAATGGATGGGAGAATTATTTTAGAAAAAAAGAATTGGAAAATAACGATAACTTAGAGCTCAGAAGAGCTGAATTCCTTAATTTAAAAGCTAAAATTGTTTGTGCTTATTTTATGACAAGCATGTCAAAAATTGTTTTTATAGCATCTAAAGAACATCCAGAAGAAGTAATAGAAGAAACTCGTATCGAAAGTTTAAAAGCAGAGTTTGTGAAAAGCAAGCAAGAACTTTGTCGTCTGATTAATAAACTGCAAAGATACGATGAAATTTCATTCGATTCTGAAATTGATATGAAAATTAGAAACTGGGAATTTGATGATTTTGAAACAAAAGCAGAATTAACTGCTTGGCAAACTAAGTTTTCAGACTACTTTTCAACATTAGATATTATTTAATACAAATCAAGTTTAGAGGATGGAACATTCATAATTTATGAGTTCCATCCTTTAAACTTCACATTTATAAAATTTAGTTTGTAGTATACTTTATATAAAATATATGATATACTCAATTTACAGTTGATAAATGGGAATTTTTTGTGCAAAATGTGGGAATATATGCTAAAATATGCTATTTTTTCGCAAATAAGTACCGCTAATGCACCAGATTTTAAATTTATGGGGGAAATTTTTGTTATGAAAGAAGAATTTTTATTATTATTGCAAACTGTTCAAAGAGAAGGTATGGATAAATTAATTAGTTACATAGAAAAAACTGATTTTTTCAAAGCTCCTGCTAGCACTAGATTCCATGGAAGCTATGAAGGTGGTTTATTAGAGCATAGTTTAAATGTTTATAACCTATTAAGTGAAAAATTAAAACACAAGCCATACAGTGATATTATCAAAGCTTCCAATGAAACAGTAATTTTAGTTACATTATTACATGATTTTTGTAAAGCAAACTATTATGCCGTTGATTATCGTAATAAAAAAAATGAAGATGGTGTTTGGGTAAAAGAACCCTATTATACTGTTAATGATTCTATTCCTTATGGTCATGGAGAAAAGTCTGTTATGATGATTACAAAATTTATTAATTTAACATTAGAAGAAATGTATGCTATTCGTTGGCACATGGGATTTACAGAACCAAAAGAATTGTACAACACTATAAGTACTGTTTACGAAAAATATCCACTTGCTTTAGCTTTACATGAAGCAGATTTAGAAGCAAGTTATATTCTTGAGACAAGAAAAAAGTAGAGGTTAGTATATGAAATTGTCTTATATAAATTTTAATAAATACTCTAATGTAAAAGAAGTATTAAAAGCAGAGTTTTGCATATCTGATAGACTTCTTTTAAAGTTAAAAAAATTAAATAAAATTTATTTAAACGGTAAAATAACTTCTGTAAATTGTGTAATTGGTATAAAAGATTTAATTGAATGTTATTTAGATTACGAAGAAGATAATTCAAATATTGTACCTACTGAAATGAATATTAATATTATATATGAAGATGATGCATATTTGGTTATAAATAAACCTGCCGGAATTCCTGTTCATCCTTCTATGGAGCATTACACTAATAGTTTGTCAAATGGAATTGCTTTTTATTTTAATCAAATTGGTTTAAATAAAAAAATCAGACCAGTTAATCGTTTGGATAAAAATACTTCTGGAATTGTTATATTTGCTAAAAATGAATTTGTTCAAGAATGTTTAATAAGACAAATGAGTTCCAAAGAATTTGTAAAAAAATATATTGCAATTGTTAGTGGAAATTTAGATAATACTAAAGGAACAATAAATGCTCCTATTGCTAGAAAAGCTAATAGTATTATTGAAAGGTGCATTAATGAAAATGGTGATATTGCTATTACTCATTATAAAGTTTTAAATAGAAGACCTAATTTTGATGTTGTGGAATGCATTTTAGAAACTGGCAGAACACATCAAATTCGTGTTCATTTTGCTTATTTGGGTCATAGTTTACTTGGAGATACATTGTATGGTACAGCTTCTAGTTTAATTAATAGGCAAGCCTTACATGCTTATAAAGTTGAATTTATTCATCCTGTTTCAAAACAGCTAGTAGAATATGTTGCTAATATTCCAGATGATTTAAAGAATTTATTGCAATGAAAAAACGTAGGTAAAACCTACGCTTTTTCATTATAGCAAGTCTGTAAGCTGGGTTCTGTCATTTAAGATAGTCATTTATCTACTGCTTATATTACTATAAGCCTCATGCCACCAAATTAGAAGATGACGAGTAGTCTTAACCTTCCTGCTCGGTGTTGCTCCAGATGGGGTTTACACTGCCCAATATGTCACCATATTAGCGGTAGGCTCTTACCCTGCCTTTTCATCCTTACCATGTAAAACATGGCGGTTATTTTCTGTTGCACTTTCCTTAAGGTTCCCCTCACTGGACGTTATCCAGCATCATTACTCTGTGGAGCCCAGACTTTCCTCGTACGCAACCTTTCGGTTTTGCTATACGCGACTATCCAACTTACTACCCTACTATTATACTATATTTTTAGGTTAAATTCAATTATTTTACTATAATTTCCATTTTACTCATTAAATTTCTATATTCTATAAAAAATATTTCTTTATCTTGCAAGTTTACAGCTTTTTTCAATTCATTTACTAATATATAGCATTGGCTCATTGTTGCTTGATTTGTATAATCATTTGTTAATGTATTTAATAAATTGGAAAATATTTTTTCTGCTTCAGCTAATTTTGCATTTGCTTCATTCCACTTCTCATTTGTTACGTCTGTATATGATGCTACTGTATTATATTGAATTGTTAAAAGTTCTATTTCTCTTGTATCTTTATCATAACATTTTTTATAGTCAAGTATTTTTTTGTTCATTGCAGTAACTTCTTCCATTGCGGTAGCCTTATTTTTTTCTTTTATAGCTTGAGTTGCTTTATTCAAATTATCGTTAAAAGCTATAATTGAAGCATTTTCAATATCTAATGTATATAAGTCAATACTTACTGTGTTCCATACTTGATATGTTTGTTCTATTTTTGTTTGTATTTTTTCCCATTTTGGTTCATATTTCCCTTTATTTTTTAAAATTCCATTTTGCACGGTATCTGTTTTTGTTTCTACTTTTTCGTCTTTTTCTGAATCTCCATTGGTTTGGTTTATATTTTTTTCTTCTTGTTCACCTAAATTTGTATTAATATTAGTTTGTATTTTAGGTTCTGTTTCTTGAAGTCTATTATCGCCAATATTTATGCCATTAAATTCTCCAAGCATTGTTACAAAATATTGATTTAAGTATAATAGTTCCTGAGATACTTTATCTTCTAATTGGTTAGTGTTTTGCTGATTGTTTGCATATACAACTAAAGAAGACCAAATTGCTATAATAGCAATTATTGTAATTATTATAATAGTTAATATTTTTTTCATATTTTCATTCCTTCTATTTTTTTATGTATTATTTACAAAATAATTGCCTTTTATTCTCAAGTATAATTATTTTCATTTTTTTTATACTAATTATAAGTGTAATAATGAAAGGAATAAATTTTTGTATGAATGCAATTGTTAAATTGTATAGTAATAAAAGTGGTGAAATATCAACTTTTTTAAAACATTTTTTTGAACAAAACGTAAATATTGATTCAGATTTATTTTGGCAAAAAGAATATCAAAATCCTTTAGAAATTTCTGATATTCTTGGTGCCTTAATTGAAAATGATGAAGATTATAGTATAAGTATATGGGTTAGTTTAGATAAAGATGTTTTTATAAATGTTACTTCAAATAATGTAGATGATGTAATTAGATATTTATTTGAAAGATACCCTTATTAAATATAATTTTATTAATAATATTAACAAGCGCAAACTTGATTTTTATATTATCATAAACACAAAACTCTTGTCTGTATTATGTTAACTTAATTTAACCAGTGGTTAGTGTCACTTTACATAAAGTGTGGGACGGAAAGAAATATAGCTGTAGCTCTCAGTCGCATAGTTGTTAACACGGTCAGCCGCGCAATAGGCAGTACTGCTGTAACTCCCTCCTCTGTAAGTGCTAGGGTTAACATAATTATCAAAAGTTAAAGTGCAGTACTCTGTTGTCCATTCATATAAATTTCCAGCCATATCAAATATTTTGCATTTTTCATCTCCTGTTGAACCTGTATTCATTAAACTTGTACTTTTATTTGGATCTCTACCTTGATTTGCATAGTTACTATTTTCCATTGCTTGTATATATACTATTGCCGTATCCCATGCATAACTATTTATTAAGTCACTTTCTACATAACTATTTCCACTATACATATTTTGACACACCTTTGCTGCTTGTGGTTGTGTTACATAATTCCATAATGTTCCTGCCACATAGTTCATTCTACTTGTACTATTTGCTGTTGATGGTTTTGATAATGGTTTTGCATTTCCATATTTTTCTGATGTATTTGTTCCAGAAGCGTTATATCCACTTCCATAACTTGCTTCATATCGTGCTATATAATATCCTTTATTATCTCTTGTTTTCTCTATAAATTCTTGTAAGTTTTTTGCTGTTGTATTTGTTCCTGTTGGATTTATTTTTTCATTTGATTCTCTGTATGTTGATAATTCTTGAAAAAATGAGCTTATTGTTTTTGTACTTGCATATTCTGAACCTTTTTGTACAATTGTTGGTGTTCCTGGACTACTTGTACTAAACGTATATCTTCCTAATGTTATTACTTTTTCTGTTCCATCATCTAACTTTATTGGGTTTGTATTATCTCCATCTATATTACTTACTGGCACCCATACAAATTGGTTCCCTGCTGAATCTTCTATTACTACTCCTTGTTGTACACTTGTTCCTGAAGCTGCTGATATTTTAAATCCACCTGGTACTACTACTTGATTTCCTTTTGCATCTTCTGCTTTTATTGTTTTACTTGTACTACTTGTTCTATTATCCGATTTTAAAATTGAGTCTGTTATTAATGGTACTTCCCTTAACATTTCATCCATCCATGTACTAAGACTGTTTACTGCATTTTTATCACTTTCTATTGCATTTTCCATTTTATTTTGCGCTTCTTTTGCTTTTCCTACTATTCCATTATCCCCTATTATTGCATTTATACTTATTCCTGCTAATATCAAAAGCACCACTATTGTTACTACTAATGCTATCAATGTTATTCCTTTTTGTTTATTTGGGTTTGTTAAGCAATTTTTTAGTGTTTTAC
>CAZUAJ010000039.1:0-7477 GCA_964618105.1 uncultured Clostridium sp. | reverse complement strand
ATGAAGAAATGTAAAAAAGGAATGAGTGTTTATGGAAGAGAAAATGAAGAACTTACACAATTGCATATGATGGACCTGGAAGTGATGCAAAACCATGTTTTGATAAAGCTGATTATGCAAAAGAAGCGATAAGACTTTCAATAAAAGAACAATTAGATGAAGGCAGAAGCATAGATGATGTCAATCTTTTTGAATTAAAAAATGATTATAGTAAAATAAGTTCTGTTGCACCTATTAAAAACGACCTATCGGTGTTATAGCGGAGCTATTAACTGATGAAGAAACGAGCGCGCCCTGTGGGCGAAACAGCGAGTTTCTGAATAAGCATAAACTATTGACATTAATAACAAACAATGAAATAATATTAAAGTAAAAGGGAATAATATATGTCAACACCTAAATGTATAAAAATTAAAACATGGAATGAAGAAGATTATGAAAAATTTGTTAAATATCTAATAAATTTACAAGATATAAGTTATAAAAAATTTCATAGTTCACTTGTATTAAATTCAAAATATGAGATGATAGGGATAAGAATGCCTATTATGAGAAACATTGCAAAAGAAATATCTAAAAGTAATATAGAAGAATTTTTACATTATGCACAAGATAAATATTATGAAGAAGTAATGATTCAAGGTTTAGCTATTTCACATATAAAAGATGAAAAACAATTTTGTAAATATTTTAAAACTTATATAAACAAAATAGATAATTGGGCAATATGTGATAGTTTCTGTAATTCAATAAAAATAATAAGAAAATATGAAGAAAAATATTTTAAATATGCTATAGAATATGCTTTGAATAAAGAAGAATTTATATCAAGAGTTGGACTTGTTATGATTTTAAATCATTTCATAAGTAAAAAAAATCTAGATATTATTTTCGATATTTTAAATAGAATAGAAAGTGATAAATTCTATGTAAATATGGCTGAAGCATGGTTGCTATGCGAAATGTATATAAAATTTCCAAAAGAAACAATGAGATTTTTTGAAAAAAACAATCTAAATAAATTTACTCAAAATAAAACCATAAGCAAAATTCATGATTCATATAGGATTAGTGAAGAAGGAAAAGAATTAGTAAAATTAAGTATGACAGATAATTGAATTTATCTGTCATTTATTATATAATTGGAACAAGCATTATTCATTTGTTAGTGAGATTAAGTTTTAATTTTAAATAAAAATATACATAAGCAATAAGTGAGAGAAATGCAAATGCTACACAAAAGAAAATAATGGCCACCGCAATAATTAGCAAAATATAGAAGGAGAAAAAGTAAAATGGATCAAACTAAACAATCAATATTATTTCTTATAATATTTGTAATATGGTCTTCATTTTTATATATAAGAACATTTGATAAAACATTAAAAAAATATGTAAGTGCAATAGGTATACTTTTAGCTTTTTGGATGATTATTAAAATTACAAAATCACATACTTGTGGAGTTTATACATTCTATTTTTGGTATTTGTTTTACATTCCATTACTATTAATACCAACAATTTATTATAATTGTAGTAACTATATAATAGATAAAAAAAATAAAAAACTTAGAATTTCAACAATAGTAATATCTGCGATACTATTTTTATTAGTAATTACAAATAACTTACATAATTTTGTGTTTAAAACAACAGATGATCCAGATTGTTATACACACAATATAGGGTATTTTATAATAGTAATTTGGATTTTAGGATTAATAATAATAGCAATAAAAAATCTTATAAAACTAAATAAAGAAAAGAAAAATAAAAATGTAATATTAATTGCAATACTTATACTGCTTGGTACATTATATACTTATTTTTATGTTAAAAATGTTCCAATAATAAGAGGCACAAATATGTCAGTGATTATAGGCACTTTGTTTTGTATGGGGCTAGAATTATTATTTGATTTTAAGTTAATACCAAATAATTATAAATACAAAACAATATTTAAAAATTCTCATTTGCCACTTGAAATAATATCAAATGATGGAAAAATGAGAATAAAAACAAATCATAATATAGACATTGAAAAAAATATTTTAACAGATATAGAAAAAGAAAATTGTAAAAATAAATATGTAACTAAAAATAAAATTCAAAATGTTAAAAAAATTAATGGTGGTTATGCAGTAGAAGAAAAAGATTTAAGCGAAATATATAAATTAGAAAAGAAATTGAAGGATACAAACCAACAACTTTTAAGACAAGAAAAAATATTACAAAAACAAAAGAAAATAAAATCTGAAATATATGAAACAAAAGTAAAAAATGAAATAGTAGAATTGTTAGATGAAACAATAGAAGAAAAAAGAAAATTAATTACAAAAATGCTTGATGAAATGCAATCAGTTGATTTTAAAAAAATGCAAGAAATAAAATTATTAATTAATTATTGTAAAAGAATGAGTAGTCTAGTGATTTCAAGCTATAATAAGGAAGTTTATAATAATGAAAGATTAAAGATTATATTAAATGAATTATTAGAAGATATGAAAGAATTAAATATAAATGGAGTTCTACAAACAAATAATTTTGAAATAACAAGTAGTGAAACTGCAAACATTTATGAAAGCATATTTGAGCTAATAACAAGTTTAGAAGATGTTAATTTTATACTAAATATACAGGTAAATACCACATATATAGAAATAAAATATTTATTTGATAGTAATTTGAAAAATAAACTAGAAAAATTACAATTAAAAAGAGTAATTGAAGTTGAGAAAAAAATAAATGATGATGAAACAATATTGAAATTAAAAATATTAAGAGGAGAAAACTAATATGATTACAATTATAACTATACTATGTTTGGAGCTGGTAGTACAGATACTAAAAATAATTGTAAAAAAAAGCATAATTGATAAAAATATAATAGATTATTATTTAGAATATGTATTTACAATAATACTCACTATAATACTATTTTTTCAAAAAAATATAAGTATAAAAGAACTATTTATTGTATTAATAATAAGTCTATTGTATGAAATAATATCTTACACATATATGTATTACAAATATTTTAAAAAAGAAAACATAAATGATTTTTCTATAAAAAAAGTTATAGATACATCTGAATTTGGTATTTTGGTTTTAAAAGGCAAAAATGTAGAATTAATAAATAATACAATGTATGAAATTTTTAGAAAATTAGATATAAAAAAAGATTATATTTCGAACATAAAAAAATGTTCTAAAGAGCAAACAAACGGAAATTATGTTGTTGCAATAAAAAATAAATATTATGTGTTTGCAATAGAAAAAAATGAAATAATAGCATTTGATATTACAGAAGAATACATTTTACAAAATGAATTAAATGAACAAAATAACAAAATTAAAAATAATAATGATGAACTAATATTAGGTATTGAAAATATAGAAGAATTAGAAAGAGAAAAAAACCTTTTAAAACTAAAAAATAAATATCACGATATATTAGGACAAAATCTTTCAATATTGCAACAATACTTAAATAAACAAAGCATAAGTCAAGAAAGCTTTGAAAAAATAAAATTTATGATAAAGAAAATGTTTATAGAAATAGAAGATACAGAAGATTCAAATGTTAATTTACAAAACTTAATAAAAATACATAAAAATAATGGAACAAATATAAGTGTAAATGGAAAATTACCACAAAGTAAAGAAATTTCAAAAGTATTTTTTGAAATTATAAGAGAAGCGACAACAAATGCAATAAAGCATGCAGGAAGTACAAATATATTTGTTGAAATAACAGAAACATTGGAAGAAACAACTATGATAATAACAAATGATGGTAAGAAATCAAATGAGTTTATTACTGAAAATGAAGGAATAAAAGGTATGAGAAGAAAAGTAAGTAAATTAAACGGAATTTTTTATATTCAAACTGTACCACAATTTTCTGTAAATGTATTAGTAAAAAATAAAAGAATTGTATAGCTTAATAACACTTTGTTTAGAAAAAATGCAAATGTGGTAAAGTCACTTTTATTCTTATGTCTAATACGTGCAAAAAAAAGAAAAAAATTTGCACTAATTAGACGATTGTTTTTTGAATATTATTATGGTATAAAAAAATAGAAAAAATAATTTTTATTATATGGAGGTGGTAAGAATAAATTTAATAACAAATATTATATAAACTTTATATAATAAAAATATAATAAAAGGAGAAAAAGAAATGGATAAGAAAAAAATTTTAATTTTAGTTGCTATTATAGCAATAGTATTAGTTGTAGCAGGAATTATATTAATGGGAGGAAATAAAGGACAAAAAACAGCATCAACAGAAGTAACATTAGATCCATGGTATTGTAAGGCAACATTTACAGTTCCAGCAACTAAAAATGATAACAATGAACTAGAACCAACATATAAAGTAGAAGAAGAAACAAAAGGTGGCAATGATTGTGGAATTGCTAATGACAAAGTTGCAATAGAGCTTGATTATTCAAGTTGGTCATATACTTCTTATGCTAATTACAAAGCAAAATATGGAGATAAAGCAGGAAGCTATGCAAATTATCTTGAATATTTAAAAGATGCTGAATTTGATAGCCAAAAAACTTTAAAATCAGATAATGTAAAAGAAGTAAAAGTTGGAGAATATAACGCAATACAACAAAAATATATGGGAAACATGAAATATACACTAGATGTTGAAGGAACAAAAGGACAAATACAACTTGTAATTGTACCTTTAAATGAAGGCGACAAAGTTGATGATTTATTAACAGATGCAGAAATAAGCTCAATCATTAATTCTGTAAAAATTGAAGTAAAATAAATTAATGAATAAAAAAAAGTGGAATATCCACTTTTTTTGCATAATAATTTTAAAAAGATTAAAATAGAAAGGAATAAAACTATGGGATTATTTTCAAAGGAAGAATGTGAATTTTGTAAACAAAAAGTTGGGATGTTATCAAGGAAAAAATTAAAAGATAAAAAATATATATGTAAAGAATGTGAAAAAAATTGCAGTGCATTTATTGAGATTTCAAAATTTGATTCAGAATATGTAAAACAACATTTTGAATACATGAAAAAACAAGATATGTTATATAAACAAGCATTTGAAACATTATCAAAAGAAGAAAAATTAGTTACTAAGCATCAATTTAATGGAATAGTTTTTGCAGATAGTATAGCAATGTTTGAAATTATCACTCCAAAATCTGAAAAGAAAAATTATAAAGAATTGTTTAGATATGACCAGATAAAAGATTATAAAATATATGAAAATTTAAATAATCAAGAAGGTGGAAATAAATATTCAGAAATAGGAGTAGAAATTAATTTTTATTGTAGAGAAGGATTGAGCACTTTAGGAATGAATGAAGACGAAAAAGGTGCAGCACATCCTTATTTAGAAACAATAAAAATATGTTATGGTAAAAATGTAAATGATCATGTTGGGCTACATACTGTAATAAATCATTTAGATGAAATATTTTTAAGAGAGCCTAGATTTAAATCTTTAGGAAGAAACATAAAAGAATCATTTACAGGAACTGAAACAGATATGAGAAATATAAAACAAGGTGCAGATATGTTAAAAGCACTTGGTGGACTTGCAAAAGCAAAAATGAGTGGTAGTGACGCTGAAATGGAAAATGCAAAATCAAATATGAAAGACAATTTAATGGGTGTAGTAAATTCAGCTAGCGGAAATAGAATAGAATACAAAAAAATAGCAGATTCAGTAGAAAAAAGAGTTTGGGGAGAGTGAGAATATGGGATTATTTAGTAAAAAGAAATGTGATATATGTGGAGCTGATATAGGACTTTTATCAAATAAAAAACTTCAAGACGGAAATATGTGTAAAGAATGTTCTAAAAAGTTATCTGTTTGGTTTGATGATGCAAAAAATTCAACAATAGAAGATATAAAAAGTCAAATGGCTGCAAGAGAAGAAAATAGAAAAAAACTAGATAGTTTTGAAACTACTTATGCTTTTGGTGAATTTGGTTGTATTCTAATAGACGAAAAAAATAAACAATTTGTTGCACTTGCAGACACAAGTGACGGTTTTATGAAAAGTTGCAAAACTGTAACTTCATTAGACCAAATTATTGATAAAAATCCAGATATTATAAGTTTTTCACAAATTGAAAATGTTGATATTGATGTAATTGAAACTTCATTTGAAGAAAAACAAACAATAGATGGGCAACAAGTTAGCTATGCTCCAAAACATATTACATATATGGAATCATTTGCATTAAAAATACAAGTAAATCATCCTTATGTTAAGAATATATATATTCAACTAGAAAATGGTGCTATCAATATTCCATGTGATGAGCCAAGAAGAACATCAACTTCACAACAAAAAATTGCTACTTGGTTACTTGATTGTCCAGAAGCAAGAATAGAAAATCAAGAAAGAGCATATACGCATAATTCTTTCAAGGATATGATTTTAAGAAATCCTTATGATATGCCAGATTATTCATTTGGTTTTAAATGTAGTATAAGAAATAAAAATGAATTACAAAGATACAGATGTATGTTATTAATGGCAAAACAAATAAAAGATATATTAGAACAAAAGTAGCATATAATGAAATAGAATTAAAAAGTTATACATTTTTATGAAAGTTATATTGACTTTTAAAAAAAGTAAAAATATAATACAAATATAAAAATAAATATGAAAGAAGGAATTTATATGGGTTTTATTAAAGCATTTGCAGGAGCTATTGGCGGAACTTTTGCAGACCAATGGAAAGATTTTATAGTGCCAAGAAGTGATGTACCAGCAACAGCAGCAATTTTTGGAGCAGAAAGAAAAGGAACAGATAATGGCAGGGGTTCAAATACAAAAGGCTCAGAAAACATAATAACAAATGGAAGTAAAATAGTAGTACCAGAAGGAACTGCATTACTTACATTTCAAGATGGAGCAATAACAGGATGCGTTACAGAACCAGGAGGATTTATATATTCATCAGAAGATCAAAATTCTAAGTCTTTTTTAGCAGGAGATGGAATTATTTCATCTACATTAAAGACATCATGGGAAAGATTTAAGTTTGGTGGTGTTCCAGGAGGGGAACAAACAGTTATATATGTTAACTTAAAAGAAATTCCAGGAAACAGATTTGGAACTCAGTCAGAAATTTATTGGGATGATGCATATATGAATGCACAAGTTGGAGCAATTACAAGAGGAACATATACAATTAAAATTGTAGATCCAATACTATTTGCTAAAAACTTTGTACCAATGGAATATTTAAGGCCAGATAGTGAAATTTTTGATTTTGCAGATATGGATAACCCAGCTGGTGAACAATTATTTAATGAAGTAGTAGGTAGCTTATCAGCAGCATTTTCAAACTATACAAATGATCCAAGTAGGGGAAATCGTATAACAAAAATACAAGGAGATCAAATAGGATTTGCACAAAGCTTATCACAAGCAGTAGAAGAAGGATATACATGGAAATCTGGAAGAGGATTAGAAAT
>CAZUAJ010000038.1:0-8918 GCA_964618105.1 uncultured Clostridium sp. | reverse complement strand
ACGTTACTATTTATTTTAATATTTCTTGCAATTATTTTATTATTGGAGTATAATATTTTTACATTAAATATGGAGGAAAGTATTTATATAATACAAATTTTAGAAATGGGAATATTAAAAAAGATATTAAATAAAGAAGTAATTTTATATACTATTTTTGGAATATTAACAACTGTTGTTAATATAGTTGTTTCATATATTTTAAAGGCATTTTTACATGTAGAAACAAATTTAGCAAGTACAATTGGAATTATTGCTTGCATTATATTTGCCTATTTTACTAATCGTAAATGGGTTTTTGAATCTTCGGCAAACACTTCAAAAGAAAAATGGGTTGAATTTGGAAAGTTTATTTTAGGAAGAGCATTTACAATGGTAGTAGAAATTGTAGGGGTATTTTTATTAAATGATGTTCTTCATGCTTTTTATAATTTTGGTGAGAATACAGGATTTTTAATTAATAAATGTGTTATTACAGTAATTGTTATTATTTTAAACTTTTTTATTAGTAAATTTTTTGCTTTTAAAAAATAATATATTGTTAAATTGGGGGCTACTAGAATTGGAGGTATTTTTATGTCTAGTAGTTTTTTTAAGCCTTTTTACTATTTATTTATTTCAATAGTAATTATGGTTTTATTTGTTTCATGTTTTTTTGGTTCTTCTATAGCTCGGTATAGAATTTTACCCTTTTGATCCAAACGAAGAATTTGTATGGCCTTCACCACGGTTATACTTATATAACTTCATATTTTGGTTATCGTGGTTTACCTACTGCAGGTGCCACTACTTATCATGCTGGAATTGATATTGGTGCTCCTGAAGGTAGTAAATTTATTGCTATATGTGATGGTACTATTACATTTGCTAATTTTTTAGGTGGTGGTGGTTATACTATTACTTTGACAAATGATAATATGAAGGTTACTTATTGCCATGTTTCCCCTAATTTTATTGTCAAAGTTGGAGATGTTGTTTTAAAAGGACAGGTTATTGGTAATGTTGGACCTAAGAATGTTTATGGTGTAAAACGGTAATCAGTATAAAGATGAAAATGGTGATCCTACAAATGGAGCTACAACTGGACCTCATTTACATTTGGGTGTACGTATTGATGGAAATTATATTGATCCTCTTAGTTTATTTAATTTTGATTAGATTTATAACTTTATATATGTGTAATACATTGTTCTAATACAAAAAAAACTAGCCCATTAATTTGGACTAGTTTTAATTTACATATCTTCATCTTCATCATTTTTACAGCTACAATTATCATTGCACTTACAGTCATCACCACAATTACATTCGTCTCCGCAGGTACATTCTTCTCCACAGTTACATTCATTTCCACAATTGCAATTTTCACAATCACAGTCATCTTCGCAATTACATTCTTCATCTTCTACACAGCCACAGCAATGTGAACAATGTCCATTACACTCTTCATCTTCATTCCAGTCTAGTTCTATAACATTGTGACATTCTGGACATTCAATTTCTGTATTTTCTTCACTATTTATATCTGCGGTAAATTCGTTGTTACAATATGGGCATGAAATTTCAAATTCATAAGCTTCATCATCTTCGTAAATATCATTTTCTATTCCAGTAACTGCTTTTTTTACTATTTCAATTCTGTCTTCAATTATTTTTTGCTTATCTTCTATTTCTTTTATTCTCATATCAGTTAATAGAGTTAATCTGTCTATAACGTCCATAAACATCATAGATAATTCTTGAAATTTATTTACTACATAAGCTCTATCTTTCTCGTTTTCAAAATGATTCTCTAAGTCTTTTAATATTGCTTGATAATGATTTTTTAAATCTGACATTGTTTTATTCCTTCCAATCTTATACTCTTTCCATATATTCGCCAGTTCTAGTATCTATACGAATAACATCTCCAATGTTTACAAACATTGGTACTGAAATTTCGTAACCATTTTCTAGTGTTGCTGGTTTTCCAGATGTTGTAGTTGTATTACCTGCAAAACCTGGTTCTGTATATGTAACTTCTAATTCAACAAACATTGGTGGTTCTACTGAAAATACATTGCCCTTGTATGATAATATTTTTACATTCATATTTTCTTTTAAGAATTTCAAACTATCACCTAGTTGTTCTTTGTTTAAAGGTAATTGTTCATAAGTTTCATTATCCATAAAATAATAAATATCGCTATCATTATATAAATATTGCATTTCTCTTTTTTCAATTTGTGCTGCTGCATATTTATCTGATGGATTGAATGTTTTTTCAATAACTGCTCCTGAAATTACATTTTTTAGCTTTGTTCTAACAAATGCTGAGCCCTTTCCTGGTTTTACGTGTTGGAATTCTACTACTTTGAATACGTTTCCATCCATTTCAAATGTTGTTCCATTTCTAAAATCTCCTGCCATGTATACGTCTGCCATGTTTAATTTCCCCTTTCAAAATTCATTTATTTTTTTGTAACATTTGTTACTTATTAACTTTTATAAAGCTTTTATATTATACACCTTGTTTACGTCAAAATCAAGCCCTTTATTCAGCTTTATCAACTATAATATAATTTTTGTCTGATTTAGTTAAATTTATACAACCAGATTTTGTAATTAAAGTTGTGTCTTCAATTCGAATTCCAAATTCAGTAGGAATATATATTCCTGGTTCATTTGTTACAATCATATTCTCTTTTAGCAAATTGTCATTTTTATAACTAATTATAGGAACTTCATGAACATCTAGTCCAACTCCATGACCTAATGCATGAACAAGTCTATAACCATTTAATTTAAAATCGTTTTCAACATTTCTTGCTAAAATTCTAATATTTGCTCCTTCTTTCATATCCTTTTCTGTTTGTAATTGATTTTTTAAAATCAAATCATATATACTTTTGGCTTTTTCTGGTACATATCCTGCAAATACTGTCCTTGTCATATCTGAACAATAACCTTTATATTTACACCCAAAGTCTATTGTAATACAGTCGCCAAGATCTATTTGTCTGTTTGTGGTTTTTGCGTGCGGCTTAGATGAATTTGGACCAGATGCTACAATTGTTTCAAATGCTAATTCATCGGCTTCATGTTCTAAAAAATACTTTTCTATTTCTAATGCTATTTGCTTTTCTGTCATTCCTATTTTTATGTATTGTGTTATATGCAAAAAACAATTATCTGTTATTTCGCATGCTTTTTTTACTTTTTCTATTTCTTTTTCATCTTTTATCATTCTTTGTTTTTCTATTAATTGTTCTGTTTCTTCTAGGTGATTTGCTTTGTACTTTTGCATATAATTTTTATATGTTGCATAAGTTACATAATTTTCTTCAAACCCAACATTTTCACAAAATGAAAAAAAGTTTTCATAGTCGTATTCACCAACATCTGTATAATTACATACTATAATTTCATCGTCTATTGTGAGTGTTGATTGTACTTCTTCTATATATCTTGCATCTGTAATATAATAATTTTCCTTTCTTGTAATTAAAAGCACTCCTTCTGCATTAATACCTGTTAAATATTTAATATTAGTTGGATTTGATATAATCATTCCTTGTATATTTAGTCTGCGAAGTTTTTCTTTTAAACATTTAATTTTTTCATTCATAAAACCACCCACTACTTACTTTATTTTATTTAGAAAGTCCTAAAGTAAATATTTTCCATACTATAATTTGTAGTAACTCTGTTGGTACAAATATAGCTATAAATGCACTTGCTACAATAAATGGGCCAAATGGTATATATTCATTTGCTCCTTTTTTCTTGCTTGCAAGTATTGCTATACTTATAACAGCTGCTAGTAAAAATGATAATACAGAAACAATAATGATATTGCTCATTCCTAAAAATAGTCCTAAAGCTCCCATTAATTTTACATCTCCAAAGCCCATTGCTTCTTTGCCTGCTATTAATCCGCCTATTACAGTAATTAGTAAAAATATTCCACCACCTATTATCATTCCCAGCAAATTATTTGTTAATACATTTAGTCCTAAACTGGTATTTAAAATAACTTCCACAAATGTAAATACCAATCCTGTTTCAAATAATGTTAATGTTAATCTGTTTGGAATAATTTGTAGTTTCAAGTCTATACAAAATGCTATTAAAAGCATTGGCACCAATAGTGCATATTTAAATAAGTTTATACTTACACCAAAAAAGTATACTAATGCTAAAAACATTATTGCTGTTATAGTTATTAATATATAGTTTGGTTTTAATTTTTTTAAATATTCTGTAAAAAATTCTTTTGAAAATACTTTTTTATATTCTGGCATACGCTTATTACACCAGTCTACAAATTGTCCTATAACCAAGCCTATTAAACCAAATATTACATAAATTAATATGTGTGTATCATTAATGTACATTTTTTATCTTTCTCCTTTGTTTACTTGTTTTAAATATTTTTGTATAATTTTGTTTTCTATTGGTCTTTTAAATTTTGTAATCCAAATATCTTTCTCACTAATCGGTTTTACCAATATTGCAAACATATTTGCCCTATTTGCACCAATTACATCTGTAAAAATTTGATCTCCTACCACTGCTATTTGTTCACTTAATAAGCCCATTATTTTACTTGCTCTCTTTAGCCCTCCTGTAAATGGTTTTTTAGCAAAAAATATGTATGGTACATTTAGTTTTTTTGCAATATTTTCAACTTTTTCTTTATTATTAGAATTAGAAACAATACAAATTTTTATATTATTATTTTTTATATTTTCTGCCCATTCTTTAATTCCTTCTGGCATCTTTTTTTCAAAGTCTATTAAGGTATTATCAACATCTAATATTAACCCTTTTATATTGTTTTTTTCTAGCATTTGAAGTGTAATTTCTTTTACATTATTTATGTATAATTTTGGATATAAAAACATTTTGCCTCCTTGTAATTTTTGTATTTAGCATAAGCTATATAGTGTTTTTATATTTCTTTAAGTATTATATACATTTTACCTTTTTTTGTCTATATTAAAATGTAAAAAAATGAATTTGCAAAATACAAACTCATTTTTTACAGTTTATTTTTCTAAGTAAATTTATAACAAATACAGTTTTACGCTGTTTCTTCATCCCCATCTTGGAATTGTGAATTATATAAATTAGCATAGAACCCACCTTTTTCAAGTAATTCTTCGTGTGTTCCTTGTTCTACAACATCCCCTTCATTTAATACTAATATTGAGTCTGCATTTTTTATTGTAGATAATCTATGTGCTATTATAAAACTTGTTCTACCTTTCATTAAGTTATCCATTGCCGCTTGTATTTGCGTTTCTGTTCTTGTATCTATTGAACTAGTTGCTTCATCTAAAATTAGTATTTCTGGATTTGTTAATATAACTCTTGCAATAGTTAATAATTGTTTTTGTCCTTGTGATATGTTTGTTGACTCTTCGTCTATTACCATATCATATCCTTTTGGTAATGTTTGTATAAAGTGATGTACATGTGCTGCTTTTGCTGCTGCAATTACTTCTTCGTCTGTTGCATCTGGTTTTCCATATTTAATATTTTCTTTTATTGTTCCACCAAATAGCCAAGTATCTTGAAGTACCATTCCAAATACTTTTCTTAAATCTCCACGTTTAAATTCCTTTATACTATGCCCATCAATTAATATTTCACCTTTGTTTACATCATAAAATCTCATCAAAAGTTTTACTATTGTAGTCTTTCCAGCACCTGTTGGACCAACTATTGCAATTTTTTGACCATCTTTTACGTTTTCATTAAAGTCATGTATAATTACCTTATTTTCATTATATCCAAATTGTACATGATTAAATGTTACATTTCCTTGTAATTCTTTTGTTGATAATGCATTTTCTGAATCTGGTTCTTCCTCTGGTTCTTCTAAAAATTCCATTATTCTTTCTGATGCAGCAACCATAGCTTGTAACATACTTGCAATTTCTGCTATTTCATTTATAGGTCTTGTAAATTGCTTATCATACTGAATAAATGATTGTATGTTACCTACAGTAATTTTGCCTTGTACTGCTAAATATCCACCTAATACAGCAATTCCAACATAACCAACATTTCCAGCAAACCCCATAATCGGGTACATTAATCCTGACATAAAATGTGACTTCCACCCTGATATATATAATTCATCATTTAATTTTGCAAATGCATCTGTTTCTTCGTTTTCTCTATTAAATGCTTTTATTATTGTATGACCACCATATATTTCTTCTACTTGACCATTTACATGTCCTAAGTAGTCTTGTTGTTTTTTAAAGTATTTTTGAGATTTTTTCACAATAAATTTAACTAATATAATGGCAAATGGTATTATTGCAAGTGAAACTAAAGTCATAAGCCAATTTATTGTTAGCATCATAATAAATATACCTATAAGTGTACATATCGCAGTAATTATTGATGTAATACTTTGATTCATATTTTGTGAAAATGTGTCTATATCATTTGTTATTATTGATAGTACTTCTCCGTTTGTTTTTTTGTCAAAATATTTCATTGGCAATTTATTTATTTTTTGTGCTATTTCATTTCTTAATCTATATGTTAATTTTTGTGATACATTTGTCATAACAAAACTTTGTATTGCATTAAATATCATACTTATTACATATAATGCAACAAGTGTTAACAATATACTTGCAATTTCACTAAAATCTATTCCACCTATTCCAGCTGATTTAGCCACTACACCCTTAAAAATTTCTGTTGTAGCATCTCCAGAAATTTTTGGTCCTACTATTGTAAATATTGTACTTCCTATTGCAAATATAAATACTATTAGTAGTTGCCATTTATAGTCAGCTAAATAGTTTTTTATTATTTTCTTACTTGTACCTTTAAAATCTTTAGCCTTTCCGTTTTGCTTCTTATTTCCTTTCATCTTATATCCTTTCTAATTTTTTTATATATTTTCTTACAGGAATGTAATATAGTGTTTTAATGCTATTTTTCAAGTTCTTTTTCCGATAGCTGTGAAAGAGCAATTTGCTTATAAACTTCACAACTCTCCATAAGTTCCTTATGTGTACCCTTACCAGCAATTTTACCATCATCTAATACAATAATTTGGTCTGCATTTAAAACTGTATTTATTCTTTGTGCTACTATTATTACTGTTTTGTTTTGTGTTTTTTCAGCTAATGCTCCTCTTAATTTTGCATCTGTTTTATAGTCTAATGCAGAAAAGCTGTCATCAAACACAAATATTTCTGGGTCTTTTGCAATTGCTCTAGCAATTGACAAACGTTGCTTTTGTCCACCCGATACATTGCTTCCACCTTGTGCTATTTCAGAATTGTATTTATCCTTTTTGCTTTCTATAAATTCTGTTGCTTGTGCAATTTCTGCCGCAAGCTCCATTTGTTCATTTGACATATTTTCATCACTATATTTTATATTGCTCTCTATTGTTCCTGAAAATAATACACCTTTTTGTGGAACAAATCCAATTACACTTCTTAATTCTTTTTGTGTTACATCCTTAATGTTTACTCCATCTATTAATATTTCACCTTCTGTAACATCATAAAAACGTGGTATTAAATTTACAACTGTTGATTTTCCACTTCCTGTACTACCTATAATTGCTGTTGTTTTACCTGGTTCAGCTGTAAAGTTTATGTCACATAATAAAGGTTCATCTGCATCTGGATATTGGAATGTTACGTTTTTAAACTCAACCATTCCTTTTCTATTTTTGTCAAAATGTTTTGGATTTTCTGGGTCTTTTATGCTACCTTCTTTTTCTAACACTTCATTAATACGTTTTGCTGATACGCTTGCTCTTGGAACAACAATTGAAATCATTGAAATCATTAAAAATGCCATTACTATTTGTGTTGTATATTGTATAAATGCCATTATATCTCCAACTTGAATTGCATCTATAGCTACATTTTTTGCACCTACCCATATTATTAGTAATGAAACCAAATTCATAACTAACATTAAAAATGGCATCATTAAATTCATAGCATTATTTACAAACATAAAGTTCTTCATTAATTTTTTGTTTGCTTGTTCAAAACGTTCTTCTTCTTTTTTCTCTGTGTTAAAAGCTCTAATTACTGGTATACCTGTTAGCATTTCTCTTGATACTAAATTTAATTTATCAACAAGTTCTTGCATTTTTTTAAATTTTGGCATTGCTATTATGAATAACAAAATTACTATTATTAATACTGTTCCTAACGCAACCCCTATAATCCATGCCATTGGATTTTGTTTTAATGCTATAACTTTAAAAAGACCACCTATACCTATAACAGGTGCATATATTAATGTTCTAAACATCATAGATACAACATTTTGAATTTGTTGTATATCGTTTGTACTACGTGTAATTAAAGATGCAGTTGAAAATTCTTTGAATTCACTAATTGAAAATCCTAATATTTTTTTAAAGATTTTTTCTCTTAGTGTTTTTCCTAGTTTCGCTCCAACACGTGATGCTAAAAACATTACTATAATTCCGCATACCGTGCTAGTTGCTGCTATTCCTAGCATCTTTATTCCTTCTATCCATATATATTGGCTTTGATAATTGTTTGGATCAACTATTGCTTCAGTTATTCCATTATTTACTATTCTTGTTATGTAATCTGGTAATGATAAATCTGCATAGGCCTGAATAAAAAGTAATATTACTATTATCACTACTGATATCCACGAATCCTTTAAGTTTTTTAATAATTTTATCATTTTTTCTTCCTTTCTATAATAATAAGCATTATGTTTTATATTATACACGACACAATGCTATTTGTTAATATATTTCACATAATTTTTACATTTCTATTTATGTCAATTTTTGTTCTCTGTAAAATGTGTCAGTCCTTATTGACACATCTTTAACTTTTATTTCAAGGTGTGTCCCCCCGACTGACAAAAATGTCAGCTTAGGGACGTTCTTTCAACTG
>CAZUAJ010000037.1:0-9151 GCA_964618105.1 uncultured Clostridium sp. | reverse complement strand
ACGAACTTATTTCCGTTTTTAAGTACTAAACGGAATTTCAAAAGATAATTAGCAAAATTAATTAAAATATTAAAAAGGACTAGATTTATTATATAAATATGTGATAAAATAAGCACGTATAGTGTATAACGCTATACGTGCTTTTATA
The DNA here is from genome assembly GCA_964618105.1 of uncultured Clostridium sp. Classification (GTDB taxonomy): domain Bacteria; phylum Bacillota; class Clostridia; order TANB77; family CAG-508; genus CAG-273. The sequence continues at coordinate 9,003 of CAZUAJ010000037.1, read as the reverse complement.
AAACTTAAAAATAATTAAAGAAGGTGAAAAATAGATGCCAAAAAAACTCAAAGAAAAATCAAAAAATGACAATACAACATTTAATGTTGACAACGAAATAATTATTGGAATCAAAACTTTACCTGCACCAGAAAAAAATAAAAAGAAAACTAAATCAAAAAAAGAAAATTATTCTAAAAAGAAAAAACATAATAAATTTGAAATAGATAATGAAACAAAAAAGAAAAGTAAAAAAAGTAGCGAAAACAAAAATACAAATAAAAAATCAACAAAAAAACAAGAAAAAGCAAGAAAAAAGCGAAAAAGCGTAATTCGCTTAATAAAATTTACAATGATTATATTTTTATTAATAGGTGGCGGAATATACTTTTTACTATCTCCAGTTTTTAATATAAAAGAAATTGAAATAAAAGGCAACAACAAACTAACAAGTGAAGAAATTATAAGTTTATCACAAATACAGCTAGACGAAAATACCTTTAAAATTGTAAAAAATAAAATAGAAAAAAATATTAAACAAAATGCCTATGTGGAAAATATAAAAATAACCAGAAAATTCCCAGACAAAATATTAATTACAATAGAAGAAAGAACACCATCATTTATAATAACGCTTGCAAATGCTTACGTTTACATAAACAATCAGGGGTATTTTTTAGAAATTTCTAAAAACAAATTAGAACTACCAATGTTAACAGGTTATTTAACTAAAGAAGAAGATATACAAGTAGGACAAAGATTATGTATGGAAGATTTGCAAAGATTAAATGATGTATTACAAATAATGCAAACTGCCCAAAGTAACGAAATTTCAAATTTAATTACTAAAATAAATATAGAAAATAAACAAAACTATATATTAGAATTAAAAAACGAGAAAAAAACTGTACATGTAGGTGACATATCAAACTTAAGTACAAAAATGTTATATATAAAAAGCATTATTGAGCAAAACAAAAAAATAGAAGGTGAAATATTAGTAAATACTGACTTAAATAATAAAGGGGCAATATTTAGAAAAAAAGTATAAGGAGGTTTAAATGAATAAAAAGCAAATATCTATTACATTAGGAATAATGTGCTTTATACTTACTGTTGCAATATGTGTTCAACTAAAAACAGTTGAAAATACAACAACAACAGTTTCCCAATCATTAAAAGAAGACGGTTTGAGAGATGAAGTGTTAAAATGGAAAGAAAAATATGACAATATTTATGAAGAACTTACTCAATCAACAAAAGAATTAGAAGAAGTAAGAAAACAAGCAACTCAAAATGATACCAAATCACAAGCTAAACAAGAAGAAATAAAGGAAAACGATATGTTGCTTGGTCTGTATGAAGTAAAAGGAGAAGGACTAGAAATTAAGTTAGCTGACAACAATACAGGAGTGTTAAAAAATGGAAATGAAGCATTAGACTTAAGTTCTCAATTAGTCCATTATGATGACTTAATTGAAGTAGTGAATGCACTAAATAATGCTGGCGCAGAAGCTATATCAATAAACGGTCAAAGAATTGTTCAAACAACAGCAATAACATGTGAAGGTAATGTGATAAAAATAAATGGACAAAAAGTAAGTTCACCATTTACCATTAAAGCAATTGGATCACAAGGATTATTATATGGTTCGCTCACAATGATAGGTGGTTACTTATATATATTAGATGAAGCTGGAGTGGCAGTTGAAGTAAAGCAATCTGAAAATTTGATAGTAGAAAAATACACAGGAGTTATTAGTAATAAATATATAAGAAACGAAAAATAGAGGTGAAAACTGTGGAAAAAGATAAAATTATAATGACCATAATTATTGGTGGAGTTTGTCTTGTACTATTTGCAGTAATGTTTATGCAATTTAAAACAATTGAAGAAACAGATATTACTGCAATAGAAAACATGAGAGAAACTGAATTAAGGGTAGCCATTTCAGAATGGAAAAATAAATATGAGGAAACAGTAAAACAGTTGCAGTCAAATAAAAAATCAATTAATGAATATGTACAAAAATTAGAAAAAAATGAAGAAGCATCAGAACTTGTTGACAAAGATTTAAAAGAATCTAATATGATTTTAGGAAAAACAGATGTATATGGAGAAGGTGTAACAATAACATTATCAAGTAGTGAAGAAAGAGAAGTAAGATATAGAGATTTACTAGAATTGATAAATGAACTAAGGTATGCCGGAGCAGAAGCTATATCAATAAATGATGTTAGAATACTTAGCAATACATATATTGCTCAACCAGACGGAATTTTAATTTTAGTAAATGGACAAAGAGTTGCATCACCTTATGTAATAAAAGCAATTGGAAATCAAACCTATCTTTCTAGTACATTGAGCTTAAAAGATAGTGGATATATTGATAAAGCAAGAGCAGTTGGTTTAAATATAAAATTAGAAACAGGAAAAAATATAAAAATTTTAAAATATAGTGGAGATATGAATATAAAATATATGAAGGAAGGGGCAAACTAATAATGATTTTTATTGCAATTGTTGTAGGATGTATTTTAGGCGCGGTTATAGGAATTTATGCACCAATAGTACCATATACATATTCGGGTTACTTGGCTATAGCTATTATTGCTGCTTTAGATTCAGTGTTTGGTGGAATATCATCAACTTTAAAGAAAAATTTTGACCTAAAAATATTTGTAACAGGATTTTTTGGAAATGCAATATTATCTATACTTCTTACATACCTAGGACAAAAACTAAACGTAGATATTTATTTAGCTGCAATTGTTGTATTTGTAGGAAGAATGTTTAACAATTTAGCTATAATCAGAAGATATTATTTAGAAAAAATGGACAATAAAGATACAAAATAAAACAATGTTTCACAAACGTTACAAAAATATTACAAAAATATTACAAACCTATTGACTTTTTTTTCAAAATGTAATATTCTTTAGACATCAAAAAAACAGATGACAAACAAACTTTAAGAGAAGTAAAATTGGAGGAATGAACCTTGGCAATTGGAGATATAATTGTTGGAATTGACATTGGAACTTCAAAAGTTAGCATTGTAATTGGAGAAGTTAACAATTTTAATCAAATAGAAGTCATTTGTACAACAACCTATAAATGTAATGGAATAAGAAAAGGTAAAATAGTAGATGAAAATGAAATAGTAAGTTCAATTCATCATTTGCTTAAAGACGCAGAAGCGGAAACGGATTTAAAAATAAATTCTGCCTATGTTACTATACCAGGTAAATATGTTACTATAGTACGAAATAGTGTATTAAAAGAAGCAAAAGATAAATACGCTGGAATTTCTGCCAAAGATGTTGTTGCAAGTATGATGCAAGTAAAAGACATTGACATTCCAGAAGGTAAACAAATTATTGATATAGTAGAAAATCAATTTATTCTTGAAAACGGAAGAATTGTTTCAGACCCAGTTGGTAACCTAAGTGGAAGTTTTACTTTAAAAGCAGAAGTAATTTTAGCAGATAAAGAATACATAAAACAAATATCATCTATTTTTAAAAAATTAAATTTAGATATTGATGGTTTAGTACCAATAACATTAGCACAAAAATCACTTGCTTTAGACGCAAATGAATTAAATGATAATGTAATGTTACTAGACATAGGAGCTGGAAATACTGAAATAGGTGTATTTGATGGAAAGAGTTTTGTTTATACTAATACTATACCATTAGGTGGAGATAATATTACAAATGATATTGCATTAGTTTTGAATATAAGTGAAGAAGAAGCTGAAAAACTAAAAAAACAGTATGGACTAGCATTAAAGTCATTTATAGACAATGACAATGAAATATTACTTACAACATATAAAGACGAAAATAATAAAAAAGTAATTAAGAGCTCACAGTTAATTGAAATTATGGAAGCAAGAATAGAAGAAATTTTTACTATAATAAATAAAGATATTACAGCACAAGGAATTAAACCTAAAATTAATAATGTAATATTAACTGGTCAGGGAATTACAAACATAAGTAAAAGTGATGTGGCAGGAAAAATTATATTAAATATTCCAGTCAAAATTGCAACAGGAAGATTAATTAGTGTTGTAAGACCAGAATATAGAACAGCTTATGCATTGGTTAGGTATGTAGCATCAAGACCATTTGCAAAAACTGTTGGAAGTAGTATAGACAGTAACTCAAATGAGAGCATAATAAAAAATATTATTGAAAAAGTTAAAGAATTCTTTTATTCATAGATTTTAATTTTAAATATATAAGTTAATAAAAATTAGGAGGAATGAACAATATGTTAATGGATAATAACAGTGATGAAAATACAATGTTAGATGGAACAGCTACTATTAAAGTAATTGGAGTAGGTGGAGCAGGAAATAATGCTGTAAATAGAATGGTTGAATCTGGAATAAGAAATGTAGAATTTATTGCAGTAAATACAGATAGACAAGCTCTATTATTATCAAAAGCAGCATCAAAAATACAAATAGGAGAAAAAATTACAAGGGGCTTAGGAGCAGGAGCTAATCCTGATATTGGTGCACAAGCAGCAGAAGAAAGTAAAACAGAAATAGCAGAAGCTTTACGCGGAGCAGACATGGTATTTGTTACAGCTGGAATGGGTGGTGGAACAGGTACTGGAGCAGCACCAATCGTAGCAGCTGCTGCAAAAGAAATGGGAATATTAACAATAGGTGTAGTAACAAAACCATTTACTTTTGAAGGAAAAAAGAGATTATCACAAGCAGAACGTGGAATTGAAAGCTTAAAAGGAAAAGTTGATACATTAGTAGTTATACCAAATGATAAATTATTGCAAGTAATTGACAGAAAAACATCAATAGTTGAAGCGTTTAAAATGGCTGATGATGTTTTAATACAAGTTGTACAAGGTATATCAGAATTAATTGCAATTCCTGGTTTAGTTAACTTAGATTTTGCTGATGTAAAAACAATAATGTTAAATACTGGCATGGCACACATGGGTATTGGTAGAGCATCAGGAGAAAACAGAGCTGAAGATGCAGCAAAACAAGCAGTACAAAGTCCATTACTAGAAACTTCAATTGAAGGAGCAAGAGGAGTTATTATTAATATTACAGGTGGAAGCAATTTAGGATTACATGAAGTAAACACAGCAGCAGAGCTAATTCAAAGAAACGTAGATCCAGAGGCAAATATTATCTTTGGTGCAGTTATTGATGAAAGTTTAGATGAAGATTTAGTAATTACTGTTATTGCAACAGGATTTGAAAAAGAAGAAGGACCTTTATCTAATACTATGGCAGTAGGAGATATTATAGATAGGGCATGGGATAAAAAATTAAATTCTATTCCAACAACAACAGATAGTTCTAATTCACAAGAAAATTTAGATATTCCAACATTTCTAAGAAGAAAATAAAAATATTTATATTTAATAAATAAAAATGCAAACTCTTAAAAGAGTTTGTATTTTTTTGTAGAATATTTCTTTTATTCTCCAACATGAAATGACATACTTTTTAAATATAAGATAGTATAATTCTAAACGTAGAGAGGTATGTTTAATGACAATATATTTAGACATTGTACTTTTAGAAAATTTATGCATGAATTATATAATTTTATTTGCAACAAGCTATATTATGAAAATAGAAATAAAACAATGGAGAATACTGATAGCAAGCTTGATTCGGAGGCATATATGCAGTTGTTTCATATTTAAACATTTTACAAATATATTCAAATTTAGTAACAAAAATTTTACTTTCCATAATTATGGTATATATAGGAATGGAATCCAAAACAGTGAAAAAGCTTGCAAAACAATTAATTATATTTTACTTAACATCATTTTCTTTTGGAGGATGCGCATTTGCATTATTATATTTTATTAAACCACAAGATATATTAATGAAAAATGGAGTTTATATAGGAACATATCCAATAAAAGTTGCGTTATTAGGTGGAATAGTAGGCTTTATAATAATACAAACAGCTTTTAAAATAGTAAAATCCAAAATAAAGAAAAAAGACATGATATACACAATAAAAATAAAAGTATTAGACAAAGAACAAATTCTAGAAGCAATGCTCGACACAGGAAATATGCTTAAAGATCCTATAACAAAATCGCCTGTAATTATAGTTGAAAAAATGAAATTATATTCTATTTTGCCAAAAGAACTGCTGAATAATATAGAAAAAATAATAGGAGGTGAAGAAGAAATACTTAACAATACAAAAGAAACAAGTCAGTATTTAAACAGAATAAAAATAATACCATTTTCATCAATAGGAAAACAAAATGGACTTATGCTAGGAATAAAAGCTGATGAAGTAACAATACAACAAGAAGAAATAGAAAAAAGAAATGATATAATTATTGGAATTTCACAGCAAAAACTAAGTAATTATTATTCTGCAATATTTGGACTTGATTTACTAGAAGGGAGTGAAGTAAATGAACTTATTACAAGTTCTAAAAGATAGTATAAATACTTTATATGTAAGATATATTGGAAATGATATAGAAGAAAATTTGCCAATTTATTATATTGGAGGAAGTCAAACTTTACCACCACCACTAACTAATGAAGAAGAAAATGAAATATTAGAAAAGTTAGCAAAAGGTGATGAAACTGTAAGACATATACTTGTTGAAAGAAATTTAAGATTAGTTGTATATATTGCAAAAAAATTTGAAAATACAGGGGTAGGACTAGAAGATTTAATATCTATTGGAACAATAGGATTAATGAAAGCAATAAATACTTTTAACACAGAAAAAAATATAAAATTAGCAACCTATGCGTCAAGATGTATAGAAAATGAAATATTAATGTTTTTAAGAAGAAGTAATAAAATAAAAGGGGAAATTTCAATAGACGAACCATTAAATCAAGATGGAGATGGAAATGAACTGTTACTATCAGATATATTAGGAACAGATTCAGATATTACATCTAGACAAATTGAAGATGAAGTAGATAAAACTTTATTGAGAGCATCAATTGAAAGATTGAATAATAGAGAAAGAAACATAATGGAACTAAGATTTGGATTTATAAGTGGAAAAGAAAAAACACAAAAAGAAGTTGCAGATATGTTACGGAATATCACAAAGCTACATATCTAGATTAGAAAAGAAAATAATAAATAAAATGAAAAAAGAAATTATGAGTAAAACTGGTTAAACAAGTTACCAAATAATGGAACATTATAAATGAATATAAACAATAAAACTTGGAAATAATTAAAATAATAAATTATTTCCAAGAGGAGTTGTTAAATTTGGAAAAAGTAGAAATTGCAGGGGTAAATACTAATAATTTACCACTACTTTCATTAGAAGAAAAAGAAATGCTTATGAAAAAAATAAAAAATGGTGATAAAGAAGCAAGAGAGAAATTTATTCAAGGAAACCTAAGACTGGTACTGAGCATCATAAAAAGGTTTTATAACAAAGGAGAAAATCTAGATGATTTATTTCAAATAGGATGTATAGGCTTAATAAAGTCAATAGATAATTTTGACACAACTCAAAATGTACAGTTTTCGACTTATGCAGTACCAATGATAATTGGAGAAATCAGAAGATATTTAAGAGATAATAATACAATTAGAGTAAGTAGATCAATGAGAGATTTAGCATATAAAGCTTTAGGAATAAAAGACAGAATATGTAAAGAAGAAAAAAGAGATGCAACGATTGAAGAAATTTCAAAAGAATTAAAAGTTAGTAAAGAAGAAATAATAATGAGTTTAGAAGCTATTCAAGAGCCCATTTCACTTCAAGAACCAGCATATAGTGAAAACACAGAAAACATATATATAATAGACCAAGTAAGTGACAAAAAAAATACTGATGAACTGTGGACACAAAACATTACAATTGCAGAATCAATGAAAAAGCTTAACGAAAAAGAAAAAATGATTATAAACAAAAGATTTTTTGAAGGCAGAACACAAATGGAAGTTGCAGTTGAAATTGGAATATCGCAGGCACAAGTATCAAGGCTAGAAAGAACAGCAATAAACCATATAAAAAGAATATATAAATAATAAAAACATATTTTACTTCATATATAAAATAAAAAAACAAAATATTTAAAATTTAGCATTATTAAATAAAAAAAGCATATTATATAAAGAAAATATAGGAGGAAAAAATGGGGCAAAAAGGAATGGATTTTAAACATAAAGAAGTAATAAATATAAAAGACGGAAAAAGATTAGGCTTTGTACAAGACGTGTGTGCAGATTTAGAAACAGGAACAATTACATCAATAATAGTGCCAGGAAGTAATAAAATATTAAGCATGTTTTCGGCAAGCAACGATATAGTAATACAATGGCAAAATATAAAATGTATTGGAGATGACGTAATATTAGTAGAAATTTGAAAAATGAAATAAATAAGGGAGAAAAGACATTAGGCCAAATAAAAATAAAAAACTAAATTTTAATAATTACAAAAAATGAAAAATTGTAAAAATAAAATATAGTTTGTAAAACTAATGTCTATTATAAAAATACAAAAAAGTTCAAAAAACTACAAAAAATCCCTTGACTTTATAAAAATGATATGGTATTATAGATACAGTTACTACTTAAGCCAAAAAATCACATTAAAAACTGTGAATAAAAAGTAAATTAGTAAAGAAATTCAATTTTAGAATCACATCAATACTAATTTATTATTTTGCGCTAAAATTGCTAATAAAATAAATTAAAAAATATTTTAAAAAAATAGTTGACATTTATAAAATAAAGTAGTAGAATAACATTCGTTCATATTAAAAAATGAACAAAAGCACATTGAAAAGTAAACAATAAACCTTTGAGAAACCAAAATAATAAAGAAAGATAGAAGCAAACTATCTATAAAAAAATACTGTGAGAAATCACAGCCAGAAAATAATTAAGAGTCAAAAAACTCAATAAAAAAGTTATTTAAGTAGATTGAAAAATCGAAGTAAATAAACCAAAAATATGAGAGTTTGATCCTGGCTCAGGATAAACGCTGGCGGCGCACATAAGACATGCAAG
>CAZUAJ010000036.1:0-9259 GCA_964618105.1 uncultured Clostridium sp. | reverse complement strand
TACATCAAATTATACAGTAAAAACAGATAGTGCCATAGATAGTATGTACTACCCAGGAAGTAACCAATATTACTGGCTGGCTTCGCCTTCTGCTAACTACTCTGACATCGTGATGCTTGTGGCCTTTGACTACGGCGGCCTTGTGTACGACCTCAGCTATACCTACAGCCTTGCGTTTTGCCCTGTAGTTTCTCTTCAGTCTGATGTCCAACTAGAATTAGAGCAGTAAACACCCACCCCTACCAAGTTAACATAATACAGACAATAAAGAGAATGCAAAAAATTATATAAACTATAAAAGCATAATTAAATTGGTTGGCTTAAAGTATGTAGATGTACTTTCCCCTGCGCGGACTTTAAGTAAATATTCTTATGTAAATTAGAACATGCTATGTTAATGGTTATATAGCATGTTTCTATATTAACAACATGCAAATTTATGACACATTTTTATTTAAAAATTCATTAACATATTTTCCAATTTCTTCATCAGTTAAATTTAATGTTACAATTAACTTTCTAAGTATATCACTTCTAGGAAAACATTTTTCTTTATCAATTCTTACATATTGTCTTAAACTAATATCAAGCATACTAGCCATTTTTTCTTGGGTATAACCAAAACTATTTCTTTTTTCTTTTATCATAATAACCTCTAGACAAATTATGTCATAATTTGAATTAAATTGACATTGACATTTAATGTCTATATTCTGAAAAACATAAAAAATAACAATAAAATCATAAAAATATTGTAATTTTATATATAAATATGATATAGTATAGCTATAAAATTAGCTATACTATTGTTTTTGGTATAGCCTTCAAGGAGGAAAGTGAAAATTATGTCAAATAAAGGGAAAAGATATACTTCACAAAAACCAAAGCTAAATATTAAAAAAGTAATAGCGGTTATTATTGTATTTGCAGTAATAATAATGGCAATTATAGGTATAATTAAAATACTTAAAGGAGAAAACAAACTAGAAGAAAAAAATGTTCCAAACCGTTATTTTGCAGTATATACAAACGCAAAATGGGGAGTAATAAATTCAAAAGGTGAAACAATTATAAAAGCTGAATATACTGAAGCAATTATTATTCCAGACAATAGTAAAGATGTATTTATTTGCACTTATGATGTGGACTATACAAATAATACATATAAAACAAAAGTTATAAATTCTAAAAATGAAGAAATTATAACAGGTTATGATGCAGTTACAGCACTAGAAAACTATGACAATGAAAATAACTTATGGTATGAAAATGATGTGCTACTAGCACTAAAAAATGGAAAATATGGATTAGTAGATTTTAAAGGAAAAGAACTATTAAAATGTGAATATGATGAAATTACAACCTTAAAAGGTGTAAAAAGTAGTTTATTAACTAAAAAAGAAGGAAAATTAGGATTAGTAGATAACATAGGAGCAACAATTTTAGAAAATGAATATTCTAAAATTGCACCAATTTCAGATAAATATGAAAATGGTTACATAGTAACAGACAGTAATAAAAACGTTGGAGTTATAAATAGAGATAAATCTACTGCAGTAGAAATTAAGTATCAAGACGTAAAAGCATTATATGGAAACGGAAATTATGTTGTAAAACAAAATAATACATGGCAAATAGTTAATTCAAATGGAGATACATATTTAAAAGGAAAATTTGATGACATTGTTTCTATAAATGGAGAAAATGTTATTGTAAAAAACAATAATAAATATGGAGTTATGACATTAAATGGAGAAACAAAAATTTCAGCGAAATATCAAGACATAAGTTATTTGTTTGATAATAACTATATTGTAAAAGAAAGCAATAAATATGGAGTTGTAAATATATCAGGAGAAGAATTAATAAAACCTGTTTATGAAACTTTAATTTATAGAGCTGATGCTGGATTTTTAGAAGGAACAAAAAATGGAGAAATAAATTCATACTTTATAGACAGTAATTTAGAAGTTAAATTAAGTGGAATTTTATCTGAAATTAACACATCTAATGGTTATATGAGAATTAGAATAGATGATAATTATAAATATTACAATTTTAAATTTGAAGAAAAAACTAATAAAGATGTTTTAACAACAAATACTTTATTCTTAGACAAAAAAGATGAAAAATACGGATTTGTCAATAAAGATGGTATTGTGGTTGTTGACTATATTTATGATGATGCAAAAGAACAAAATGAATATGGGTTTGCAAGTGTAAAAAAGAATGGAATGTGGGGTTGCATAAACTATAAAGGCAAACAAGTAATTGCACCAGCATACCAATTAGAAAACAATTCTATAATTGAATTTATTAGTAAATGGCACATAGGGGAAGACCTAAATTTGAATTATTATACAGATAAATAAAGGAGAAGAAATGGAACTAAAGACAAAATATCAATATACATATTTTATATATCCGTATTTAATTGAAGAGAAAAATTACCAAAATTACTTATACAAGCTTTTAAAAAACAAGCATTGTAAGCTAAAGTTATTTGACAATCAAAAACATATTTCAATTGCTTCATACTTTTTGCCTGAAATAAAAAGCAAAATGTTTTGGTCACTGGGATTAAAACAAAACGGAATAAAAAGTTATGAAACAATGGATGTAAAAATGCAATCAGCTGCACTAAGTAAAAAATACTGCAATGTTTTTGAATATGTTTTAGAACAAGACATACCAGGCAAAGTTGATGAAAAAAATGGAATATTCTTTGACATAAATAAGGTTGAAATAGTGTGCTTCAATTCTGGAATTTGTTTTTTACTTGTAAAAACAGTTTTAGAAAACAATGCTAATTTCTCAGATGTATTAAATTTTAATTATAAATTTAGAGAAATAATATCAAACATAGGGCATGCTAAAGAATATGAAAGTATAAAAATACAAACAAACAAATTAGATAATATGCAAAAGTTTTCCGAGTTATTAACCCAAATAGCAGGAAAAAATATTACTGCCAAAAAAATAAATATAGATACAGACAAACTAATAACATATTCTTATGCTTGTTTAGAACACGAATCATGGAACGAAAATACAGATATTTTAAATTTAGAAAAAGAATTTGAAAAATACCGTACACTAAAGCCAGCAAGTGAAGAAATAAATGATATTACATATCAAAAAGAAAATATTTACAAAGAAAAATATATGTATTATGGATTTTCAAACAATTCAACAGTGCTACTTACATCAGACGAAAACATTAAAAACTATACAACATTATTATATGAATATGAAAATGCACAATTATATCATTTTATATATTATTTACATCAAAAAATATACTTAAATAAATTAAATTATGAAATAAAACAAGCTAAAAATTTTGAAAATATTAAATTAAAATTTATAAACTTTGCAAAAAAAGATTTTATTTATGAAGTAACCAATAGTCAGATGGGAATAATTTTAGACAAATATTTTAGAAAAGAACAAGCTTTAGATGAGTATTTTGCAAAATTAAAAATTAATTATGATTTATTATATAAAGAATATGAAATAAATAAAACCAATAAACATCACAGATGGCTTGCTGTTATTATAGGTATTATAATTATAGTAAATTTAATTAAATTGTGGATTTCATTAAAATAGGAAGGAAAACTTATGAAAATAAAAACTGGCATAGATATAATAGAAGTTGATAGAATTCAAGAGGCTATTGAAAGCCAGGGAGAAATTTTTTTAAATAAAGTATATACAAAAAACGAAATAAATTATTGTAACAACACTGGAAAAATGACTTATCAACATTATGCAGCAAGATTTGCTGCAAAAGAAGCTATATTTAAAGCAATTTCAGACATTATACCAAAAGAAGAAAACAATATTTTAAATAAAATAGAAATTATAAATGAAAAAAGTGGTAAACCAATTGCAAATTTAGATAAATTACATATTGAAAATATTGAATCAATGGACTTAAGTTTATCTCATATAAAAAATTATGCAATTGCTTCATTTACACTTTTACTTAATATTTAAAATAATCAAGAATAAAAAGGAGAAAAAAATGCAAATTTTTGATTCGCATGCACATTATAATGACGAAAAATTTGAATTAGACAGAGAAGAAACATTAAAAAAAGTACAAGAAGCAGGAGTAAAAAAAATAATATGTGCAGGGTATAATTTAAATTCTTCAAAACAAGCAATAAAAATAGCAGAGAAATATGAAAATATATATGCAACAGTTGGAATTTCACCAAATGATATACCAACATTTGAAAATGAAAACATTGACGTTAAGGAATTTTTCTTTGAAGATGTTTTAAATGAGCAACTTTGTGAAATAAAAAAAATAGCTATAAATACTAAAGTAGTTGCAATTGGAGAAATAGGACTAGATTATTATTGGAATAAACAAAACAAAAAAGAACAAAAAATAGCATTTAAAAAACAAATAGAAATTGCAAATGAGCTTAATTTACCAATAGTAATACACACAAGAGAAGCAGTAGAAGACACAATAAATATACTAAAAAATGAAATCAATGTAAAAAATAAAGGAGTATTTCACTGTTGCCCACTAAATATTGAATTAATCCGTGAAGCACTAAAATTAGAATTTTATATTTCTTTCGCTGGACCAATTACATTTAAAAATTCCAAAAATGCTACGGAAGCAATTAATTTAGTACCATTAGACAAAATTTTAGTAGAAACAGACAGCCCTTATTTAGCGCCAGAACCAAAAAGAGGAACTAGAAATGACTCATCAAATTTAATATATGTGCTTCAAAAAATATCAGAAGTAAAAAACATACCAGTAGAACAAGTAGCCAAAGCCACCTACAATAATACAATGTCAGTTTTGGGGACGTTCCTTTAACTGACATTTTTGTCAGTTAAAGGAACGTCCCCAAAACTGACATTTTAAAAAATAATCATAAAGTGGTACAAGCAAGCATATAATATTAGTATATATAGGGATTTAAAATTATTACAAAAAATGTAAAATGGCACAAAGCCTACAGCCTACGGAAACACAAAAAAACAGCAAAAATTTGACAACAATTCTAAAAAATGGTATAATATAAGTGTTGCTTTTAAAGGAGGGAACAAATTTTATATGAAAAGTGATGATAAAGCATCAATATCGCTGAAAAAAATAATAAGTATTAGCATTTTGTTTGTTTTTATAATGTCAGCAGCAGTTTTAGCTGGTAATGTAAAATTAAATAATGTTAAAATTATTTTAGCTAGTGGATATGAAATGAGTGTATTAACTAGCAAAACAAAAATATCAGACATATTAGATGATAATCATATTATATTATTAGAAGATGAAAAGGTATTACCTGAGTTAGACGCAGAATTGTCAGATAATAACACAATAAAAATTTCTAAAATAGATGATGAAGAAATAGAAACTCCAGATGTTATAGAAACATCAGAAACCATTACAAAAGAAGAAATACTAAAAAATTATGAAACAATTATTGAAAAAATTGTAATAGAGAAAGTAAAAATACCTTTTGAAACAATTACAAAAAATGTTGCTTCAGGTTCTGGTTCAAAACAAAATCAAATAATACAATATGGAGTTGACGGAATTAAAGAAGTTACTTATAAAGTTAAATATCAAAACAATATTGAAATAGAAAAGAATGAAATTTCTTCAAAAATAATTAAAAAACCAGTAAATAAAATTGTAGAAGTTAGAAACAAACAAGTAACATCAAGAGGTGGTACAACTACTAGATATGCTGGAAAATGGACTTATTCAGAATCAGAACTTGACTTATTATGTGCTATTACAGCTCAAGAAGCATGTTCAAGTTATAATGCAGCTCTAGCAGTTATAACATGTGCAGCAAACAGAGCAGAAAGCAGTAAATGGAGATATAACGGTACAGACCCATTAAGCCAATATAAAGCAGCAGGTCAATTCTGTTATTCAATAGACAATCATTGGAAAAGAAGGTTAAATGGAAATTATCCATCTTATGTAAAACAAGCGGTAATAGATGCATTAAATGGAAAAAGAAACCACAATTATTTATCATTTAGATCAGCAGGTTATGCAACAGGTGTAAATATAGGTGGTAACGTATATTTTAATGCAATGTAATAAAAATGGTTCCTATTTTTAGGAACTATTTTTTTACTTGAATTTTGTAAAATGCTATGGTATAGTATTTGCAATAAGAGGAGATAAAAAATATGAAACTAATTTCATGGAATGTAAATGGTTTGAGAGCAGTAATAAAAAAAGGCTTTAAAGAATTTTTTGAAAATGAAAATGCAGATATATTTTGCATACAAGAAACAAAAATGCAGGAAAATCAAATAGATGATGAAATAAAAAATATTTTTAAACAATATAACTGCTATTGGAACAGTGCCATAAAAAAAGGCTATTCAGGAACAGCAGTATTCACAAAACAAAAACCAATTAATGTTACTTATGGAATTGGAATTGAACAATATGACCAAGAAGGTAGAGTAATAACATTAGAATTTGAAAAATATTATTTAGTAAACTGCTATACACCAAATTCAAAAAGAGAATTAGAAAGATTAGATTATAGAATGTTATGGGAAGACGAATTTAGAAAATATTTATTAAAACTAAATAAAACCAAATCTGTAATTTTATGTGGAGACTTAAATGTAGCACACGAAGAAATTGACTTGAAAAATCCAAAAGCAAATAGACACAATGCCGGTTTTACTGATGAAGAAAGAAATAAAATGACAGAACTATTAAACTCAGGATTTATAGATACTTTTAGGTATTTATATCCAACAAAAGAAAACATATATACATGGTGGTCATACATGTTTAATTCAAGAGCCAACAACGCAGGTTGGAGAATAGACTATTTTATAGTATCAAAATCAATTCAAAACAACATAAAAGAAGCAACCATTTATTCAGAAATTATGGGCAGTGACCATTGCCCGGTTGGACTGCAGCTGTCAATTTAGAAATTGATTTTTGACAAATTCTTTATTTAAAATAAAAGGTCTAATATAATTCTTTTTTCCGTTCCATCCCTACTTCGCAAGAAGGTGTAATACAATTTCCGTGCTTGCACAAATATTTTAAATACACTTATAACGCCTTCTAGCTCGCTAGTCCCCACAGTCTCACTGCAAAAAGTATTATATTAGAATTTTTATATTAATTATATGTTTTGTTTAATGTTGCCAAAAAACAATGTATAAATTGACAACATAAAAAAGAAAGGAAAATGTAAAAATGGAAGAAAAAAAACGTGGATTAAAATGGCTATATTGGTTTAGTCTTGGAATAGCAATTATTGCAGTATATAAGCTATTAGATAATTTTGGGCAAATAACAACATGGATAGAAGGATTTATAGATGTTTTAATGCCATTTATAATTGGTTTACTTATAGCATATTTATTCTACATTCCATGTAAAAAAGTTGAAGCATGGTTTAGAAGGTTCAAAAAGTCAAAATTACTTTATAAAAAAGCAAGAGGCTTATCTGTTATAACTGTATATATAATTGCACTTTTATTAATTGTATTAACATTAAATTTTGTAGTTCCAGCTATATCAAAAAGCATTGGCGATTTAGTGTCTAATTTTGGAACATATTACAGTAATACTATGAAAGCTGTAAATGAGTTGCCAGAAGATTCAATATTAAAAAATGAAACTGTTTTAAATACAATAAAGGGAATTGGTGAATTTGATATAAAACAATATTTGAATTTGTCAAAATTAACAGAATATGCCAAAGGTGCAATAAATGTTGTAACTGGTGTATTTGACATATTTGTTTCACTAATAGTTTCAGTTTATTTATTGCTAGAAAGAAGAAAAATATTAGAATTTTTCAAAAAGTTAACTTATGCATTATTTAAAAAAGATACTTATGAGTTAATTGGTAGGTATTTTAACAAATCAAATGAAGTATTTTTTAAATTTATTTCCGGACAGGTTTTAGATGCAATAGTTGTAGGAATATTAACATCAATTGCTATGTCAGTAGTTGGAGTTAAATATTCAATTTTACTTGGATTTTTAATAGGATTATTTAATTTAATTCCATATTTTGGAGCAATTATTGCGGTAGTAATAGCCATAATTATTACAATTTTTACAGGTGGATTTGGTCAAGCAATTATAATGGCAATAGTAGTTATAATATTACAGCAAATTGATGCAAATATTATTAATCCAAAAATTATTGGAAATTCATTATCAATTAGTCCACTATTAGTAATATTTGCAGTAACGGTTGGTGGTGCATATTTTGGGGTATTAGGAATGTTCTTAGCAGTTCCTGTATTTACAGTAATTAAGTTATTAATTGAAGAATATATAGAATATAAAATTAGCAAAAATTAAGTGTAAAATATAAATGGGGACATTTTTAATGTCCCAATTTTTTAATTGATATTCTTGATTTTACACTAACTAACATGATTAAACAAATATTGAATACCGCCTTTAGTTATAGCGGTACCTGCTAAAACAATAATACCAGCAACAAGTACCCCTGCTACGATAGGTGGAATAGCCTTTTTAGGTGGTAAATTTAAAAAGTTAGCAATTAAAGAACCAACCCAAGCACCAGTTCCAGGTAAAGGAACTGCTACAAACAAAAATAAACCAAGTGCAGTATAATTTTGTAATTTTTCACTTTCTTCAATTTTTTTTGTAGCTCTTTCAGTAGCCCAATCAATAACAACCCTAAAAATTTTCCATCTTCTAAAAAAGTCAAACAAAGGTCTAATGAATTTTACAATAAAGTAAATAGGAACTATGTTCCCTAAAAAGCTACAAACAAAAGCTTCAAAATATGTAAGACCAAAAGTAAAAACACCAATAGGAATTGCTCCCCTTAATTCTAAAATTGGTACCATACCCACAAAAAAAGTAATTAAATATTTTAATAACAATGACATTTTAAAATCCCCTTATTTAAAATAAATTTTAGTATAAATACATAAAATATTTTATAATATTAAATGTAGTTTGTCTAGTAGTTTACCTATTTTTTTACTTTTTGCTACTGTTTAATGTTTTATGTCGCCAAAGGATGGAGTAATGTTTTTTTACAGTAGCTACTGTTTATTCTGTACAGAATATATTGCTTTTTTTAACATTACTCCATCCTCTGGCAACACTAACCATTATCTTGTAACAAAAAGCAAAAAAATATGCTCAATTCATTGACAAGCATACCATTTTAGTGATATACTATAACCTAAGTTTAGCAGTAAATAAATGGAAAAACGCACTTAAACCAGTTGATAT
>CAZUAJ010000035.1:0-9449 GCA_964618105.1 uncultured Clostridium sp. | reverse complement strand
GCAATTTTTTCCATACTACCATTGAATTTTATTAAAAAATTATATATAATTATATGCAGAAAGAGAACATAGTTCGTAACTTGTATGTGATTCGCTCCAAAAAGCGAACTAGTTATAGTTCGTTTTTTTTTGTAAAAATCCTGTATATTTTTAAACAAAATAAATAAAATATACAAAGGAGGGTTTTACATTTATGTCAAAATTTAAAATATATGCAAAATCAATATTGATACCAGTTATAATAGGGGGAATAGTAGGCTTAATAATATCAGGCTCAATTGACTATAATACATTACAAAAACCAGTGCTATCTCCACCAAGTGCTGCATTTCCAATAGTATGGACAATATTGTATATTTTAATGGGAATATCTTATGGTATTTTACAAAGCAAACAATTAGTAGATAAAAATATAAAAATAATTTATTATTTTCAATTAGCAGTAAATGCACTATGGTCAATATTCTTTTTTACACTTAAATGGAGACTATTTTCATTTTTATGGATTATATTATTAGATGTGCTTGTAATAACAATGATTAAAAAATTTTTGGATAAAGACAAAACTGCCGGACTACTTCAAATACCATATATAATATGGACTTTATTTGCAAGTTATTTGAATTTAGGGGTTTACTTATTAAATAAATAATGTTAATAAAAATTGTCAAAGGACGGCTCACTTTGACAATTTTTTTGTTTTTTAACTCTTGTATATTTGTTACACTTTTATTAATAAAAGCACTTGAAAATATATTGACACTAGAATATAATATAGAACAGAAAAAGGAGAAAATAACTTATGAATGAACAGTGGTTTAACAAAAGTATTGAAGAAACTGAAAAAAGTTTTAATTTAACTGAAAAAGGGTTGTCAAACGAACAAATTGAAGAAAACAGAGAAAAGTATGGCTTAAATGAGTTACAAGCCAAAAAGAAAAAAAGTTTACTAGTTAAATTTTTAGAAGAATTTAAAGACTTTATGATTATTATTTTAATAATTGCGGCAATTATTTCAGGAATAGTAGGATATTTAGAAGGAGAAGGAATAACAGACTCAATCATAATTTTAGTAGTTGTAATTGTAAATGCAATTATAGGGGTAGCTCAAGAAAGCAAAGCTGAAAAATCGCTAGAAGCATTACAAAAGCTAAGTTCACACGTGGCTAAAGTAATGCGTAATGGAAAAATTGAAGTTATACCATCAAGAGATCTTGTTCCAGGCGATATAGTAATTTTAGATACAGGCGACTATGTACCTGCAGATTTAAGAATTATTGAAGCAATTAATTTAAAATCACAAGAAGCATCATTAACGGGTGAATCTGTACCAGTTGAAAAAAACACTGACGTAATTAAAGAAGAAAAAGTTGGTTTAGGAGATAGAACTAACATGTTATTTTCTTCAAGCCTAATTACTTATGGTAGAGGCAAAGGCATTGTTGTAGAAATTGGTATGAATACTGAAGTCGGTAAAATTGCAGGAATGATAAACCAAGTTGAAGATACCGAAACTCCACTTCAACAAAAATTAAATAAACTAGGTAAAACATTAGGAATTGTTGCAATAGTAATTTGCGTAATAATATTTGCAATAGGCTTGCTATACGGTAAAGAACCAGTTGAAATGTTTATGACAGCAGTAAGCTTAGCAGTTGCAGCAATACCAGAAGGTTTAGCAGCCGTATCTACAATAGTTTTAGCAATTGGTGTACAAAGAATGGTAAAAAAACATGCAATTGTAAAAAAACTTCCAGCAGTAGAAACCTTAGGCAGTACAACAGTTATATGCTCAGACAAAACAGGAACATTAACTCAAAATAAAATGACAGTTAAAAAAGTGTTTTATAACAATAAATTAGTAAATTTAGAAAATATAAATACAAATGAAATAAATGAAGAATTACAAACATTAACATATATAAGCATGTTTTGCAATGACACAAAAGTGTCAGATGGAAAACTTACAGGGGACCCAACAGAAACAGCACTAATAGATATGGGCTTTAAGCTTGATTTTCAACCAGCAATTTTAGAAAAATATAAAAGAGTAAAAGAATTACCATTTGATTCAGAAAGAAAACTTATGACAACAGTGCATTTATTTCCTAATAAATATATGGTATACACAAAAGGTGGAGTGGATGAGCTATTAAGCAAATGTAGCAGTTATGTTATAGATGGTAATGTAAATACAGATATAACTGAATACAAAAAAGAAATTGCAAAGCAAAATGAACAAATGGCAAAAGAAGCACTTAGAGTATTAGCAATGGCATATAAAGAATTTGACCATGAACCAACAGACGAAGAAATGCAAAATATAGAAAGCAATCTAACTTATGTTGGAATGGTTGGAATGATAGACCCACCACGTGAAGAAGTAAAAGAAGCAGTTGAAAAATGTAAAACAGCCGGAATAAAAACTGTAATGATTACAGGTGACCATAAAATAACTGCTATTGCAATTGCAATAGCATTGGGAATTTTAGAAAATGAAGATGAAGCAATTACAGGTAGCCAGCTAGAAGAAATGTCAGATGAAGAATTAATAAAAAATGTAAAAAAATACAGTGTATATGCAAGAGTTTCACCAGAACATAAAGTTAGAATAGTAAAAGCATGGCAAGCAAATGGTGAAATAGTTGCTATGACAGGTGATGGAGTAAACGACGCACCAGCATTAAAAACAGCAGACAATGGCTGTGCAATGGGAATTGTTGGTACAGATGTATCAAAAGAAGCGGCAGATATTATATTAACAGATGACAACTTTGCAACAATAGTATCATCAGTAGAAGAAGGTAGACGTATTTATGATAACATACTAAAAGCAATTCAATTTTTACTATCAAGCAATGTTGGCGAAATTATAATACTATTTGTAGCAATTTTAATAACACCACTTTTAAGCAGATGGTTTAATATAGATGTAAACTTAATTACCCCATTATTACCAATACACATATTATGGATAAATTTAGTAACAGACTCGTTGCCAGCATTAGCATTAGCAGTTGATCCAGCAGAGAAAGACATTATGAACCGTAAACCTATAAAACCAAAACAAGGTGTATTTACAAAAGGTATGGTATTTAGGGTTATATATCAAGGAATAATGATAGGATTGCTTACACTTATTGCTTTTATAATAGGCTTGGCAACACCAGAAAGTGAATTACCAGTTGTGCAAATGAAAGATGCAAATGGAATATTAAGAACATTATCAGCAGAAGAAGTAAAAGTTGAAATTGGACAAGCAATGGCCTTTACAGTTTTAGCTCTTTCAGAATTAGTACATGTATTTAACATTAGAAACAACAAAAAATCTATATTTAAAACAGGAATATTTAATAATAGTAAATTAATACTTGCAACAGTTGGTTCGGCAGCATTAATGTTTGTAGTATTATTAGTACCAGCATTAAGAAACATATTTAGCATACCAATACTTCCAACAGCAAATATTATAGAAATTGCAATATTAGTATTTATGCCAATTGTAATAGTAGAAATATTTAAACTACTAAAAATAAATACAACCAAGGGGGAATAAGCCGGTGAAAAAAAGAACACTAATTATTATTGGAATAATTGCATTATTATTAGACCAATTAACTAAAATATTATTTATAAATAAAAACATAACACTTATACCTAACATATTAAACATATATTACTGGCAAAATGAAGGAGTAATTTTTGAAATTATAGGTGGAATAAAAATTTCACTAATAGCATTAGAAAGTATAATAATTATTGCTCCAATTGTTATATACTTAATAAAAAAATATAACAAAATAAAAAATAATATAATGTTTTCTTTAATTTTAATATTAGCAGGAGCAATAGGAAATTTAATAGATATATTATTTAGAAAATATGTAATAGATTTTATAAATATAGCCAATTCAGTGAATTGTAATTTGTCAGATATATTTTTAATTGGTGGAATTATTTTATTATGTATATTTGGTATAAAACATTTCATTAATAAAAAGTTTGTTAAAAATTAACAAATAAAACATAAACCGGTTGACAAACACAAAAAAAATTAGTATAATTTTATAGTATCAATTTTTAGGTAATAAATTAAAATATAGATTACAGAGAAAAGCAATCAAGGGAGGGAATTAAAATGGCACAACCAAAAAGAAGATGGTCAAAAGCAAGAACACATTTAAAAAGATCTACATGGAAATTAGAAAATCAAAATTTAGTTGATTGTCCACATTGCCATGAAAAAGTATTACAACACAGAGTATGTCCAAATTGTGGATATTATGATGGAAAAGAAGTAGTTGCAAAAAACGAAGAATAATACAAAAAACACAGTTTTCATAAACTGTGTTTTTTTTGTAAAATAAATAGCATTATTTGACATAGTATGATAAAATATAAATGCATTAAAAATATATAAGGAAAAGGGTATAATAAAATGGAAAACAATAGAATTGATAAAACAAACTACTATTTAAATATAGCAAAATCAGTTGCAGAAAGAAGTACATGTTTAAGAAAAAAGGTAGGGTGTGTAATAGTAAATAATGATGAAATTATATCAACAGGGTATAATGGAGCACCTAGAGAAAGAAAAAACTGTATTGACATAGGATATTGTACTAAAAAGAAACATTTCCCAGAAATAAGGCATGGCGGGTATGATGCATGTAGAAGTGTACACGCAGAACAAAATGCAATAATTAGTGCAAGCAGAAAAGACATGATGGGCGGAACCTTATATTTAGTTTTATATAGGGTAGAAACAGGAGAATATGACCCAGGAGCAAACTCATGCCAAATGTGTAGAAAACTAATAATAAATAGTGGCATAAAAGAAGTTATAGTAAGAACAAGTGAAACAGAATATTTAGAAGTGGATGTAAATGATTGGATAAGCAGTGATGATTTGTTAGAAGGAAAATTAACATACTAAATTAATATAAAGGAGAAATAAAAAAAATGAGCAAGCCAATAGTAGCAATTATAGGAAAGCCAAATGTAGGCAAATCAACATTTTTTAACTATGTAGTTGGAAAAAGAATATCCATAGTTGAAAACACGCCAGGTGTTACAAGAGATAGAGTATATGCTGATGCGAATTGGAGAGACAGAAACTTTACATTAGTAGATACAGGTGGAATTGAACCGCTATCAGATGATATTATTTTATCGCAAATGCGTAGACAAGCTGATATGGCAATAGAAATTGCAGATGTAATTTTATTTATAACAGACATTAAACAAGGGGTTACAGCAACAGACCAAGATATTGCTTTAATGTTAAGAAAATCTAAAAAGCCAATAATTTTAATATGTAATAAATCAGACACATTTGGAAAAGTGCCAGATGAATTATATGAATTCTATAATTTAGGTGTGGGAGAACCTTATGCTGTATCCTCAGTAAATGCAAAAGGTATAGGAGATGTATTAGATGCCATTTATGACAAATTACCACCAAAATTAGAAAACGAGAAAGATGAAGAAGTTATTAAAGTAGCAATTATAGGAAAACCAAATGTAGGTAAATCTTCATTAGTAAATAAAATACTAGGAGAAAATAGAGTAATAGTAAGCGATATTGCAGGAACTACAAGAGATGCAATAGACTCAGAATTTCAAAATGAATTTGGAAAATATGTTTTTATTGATACAGCAGGAATTCGCAGAAAAAGCAAAGTAAATGATAACTTAGAAAAATATAGTGTTATGAGAAGTCTACTAGCAGTAGAAAGAGCTGATGTATGTATTTTAATGTTAGATGCCAAAGAAGGTGTAACAGCACAAGATGCAAAAATAGCAGGTGAAGCGCATGAAGCAGGAAAAGGAGTTATTATTGTAGTTAATAAATGGGATGAAGTAGAAAAAGATAATCAAACCATGGAAAACTATAAAAAAGATGTATATAACAAATTATCATATCTATCTTATGCTCCAGTAATGTTTATATCAGCAAAAACTGGGCAAAGAGTAAATAAACTATATGAAATGATAAACATTGTAGCAAGTCAAAACGCATTAAGAGTATCTACATCAGTATTAAATGATGTATTAAGCGAAGCGGTAACAATAGTTCAACCACCAACAGACAAAGGAAAAAGACTAAAAATTTTCTACATGACACAAGCATCTACAAAACCACCAACATTTGTGGTATTTGTAAATAATAAAGAATTATTCCATTTTTCTTATGAAAGATATTTAATGAACCAAATTAGAAAAGAATTTGGTTTAACAGGAACACCAATTAGAATGATAGTAAGAGAAAAAGGAGAAAAAGAATAATACAAAGGAGAGTGATTTAAAATGGCAACATATATAATAGTTGCAATAATTGCCTATTTATTAGGTAGCATTAATTTTTCAATAATTATTAGTAAAAAAACGGCAGGATTTGACATAAGGGAAAAAGGTAGTGGAAATGCAGGAACTACAAATATGTTAAGAGCAGTAGGAAAAAAAGCAGCAGCAATAACATTAGTGTGTGATATATTAAAAGGTGTAGTAGCAATTTTAGTAGCAATTTTAATAGGAAATATTGTTAAAAACTTAGATAATAATGCAAAAGCTATTTTAGTACAATTAGCAGGAATATTTGTAATACTAGGGCACACCTTCCCGGTATTTTACAAATTTAAAGGTGGAAAAGGAATTGCTACTTCTTTAGGAATATTATTAATGACAAATTGGCAAATAGGATTGATTTGCTTAGTATTTGCATTGGTTTTAATAGCATTAACTAAAATGGTTTCAGTGGGTTCAATTTCAGCAGGAATTTTATTTCCAATATTAGTAGCGTTTATAAACCAAAACTATATTGTTCAAACAGAAAATAGTAATTGGAGTTATTTAATATTTAGTATTATAATTGCTTTATTAGTTATATTTAACCATAGAGCAAATGTACAAAGAATATTAAATGGAACTGAAAATAAAATAAGTTTTAAATAATATGAAATTTAGGAAGGAATAAAATAAATGAAAAACGTTTGTATAATTGGAAGCGGAAGTTGGGGCTGTGCATTGGCAATACATGCAGCTAAAATTGGACATAATGTAAAAATATGGTCATTTGCACAAGAAGAGGCAGACTTTATAAATAATGAAAGAAAATGTATGTTTTTACCAATGGCAATAATGCCAGAAAATATATACTGCACAACAGACATAAAAGAGGCTGTTGAAGGTACAGATATAATACTGCATGTTACACCATCAAAATTTTTTAGAAGTACTTTAAAAAAATACAAAGAATATATAACAAATCAACCAGTAGTTATATGTTCAAAAGGGTTTGAACTTGATACTTTATCTACTCTAAATGATGTGGCAGAACAAGAAATACCAAATATAAAAATAGGTGCATTCTCTGGCCCTAGCCATGCAGAAGAAGTTTCACTTGAAATACCAACAGCAATTGTAGCAGCATCAAAACACTATGACGTACAATATTTAATTCAAGATACTTTCATGAATGAAAATATGAGAGTTTATACAAGTAATGACATACAAGGAGTAGAGCTAGGCGGAGCATTAAAAAATATAATTGCATTTTGCGCAGGAATTATAACAGAACTAAATTTAGGAGATAATACATTTGCAGCTTTAATTTCAAGGGGGTTAACAGAGCTTTCTAGACTAGGTGTTGCAATGGGAGGAGAGCATAATACTTTTTATGGCTTATCAGGCTTAGGAGATTTAATAGTAACATGTATGAGTGAACATAGTAGAAATAGAAAAGCAGGCAGATGTATAGGAAAAGGACTTACATTAGAAGAAACAAAAAAAGAAGTAGGAATGACAATTGAAAGTGTGGACAATATTGAAGCAGCATACAAATTAGCACAAAAATATAATATTGAAATGCCAATAGTAAATGCAGTTTATGACATTTTATATAATAACTTAGAACCAAGAAAAGCAGTAACAAAATTAATGACTCGTGAAAAGAAAGCAGAATAATATAATTACAAGGAGAGAAAAATGCGATTAGTAGTACAAAGAGTAAAAAATTCAAATGTAGTTGTAGAAAATAAAATAATTGGAGAAATAGGACAAGGCTTCATGGTACTAATTGGAGTAGGACCAAATGATACAAAAGAAATAGCAGATTTTTTAGTACAAAAATTAATAAATTTGAGAGTATTTGAAGATGAAAATGGAAAAATGAATTTATCTATAAAAGACATAAATGGAGAACTTTTGTTAATATCTCAATTTACACTTTATGCAGACACAAGCCATGGAAACAGACCAAGCTTTATAAATGCAGCAAAGCCAGACATGGCAAATGAACTTTACGAATATTTTATAGAACAATGTAAAAAACAAAATATAAAAAAAGTAGCAACGGGAAAATTTGCAGCAGACATGCAAGTTACTTTACAAAATGATGGTCCAGTAACAATAATATTAGAAAAATAATAAGTTGTATTTATAGGTAAAAAACTATCTAATTTGGAAATATATTAACATTATAATTATAAATACTTTCTTTTTGAGAAACAATATGATATAATATATAGAGATTAAAGAAGCATCCTGTAATAAATGAAAAATGAACTTTGACAACAAAATACCCCTAATATATAATTTCAATGTAGACAACAAACTCAAAAGTCTATGAAATTAATATATTGGAGGTAAAAATAATGACAAATTCACAATATTTTAAATTTAATGCTATTGAAAGCACAGATGCTATTGTAGGAATAGACATAGCAAAAAATGTACATTGGGCAGGTATAATCCTACCAAATGGGAAAGAAATAAAAAAATCTTTCTCTTTTCATAATAACAAAAAAGGATTTGAAAGTCTAGTAGAAACAGTAAAAAATGTTTTAACAATGTTAAATTTTGAAAAAGTAATAATAGGAATGGAGCCAACAGGACATTACTGGAAATCCTGTGCAAGATATTTAAAAGACATAGAGTGGATTAAAGTAGTAACAGTAAATCCATTTCATGTAAAAAATGCAAAAGAGTTTGATGATAATTGTCAAACAAAAAATGATAAAAAAGATTGTATGACAATAGCAAGATTAATAAAAGATGCAAGATTTTTTGAACCATATTTACCGGAAGGTATATGGGCTGAATTAAGAAATTTATCAAATACAAGGGCAGAACTGATAAGAAAACAAAGTGCAGTAAAATGCAGATTAGTAGCAACAATAGATGAATATTTTCCAGAATATACAAAAGTATTTAAAAATATATTAAGTAGAACATCAGAGGAAATATTAAAAGAATGTCCATTTCCTGAAGACATAAAAAGCATAGGAAAAGAAAGTTTACTAAAGCATATAAAAGAGAAAGTAAAAAGAGGATATAGTAAAAAACAAGTAGAAGAAATATATGAATTAGCAAAAGAAAGTATAGGAACGACAGAAGGAAGTGAAAATATAACAAAAGATTTTCTTGAAAAAATACTAAAAAGAAAAATA
>CAZUAJ010000034.1:0-9815 GCA_964618105.1 uncultured Clostridium sp. | reverse complement strand
AGCAAATATCTAAACATTACTATTTTCAATACTTATAAGTTTTAGCACTAAAAAATCCATTTAGATTTTGAGTCCTGTGCGTCTGCCAATTCCGCCACACCTGCATAAAAATATTACTTAAATATAATAGCAAAAAAAACAAAAAATAGCAAGCTTTTTTAGAATAAATGTATAAGTTTATGGAAATAATAAGAAAAAATATTTGGAGGTAAATTGTATTATGAATTTTAGAACAGACTTAGCATTGGAAAGACGTGATTTATTTAAAAAGGCAAATAATATAGCAAATGAAATTAATGGACTAGAAACTCAAGAAGAAAATTTTTCTGAAAATATAAAAATAGCAAGAGTAAAAGTATTGAATGAAAATGGTGAGCAAGCAATAGGAAAAAGAAAGGGAAATTATATTACAATAGATATTAAAAATTTGAAAATAGCAGGAGAAGAGCAAATACAAAAAGCATCAGAAGCGGTAACAAAAGAATTAAAAAATTTAATTGAAGCTTTAGTAAAACCACAGGATGATATATTAGTTGTTGGACTTGGAAACTTATATGTTACACCAGACGCTTTAGGACCAAAAGTTGTTAATGAAATAGACATTACAAGACATTTATTAACATATATGCCAGATGTGCTTGAAGAAGGTACAAGACCAGTAAGCGCAATTTCGCCAGGAGTTCTTGGAACTACAGGAATAGAAACCCTAGAGGTTATAAAAGGAATAGTAGAAAATATTCATCCGAAATTAATAATTGTAATAGATGCTCTATCTTCAAGAAGCATAGAGAGAATTAGTAGTACAGTACAATTGGCAGATACAGGAATAGTGCCAGGTGCGGGTGTTGGAAACGAAAGAAAAGAATTAACAAAGGAATCGTTAGGAGTTCCAGTAATTGCAATTGGAATTCCAACTGTTGTTGAGGCTGCTACGATAGCAGCAGATAGCTTAGATTTATTTATTCAAAAGGTTCAACAAGAAGCCAAATCTAATGAATTTTTAAATCAATTGCAAGAAGAAGATAAATATGAAATGATTAAAGAAGTATTAACTCCTGTAGATTATAACTTTATAGTCACACCAAAAGAAATTGATGACTTAATTGAAAATATGAAAGATATAGTTGCAAGAGGAATAAATTTTGCAACACAAAAATAGTAAAATATTGACGAACGAAAAAATAAAAAACAGTTAAGTATAGTATAACAAAAACTAGCTTAACTGTTTTTTTATTGCAATTTGAAATTACAACAAATATATAAGTAAGTAGCCTACATGATAGAAATACAAACCTTTTTTTAGCATCTGCTTGTATTTTTATGTAAAATATAGTAGTATATTAAATAAATGTCAATAATTAATAGAAAGAGGAATAGCAATGAAAACAGTAGCATTTTGTACTTTGGGTTGCAAAGTAAATCAATATGAAACAAATGCAATGATGCAAAAATTAATAGAAGCAGGTTATAAAGTAGTAGACTTTGAAGAAAAATCAGACATATATATTATAAACACATGTACAGTAACAAATATGGCAGACAAAAAATCAAGGCAAATGTTAAGAAGAGTGAAAGACATAAACCCACAAGCCATTTTAGTTGCAGTAGGCTGTTATGCACAAGTAGCAAAAGAAAAACTAGAGCAAATTCCAGAAATAGATTTAATACTAGGTATAAACGAAAAAAATGATATAGTTAAATACTTAGAGCAAGCAAGTAAAAATGTATATGTATCAGATGTATTACATCAAACTGAATTTTTGGATTTTGGAGATGTTACATATACTGAAAAGACAAGAGCTGTTATAAAAGTGCAAGATGGTTGCAACCAATTTTGTTCATACTGTATAATTCCTTATGCAAGAGGACGTATAAGAAGTAGAAAACCAGAAAGTGTAATAAAGGAAATAACAGATGTTGCAAAAAAAGGAATAAAAGAAGTTATTATAACAGGCATACATATAGCATCTTATGGAAAAGATTTTAACGAAGAAACTTTAAGCAAAATAGGAAAACAAGAATATAAATTAATAGATTTATTAGAAGAAATTCAAAAAATAGATGGAATACAAAGAATTCGTTTAGGTTCTTTAGAACCAACTTTAATAACAAAAGAATTTGTAGAAAGGCTAAAAAAACTTTCAAAAATATGTGATCACTTTCACTTATCATTACAAAGTGGATGTGATGAAACATTAAAAAGAATGAATAGAAAATATACTATTGAACAATTCAAACAAGTAGCAAAATTGTTAAGAAACACATATCCACAGGTACATTTAACAACAGATATTATAGTTGGGTTTCCAGGGGAAACAGAAGAAGAGTTTAGCAAAACTTATGAATTTTTAAAACAAATAAAATTTTATCAAATGCACATATTCAAATATTCGCCAAGAAGTGGAACGGTTGCAGCTAAAATGCCTAATCAAATAGATGGTAATATAAAAGAAAAACGAAGTAACAAATTAATAGAACTATCAAATAAAAATGAAAATGAATATAACCAAAAATATATAGGAAAAGAAGTTGAAGTTTTACTAGAAGAAAGAGAAGGAAATTACTTAAAAGGTCATACAACAAATTATATGGTAGTAAAAATGAAAACTGACAAAAATTTAGAAAATACAATACAAAAAGTTATTCTGTAACATAAAATTTGTCGGTCCCCACACAAGCAAACTTGAAAATACAAAATAGTTATCCTGTACAGAATAAAGAGTAGTTACTGTAAAAATAACATTAATCCATCCTTTAGTGACACTAACCATTAAATTGTAAATTTAAAATAAATTTTGACTAATATTGCAATTTAATGGCAATTATTGTATAATTTAAAACGTATAAAATAAGAGAGGAAATTTATATATGAAAGCAATAGAATTAAGAAATAAATATTTAAACTTTTTTAAAGAACACGGACATAGTGTTATTCCAAGTGCACCGCTAATACCAGAAAATGACCCATCTGTATTATTTACAACAGCTGGAATGCAACCATTAGTACCATATTTATTAGGAGAAAAACATCCAGCAGGAACAAGAATTACAAATTATCAAAAATGCTTAAGAACAAACGATATAGACGAAGTAGGAGATAACCGCCACTTAACATATTTTGAAATGTTAGGAAACTGGTCACTAGGAGATTATTTTAAAGAAGAATCAATATCTATGAGTTATGAATTTTTAACAAAAGTGCTAGAAATAGACCCTAACAAACTATCAGTTACTTGCTTTGCAGGGGATGAAGATGCTCCAAAAGACGAAGTTGCAGCAAATGTATGGAAAAAAGTAGGAATTCCAGAAGAAAGAATATACTTTTATGGAAAAAATGACAACTGGTGGATAGCAGGAGAAGAAGGACCTTGCGGACCAGACACAGAAATATTTCTAGATACAGGTAAACCAGCTTGTTCAGACAATTGTCAACCATCATGTGGATGTGGCAAATATGTTGAAATTTGGAATAATGTATTTATGGAATATTATAAATCAAAAGATGGAACTATTACAAAATTAAAGCAACAAAATGTAGATACTGGTTTTGGACTAGAAAGAGTTACAATGTTATTACAAGGAAAGAAAACGCCTTATGATACAGAACTATTTGCACCAGTAATGGAAAAACTAGAACAATTAGCCAAACAAGATAATATTGAAAGCAGAAGAATTGTTGCAGAACACTTACGTGCAAGTATAATGGTTATATCAGATGGCGGAAGACCAAGCAATATTGACCGTGGATATGTACTTAGAAAATTAATTAGAAGAATGACAAGACACTTAAATAAACTACAAATAGACTTAAGTGAACTTGAAGGACTAATAGATTTATATATAGAAACTTTAAAAGAGTTATATCCAGAATTAGTAGTAAACAAAGAAACAATAAAACAGGTAATACTTGATGAAAAGGATAAATTTGTTAAAACATTATCACACGGTGAAAAAGAATTTGAAAAAGCTGTAAATAAATTAAAACAAGAAAATAAAAACACAATTGATGGTTATACTATGTTTAAATTATATGAAACTTATGGATTTCCACCAGAAATTACATCTGATTTAGCAAAAGAACAAGGTTTAGAAGTAGACACTTCTGAGTTTGATAAATTATTCAAAGAACATCAAGAAAAATCAAGACTAGGTAGTGAACAAAAATTTAAAGGCGGACTTGCTGAACAAAATGAACAAACAGCTAAATATCATACAGCTACACACTTGTTACACAAGGCTTTAAAAATAGTATTGGGTGACCATGTAAATCAAAGTGGTTCAAATATTACAACAGAAAGGCTAAGATTTGACTTTACACATCCACAAAAAATGACACCAGAGCAAATTGCCAGAGTAGAAGAAATTGTTAATGAACAAATAAAACG
This sequence comes from uncultured Clostridium sp., assembly GCA_964618105.1. Classification (GTDB taxonomy): domain Bacteria; phylum Bacillota; class Clostridia; order TANB77; family CAG-508; genus CAG-273. The sequence continues at coordinate 5,430 of CAZUAJ010000034.1, read as the reverse complement.
TGATTTGCCAGTAATGTGTGAAGAAATGACACTTGAAGAAGCAAAAGCAATGGGTGCAACAGGTTTGTTTGAAAACAAATATGGCGACAGAGTAAAAGTGTATACAATAGGAGATTTTAGTAAGGAAATTTGTGGTGGACCACATGCTAAACATACAGCGGAATTAGGACACTTTAAAATAAAAAAAGAAGAATCAAGTTCAGCAGGAGTTAGACGTATTAAAGCAATTTTAGAATAAAATAGAAAGGGAAATATAAAATGAAAGATTGTATTTTTTGTAAAATAATAAAAGGAGAAATCCCTTCAAAAAAAGTGTATGAAGATGATGATGTAATTGCATTTAACGATATTAACCCAGTAGCACCAATTCATATATTAGTAATACCTAAAAAGCATATAGAAACTTTACTTGAAGTAAAAGAAAAAGAAAGTTACCTAATTAGTAAAATATTTGTTGCTATAAATAAAATAGCAAAACAAATAGGAATAGAAGAAAATGGCTTTAGAGTAATAGCAAATTGTGGTAAAGACTCTGGGCAAGAAGTTATGCATATACATTTTCATTTATTAGCAGGAAGAAAAATGGGACCAAAAGTTATTTAGTAAATATAGATTATTTTTTATTAATATGATATAATTTATATATAATGACCTAAGAAATGAAAAATAGGAGGGATACAAATGTTAAATAGTAAATATAACAAATTACTATCAATTTTGTTAATAATAGGTATTTTAGCTATTATAGGACTTTTAATATTTATAGGAATAGATTTTTATAAAGCCTCAAGTACATCTAGCAAAACTAAAGACTTTTTTGAACAATTTAACAGTTATGTAGAAGGAAATACTACAGAAAACAATGAAGACAATAACAGTGAAATACCAAGCAACATTGAAAATAATGATACACTAACAAATTCGGATTTGATAGTAGACAACAATGAATATAATGGTAATAATGAACAAAATAATAACAACAGTGGTTCTTCTTCAAATAAAGAATTAACATTAAACGGATTGAAAGTAGCAGGAACTATTGAAATACCAAAAACAAATATAAAATATGCCATTTTAAATGATTCATCAGCAAAAGCACTCGAATCTGGAATAGCAATTTTATATGGACCAGGTGTTAATAAAGTTGGAAACACCGTATTGGCTGGACATAATTATAGAAATGGTACATTTTTTTCGAATAATAAAAAATTGTCAATTGGAGATAAAATATATATAACAGATATGTCAGGTAAAAAAGTAACTTATGAAATTTATAAAAAATATCAAACTGACTCTAACGATTTTAGCTATGCAACTAGAAATACAAATGGAAAAAGAGAAATATCTGTAAGTACATGTACAGACGATTCTAGTGCAAGATTAATACTTTGGGCAAAAGAAATATAATTTAGTATATGGAGTATATATTAATTTGTTTTGTAACACAAAATTCACAAAAAATATTTTTGAAGTATTGACAAAAGTATATAAAATATTGTAAAATTATATATGCGTTGTGAAATGCATATATAAATGGTGGATGTAGCGTAGTTGGTTAACGCGCCAGTTTGTGGCACTGGAGACCGTGGGTTCGAGTCCCATCTTCCACCCCATATAATGGGCTGTAGCCAAGCGGTAAGGCACATGACTTTGACTCATGCATGCGCTAGTTCGAATCTAGCCAGCCCAACCAACAAATAATTACTGAAAATAGCTTGTATCTAAGAATACAGGCTATTTTATTGCTTTTAACTAATACATTTTTATTTTCTGCGTTCGTTCCAACTGCATAATAAGCTGTAAATAAAATTTTACTTACGTAAATTTTATAACAGCTTATAATTTGTCGGTTTCCACACAAGCTTACTTTGAAAATAAAAATGTACTTTTCCCTGCGCGAACTTTAAGTATCTACCCAGGAAGCGAAAGATCTTACTGGCTGGCTTCGCCTTCTGCTTGCAACTCTAACTACGTGGTGTATGTGAACTATGGCAACGGCGGCATTGTGGACCGTAGCTACTATACCGACGACGGTGCGTTTTCCCTGTAGTTTCTCTGCAGTCTGATGCCCAACTAGAATTAGAGTAGTAACAAACTTTTAATAACTTCACCAGCTAAAATTAATCCTGCAACAGAAGGAACAAAACTAATACTTGCAGGATTTTTTTTATTGGTTTCATCAAAACGGTGTGGTTCTTCTTTTGAATATACAACCTTTAAATGTTTAATTCCGCGTTTATTAAGTTCTTTTCTCATTACCTTGGCTAATGGACATACTGAAGTTTTGCTTATATCAGAAATTTCAAATTTGGTAGGATCTAGTTTATTACCAGTCCCCATAGAAGAAATAATAGGAATATTTTTTTTATTACATTCTTCAACTAGGTTAATTTTAGAACTAACACAATCAATAGCATCTATAACATAGTCAAAATTATTATTTAGAATTTCATCAGCATAAGAAGCATCATAAAAAATTTGATATGTAGTAATATTCAAATTAGGATTTATTTTTAAAAGTCTTTCTTTTTGAACTTCAACTTTAGGTCTACCAATAGTACTGGTATCTGCAATAAGTTGACGATTTATATTTGTAATATCAACTATATCTTTATCAATTAAAGTAAGACTTCCAATTCCACTGCGTGCTAATGCCTCAATTGCATAAGAACCAACACCACCGCAGCCAAATACTGCAACATTTGAATTTGCAAGTTTGTTTACATTATTTTTTCCAATTAAATATTCAGTTCTGTTAAGCCAATTTTCCATTTTTAAATTAATTCCTTTCCGTGCAATAAATTATTATGTAAATATTATAAGAAAAAAAAACGCAAAAATCAACTATAAAATAAAAGTTATAAAACAAACAAAAATTTGCAAAAAATACTTGCAATTTTTAAATATTATGATAAAATATTTTTGAAATTGTTAATATAAGTGTTAGAATATTTGATAAACGGAGGAAAAATGTTAGCATATATAAAAGGAATTTTAGAAATAAAAACAAAAGGTTATATAGTAGTAGAAACAGGTGGATTAGGTTATAAAATATTTATGCCAGAATCAGCTATATCAAAAGTGGGAAATATAGGTGAAAAAGTACAAATATACACATTTATGAGAGTTAGGGAAGATGATGTAAGTCTATATGGTTTTTTAACAAATGAAGAACTACGTATGTTTGAATTATTGTTAGGGGTTAGTGGAATTGGTGCAAAAGGTGCGTTAGGCATACTTTCAAATATTAATCCATCTCAATTTGCATTGGCTGTTATATCAAATGATGTAGCAATACTAAAAAAAGTACCTGGCATAGGTCCTAAAACAGCTCAAAGAGCAATACTAGAGCTAAAAGATAAACTAAAAAAAGAGCAAGAAATTTCAATAACAGAAGGAGAAACAGTTACAAATATAGAACAAGTTATTAAAGAAGATGAAAAACTATCTGAAGCAATAAGTGCATTACAAGTACTGGGCTACAGTAAACACGAAATTGTAGAAGCTTTGCAAAAAGTAGACTCAACACCATTATCAGTAGAAGAAATTATTAAAAAAGGACTTTCTAATTTAGCAAAAAAACTTTAGGAATATAGTAATTATTAAAATAGAGTTGGTAAAGCAACTTTTTCAATGTTTTAGTAAAGAAAAAATACAGGTGATAGTATAAAAATTATCACTAAAAATAAAAAAGGAGCTTTTAATAATGGACATAAGTAAACCACTTGCCTACCGAATGAGCCCAAAAACATTAGAAGACTATGTAGGACAAGAACATATTTTAGGAAAAGATAAAATTTTATATAGAACAATAAAAGCAGATAGATTATCTAGTATTATATTATGGGGACCACCAGGTTGTGGAAAAACTTCGCTTGCTAGAGTTATTAGTAATACAACAAAATATAAATTTTTAAAAATAAATGCAGTAACATCAGGGGTGTCAGATATAAAAAATGCAGTTGAAACTGCACAAAATGTAATGCTAAATCCATCTGGTAAATGTATATTATTTATAGACGAAATACACAGATTTAATAAATTACAACAAGACGCATTACTTCCTTATGTGGAAAATGGAACTATAATTTTAATAGGAGCAACAACAGAAAATCCATATTTTGAAGTAAATAAGGCTTTAATTTCAAGATCAATGGTGTTTCATTTACAACCATTAACAAATGAAAATATATTTAATGTGTTAAAAAAATCTTTAACCGCAGAAGATGGACTAGGTAGCTATAACATAAAAGTAGAAGATGAAACATTAAAAAAACTTGCAATAACCTCAGGTGGAGATGTTAGAACAGCGCTAAATGGGTTAGAAGTTGCTGTTTTAACAACACAACTGGATTCAAATGGAGCAATAAACATTACAGATGAAATTCTAAAGGAGTGTGTACAAACTAGAAAATCAGTATTTGATAAAAAAGGGGACAGCCATTATGACAATATTAGTGCATTTATAAAATCAATGCGTGGAAGTGATGCAGATGCTGCACTATTTTATTTGGCTAGAGCATTAAATGCAGGTGAGGACCCAGTGTTTATGGCAAGAAGAATAGTAATTTCAGCAGCAGAAGATGTTGGAATGGCAAACCCGAATGCTTTGGTAATTGCAACATCAGCCATGCAAGCAGTAACAATGGTAGGAATGCCAGAAGCAAGAATAATTTTAGCAGAAGCTACAGTTTATGTAGCAACTTCCAAAAAGTCTAATGCTTCATATTTGGGAATAAATAGGGCACTAGAAGATGTAGCAAATAAAGATACAGGTACAATACCAATGCACATTAGAAATGCGCCTGCAGAAGGAATGTCACAAGAAGGATATGGAGTAGGCTACAAATATCCACATGACTATCCAAATCATTGGGTAGAGCAACAATACTTACCAGACAAAATGTTAGGAACAAAATACTATATAAAAGATGATACAGTTGAAAATTAAACAAGGGTGTAAATAATTTATCTACACCCTTGTTTAAATTTTATTTATCTTTCATAACTTCTTTAACAGCGCCTAAACTACTTAATGTGTTTGTTGCTTCAAAAGGAATAAATACTTTATTAGCTTCACCATTAGCAACTTCTTTTAATGTTTCTAATGATTTTAATTGAACTAATTTTTCATCTGGTTTAGCTTTCATCATAGCATCATAAACTAAATGAATTTCTTGAGCTTTAGCTTCAGCAACCTTTTTTATCGCTTCAGCTTCACCAACAGCTCTTCTAATTTTAGCTTCTCTGTCAGCTTCAGCTTCTAGAATAGCAGCTTCTTTTTTACCTTCGGCTAAAGTAATAGCAGATTGTCTTTCACCTTCTGCTTGTAGAATTAAAGCTCTTTTATTTCTCTCAGCATTGATTTGTTTTTCCATTGCATCTCTAATGTCTGCTGGCGGAGTAATATCTTTAATTTCAACTATTTCT
>CAZUAJ010000033.1:0-10126 GCA_964618105.1 uncultured Clostridium sp. | reverse complement strand
AAAATTATTTTATCAATATCCTTATAATGGAAATACAAATAATTATGGATATGGAGTAGGGCCATATAATAGTAGTTCAGCAAGCAATGGATATTATTATAGTACATCAAATTATACAGTAAAAACAGATAGTGCCATAGATAGTATGTACTACCCAGGAAGTAACCAATATTACTGGCTGGCTTCGCCTTCTGCTAACTACTCTGACATCGTGATGCTTGTGGCCTTTGACTACGGCGGCCTTGTGTACGACCTCAGCTATACCTACAGCCTTGCGTTTTGCCCTGTAGTTTCTCTTCAGTCTGATGTCCAACTAGAATTAGAGCAGTAATGGGGAAATGTAAAAGCATAAGGAAAAAGTAGAGTACCAATAAATGTTTGTGTATGGCCTTCTGGGCATACGCAAACAAATTCCAGTAAAAAAAGACCATCTGATGATGGTCTTTTAATGTTACCTTAAGCCACGTGTGTACCAGTCAGGATATACTCCGTTGTTAGAACGGAATACCTCAGCATTGTGACGATCTATCTCAAATTGAGAAACTTTTTCAAATCGAGAACCATCGTTTGACGAACTTGACCGATTGTCTACACAACCGTTTGCCAGTCTTGTTTGATAGTTTAGGTAATCAAAGTTTGCCATTTACTTTTTCTCCTTAAAAATTATTTATTTGGGGATATGCTAACAATAAGACTTTTGCCTTAATTACTTATAATTATAGCATAATTTATATAAAAAATCAAATAAAATTAACCGAAGAAACTATGAGTTTTTTAGCTAACATATTGAAAAAAAATACATCTTATGGTATAAATATCATGTAGAAATGTAAATAAAAAGGACTTATTAATGAAAAATATAAAAGAATATAATTTAGATGAATTAAAGCAAGAACTTATATCCATAGGAGAAAAAGGATACAGAGCAGAGCAAATATTTAATTGGATTTATGTAGAAAAAGTTAAAAGCTTTGATGAAATGACAAACATATCACTGGAACTAAGAGAAAAATTAAAACAAAATTATACAATGTGTAATTTTGAAATATTAAAAAAGCAAGAATCATCAGATGGTACTATAAAGTATTTGTTTGATGTATTAGATGGAAACGCAATTGAAACAGTTTTAATGCAATATCACCACGGAAAAACAATTTGTGTATCATCACAAATTGGTTGTAAAATGGGTTGCAAATTTTGTGCATCAACTGGAATAGCTTTTAGCCGTAGCCTTACAGCAGGTGAAATAGTAGAACAAATATTAGCAGTAGAGCAAAATATTGGTGAACATATTTCAAATATAGTATTTATGGGAATAGGCGAACCTTTTGACAATTATGATAATGTAATGCATGCAATTAGAATAATAAATAACCAAAAAGGGTTAAATATAGGAGCAAGACATATTAGTATTTCAACATCAGGGTTAGTACCAAAAATATATGATTTTGCAAATGAAGAATTACAATGTACATTATCAATTTCATTACATGCAACAAACAACGAAAAAAGAAGTGCAATGATGCCAGTAAATAATTTATATTCAATAGAAGAACTTATTGATGCATGCAAATATTACATAAAAAAAACAAATAAAAGAGTTTCGTTTGAATACGCATTAGCAAAAGATAATAACGACAATTTGCAAGATGCAAAAGCATTGGTAAATTTATTAAAAGGAATGTTATGCCACGTAAACTTAATACCTATAAATAAAATTGAAAATGGTAAATTTACAAAAAGCAGTAATGATAATATAATAAAATTCAGAGATTACTTAAATGACCATGGAATTGTAGCAACAATTAGAAGAGAATTAGGAAGTGACATAGATGCAGCATGTGGTCAATTAAGAAGAAAAAATTTAAAAAAACAGGAGGAAAACAAATGAAAGGTTTTGCTAAAACTGACGTTGGCAAAGCAAGAGAAATGAACCAAGATTATTACTATGTTCCATCTTCAGAAAGTGAATTACAAATATATATTTTAGCAGATGGAATGGGTGGATATAATGGTGGAGAAATAGCAAGTAGGCTAGCAGCAGAAACAACTAAAAACTATATACAAAACAATTTTGAAAAAACGGAGCATGATAAAGATTCTATTTTAAAATTAATAAAAGATGCAATGGAATATGCAAATTTTGTAGTTTATGAAGAATCAAAAAAAGATGAAAATTTACAAGGTATGGGTACTACTTTAGATGTTTGTCTCATATATAATAATAAGATATATATAGGACATGTAGGAGATAGCAGAGTATATTTAATTAGAAAAGACGTTGGACGTAAAATAACAAAAGACCACAGCTATGTTCAGCAATTAGTAGAAGATAAAAAAATTACTAGGGAAGAAGCTATGCATCATCCTAAAAAGAACATGCTATTAAAGGCTTTAGGATGTACTTCTTATGTTGAACCTGATATAAGAGCAAGAAATATAGAAAAAAATGATATATTTTTAATGTGTTCAGATGGGTTAACAAATATGATAGAAGAAAATAAAATATATGAAATAGTAAAAGAAAATAAAGAAAATGCACCAGAAATTTTGGTGAATTTAGCAAATGAAGCTGGTGGATATGACAACATAACGGTTATAACTATAATATAGGGGAGAGAAAAATATGAATTTAGTAGGTAAAGTAATAGGAAATAGATATGAAATACTTGAAAAAATTGGTGAAGGCGGTATGGCTACTGTATACAAGGCAAGATGCAATATTCTGAAAAGGTATGTAGCAGTAAAAGTTTTAAGAGAAGAATTTACTACAGATGAAGAATTTATAAAAAGGTTTAACACTGAAGCACAAGCAGCTGCAAGCCTTACACATCCAAATATTGTGTCAATATTTGACGTAGGACATGAAGAAAATATTTACTATATTGTTATGGAGCTTATACAGGGAAAAACTTTAAAAGCAATAATAAATGAAGATGGAGTATTACCATGGAAGTGGTCTTTAAATATTGCAATTCAAGTAGCTTCAGCTTTGGAAACAGCACATAGAAATAGTATAGTTCATAGAGATATTAAACCACATAATATTATAATAACTGAAGATGGAATTGCAAAAGTAACAGACTTTGGAATTGCAAAAGCTGTTTCAAATTCAACAATTACAGCATTTGGAACAACAATTGGGTCAGTACACTACTTTTCACCAGAACATGCAAGAGGTGGTTATACAGATGCAAAATCAGATATTTATTCATTAGGTGTAGTAATGTATGAAATGCTAACAGGCAGAGTTCCATTTGATGCTGATACTCCTGTATCTATTGCATTAAAACACATGCAAGAAAAGCCAGTAGAGCCAATAAAACTAAATCCTTCTATTCCACTTTCAATAAATAAAATAATAATGAAAGCAATGGAAAAAGAAGCAACATTAAGGTATCAAAGTGCAACAGAAATGTTAAAAGATTTAAGCATGGCATTAAAAAATCCAGAAGGAGAATTTGTAAAAAGTAATGCAGAGAAATTGCAATACACACAAAGAATACCTGTACTAGGCGAAGAGCCAATTAATGAAATGAAAAATGAAAATAAATCAAAACAAAAAAATAAATTAGCTAAATATTTTAAAAAACACCCAGTAGCAAAAAAAGTTTGGATTGCAATTATAATTATATTGCTAGTAATTATAATTCCATTAGCTGGATTTTTTGGAGTTCAAGCAATATTAAAAGTAGGTTTACCAAAGGATGTAAATTTACCTAATTTTGTAGGTCAAACACTAGCTGAAGCAAAAGTAACACTTGGAAAAGAAAAAATAACTTTAGAAACAGAAGAAGAATTTAATGATGAAGTTGAAGCAGGAAAAATAATTTCACAAGAACCACCTTATGCAGAAGGTGCAACAGTAAAAGAAAATAGCATTGTTAAATTGAAAATTAGCAAAGGCTCAGAAATGGTAAAAATGATTAAAGTTGTTGGAAAGACCTATGAAGAAGCAGAAAAACAATTAAAAGATGAAATGCATTTAAATGTAGAAAAAGTTGAAGAAACAAGCAAAACCGTGGAAAAAGATATAGTTATAAAACAAGAAATTGAAGAAGGCGAAGAAATAAAAGTTGGTGAAACTATAAAATTACATGTAAGCATAGGAACAGGTTTAAAAGAAATTTCAATGCCTTATGTAATTGGTGATACAGAAGAAGAAGCTAAAAAGAAACTGTCAGATTTAACAGTTACAATTGTATATGAAGAAGACATGTCAAAAGTAAATGGAAATGTAATAAAGCAAAGTATAGAAGCAGGAACAACTGTTGAAGAAAAAGCAAAAGTTACAATTACTGTTAATAAAATAGAAGAAATAAAAATAGGAGTAGTTAAAATAAATTTAAAATCTTTCCTTGGTGGAGAATCTGAAATAAAAGTTGATGAAACAGGAAATGAAATAGAACCAACAGTAAATGTAAAAATTACAGTAAATGATGAAACAGTATATAGTGATGTAAATAGAAAAGATGAAACAGAAATAATAGCTGAAATTTCTGGCAAAGGTACTGTAACAGTAAAAATATGGATAAATGATATAAAGAAAACAACAAAACAATTTGATTTATCTGTTGATAATCCAGTTCTTTCAATAGACTAATTTCATTATTAAGGCGTACCTTTGAATTTGTAAAAGGAACGCCTTAAACTAATAAAAAGGAGAGAAAATGCAAAAAGGAATAATTATTTGTACTAGTTCAAATGTATATCAGGTGGAAGAAAATGAAACAGTGTATAAATGCTTAGCAAGGGGAAAGTTAAAAAAAGAAAAGATTAGTCCACTGGTAGGAGATAAAGTTGAATTTACTATTACAAATTTAGAAAAAAAAGAAGGTATAATAGAAAACATACTTCCACGAAAAAATGAACTTAAAAGGCCTAAAATGGCAAACCTAACACAACTTATATTAGTGGTATCTATGAAAATGCCAGTTCCAGATTTATTGCTATTGAACAAGCAATTAGTATTTGCAGAACTTATGGGATTAAAAGTGACAATAGTTTTAAATAAAGTAGATTTAGAAGAAAACGAAAAAATACAACAAATTGCTGATATATATGAAAATATAGGTTATAAAGTAATACAAACAAATGCAAAAAATGGGTTACAAATAGAAAAAATAAAACAACAATTAGAAAATGAAACGACAGCATTTGCCGGTAATTCAGGTGTTGGAAAATCTACACTTATAAACTCAATATTTAAAAAAGAGCTAACACAAGAAGGAGATATAAGTGACAAAAATCAAAGAGGAAAAAACACAACAACAATTACCACCTTATATAAATACAAAGAAAATTCATATATAGCAGATACACCAGGTTTTTCAACATTTGAAATAAATGAAATATCAAAAGAAGATTTAAGCCATTATTTTGTTGAGTTTGTTCCATTTTTAAATAAATGTGAATTTCAAGGTTGTAGTCATATTAAAGAAGAAAAGTGTGGAATTAAAGAAGCTTTAAGCTCTGGTAAAATTTCTAAGGGAAGATATGAGAGTTATTTAAAAATTTATGCGGAGTTAAAATAGATATTTTGTTTAAGTAGTACTATATAATATTAAATGAAAGGAAATTAAAAATGGTAGAAGTATCAGTTTCAATATTAAATGTAAAAAACGAAAATGCAATACAAACATTATATAATCTTGAAACATCAGGAATAAACTATTTTCACATTGATGTGATGGACGGAGAATTTGTAAAAAATAATACAACAAATAAAATGCTTGAGTATAGTGAATATTTAAATCAAATTTCAAATTTGCCATTAGATGTACATTTGATGGTAAAAGATGTTGAAAATTATATAAAAAGTTTTGAAATATTTGAACCAAATATAATAACATTTCATTTAGAAGCAGCAAAAGATAAAGAACAAGTATTTAAATGGATAAAAATGATTAAAGAAAATAACATTAGGGTTGGAATTTCAATAAAGCCAAATACAAAAATTGAAGAAATTTATGAATACTTGCCATTTATACATTTAGTGCTTGTAATGACAGTTGAACCTGGAGAAGGTGGACAAGAGCTATTACCAGAAACCTTAGAAAAAATAAAACAACTAAAAAATTATATTGACGAAAATAATTTAGAAGTAGATATTGAAGCAGATGGTGGTATTAATACCGAAAATGCAGAAGCTGTAAAAGAAGCTGGTGTTGATATATTAGTTTCGGGTAGTGCAATTATAAATGCGGAAAATTACAATGAGATAGTAAGTAAATTTAAATAAATTGAGAGGTAAAGAATTTGAATAAAAAAATATTTATAATAATTTTAATAATATTACTAGCATTAAGTTTAGCAATTTGGACTTCAGCTAATAAAAAAGATAAAGTAGAAAATGAAAACTTAAAAATAGTAACATCATTTTATCCAATTTATGTAATCACAGCAAATTTAACCCAAAACATAGAAGGAATAGAACTTGTAAATATGACAGATGTAAATGTAGGATGTTTACATGATTATACAATATCAACATCTGATATGAAAAAAATAGAAAATGCTGATATATATATTCAAAATGGGCTAGGTTTAGAAAGTTTTATGCAAAAAATTGTTACTGCATATCCAAACTTAAAAGTAATAGATAGTAGTATAAATATTTTAAATAAAATAGAAGAAAATGAAACAAACCCACATATTTGGACAAGCATAGAAAACTACATTAAACAAGTAGAAACAATTTGTCAAAAATTGTGTGAATATGATGCTAAAAATGCTGTAGTTTACAATGAAAATTGTACAAAATATATACAAAAAATAAATGAACAAAAACAAAAATATGAAGCAGTGCTTAAAAATTTAAATGGAAAAAAAGCAATTTGTTTAAATGAAGGATTAGAATATTTACTTAAAGAATTAAAAATGGATGTAACATCAGTAGAAACAAATCACGAAGAAAGTACAATGTCAGCAGAAATGCTTAAAAACTTAATTACAAAAATGAAAAATGAAAATATACAAATTATAGTTGTGGACAAAGATGATAATATAAAAAATGCTGAAACACTTGCAAATGAAACTGGTGCTAAAATATATAAGTTGGATTCAGGTTTAACAGGTGAGTTAAGTGTTGATGCTTACATAAATATACTTGAGGTTAATTTTTTAGTTTTAAGTTCTATGTGATTTAATATGTTTAGTATAAGCAATTGTAATATAAAATGCGAATAGAATTTGAGCAAAACAATAGTAATACAAAATAAAAAAACATTATATTACATTATGCTAAATTTTAAATACAAAAAAATTTAACATAAAAATTAGGAGAAAGAAATGAGCGAAAAAATAGCATGCGGCTTACACTGCACTAAAATAAACAACATAAACGTAAAATTTGGAAATGAACAAGTATTAAAAAATGTTAACATACATGTACATTGCGGAGAATTAACAGTAATAATAGGTAGAAATGGTGCAGGAAAATCAACATTATTAAAAGCAATTTTAGGTGAAGTTGAACATACAGGAAACATAAGCTTTGTTGATATGAAAGACAATGTTGCAAAAAGAATAAAAATAGGTTATGTGCCACAAAGTATAAATATAGAAAAACAGATGCCAACAACAGTATATGACTTGTTTGCATCATGTATTTGCCATGTTCCAGTATTTTTGAAAAAAGACAAAAAAATATATAATGAAATAAAAGAACAACTAAAATTATTTGGAGCAGAAAAATTAATAGATAAAAGCATAGGAGATTTATCTGGTGGAGAATTACAAAGGGTTTTATTATCAATAGCAACAAAGCCAATACCAAATTTACTAATACTAGACGAACCAGTATCTGGAATTGATAAAAATGGAACAAGAGATTTTTATGAATTAGTAAATACATTAAAAACAAAATATGATATGTCAGTTTTGCTAGTATCACATGATTTAGATTTAGTAAAAAAATATGCAGATAGAGTAATTTTACTAGATACACAAGTTGTAAAAGAAGGAACACCGGATGAAGTATTTGGAAGTTTAGAATTCAAAAACTATTTTGGAGAAATTTAAAAGGGAGATGAAATATAACAATGGAGATAATATATAATATACTAGAAGCACTACTACCATTTGAATTTATAGATTATACATTTATGAAAAATGCGTTAATTGCAATAATATTAGTAACACCAATATTTGCAGTATTAGGAACAATGATAGTAAATAACAAAATGGCATTTTTTTCAGACGCATTAGGACATTCAGCATTAACAGGAATAGCATTTGGAATGGTTTTAGGAATATCAAATATGAATATATCAATGATATTATTTGCGGTAATTTTTGCATTATTACTAAATTACGTAAAAAATAAAACAAATTATGGAGCAGACACCATAATAAGTGTATTTTCATCTATTGCAATAGCATTAGGCTTAGCAATGCTTGCACAAAGTGGAAATTTTAATAAATACTCAAGTTATTTAGTGGGAGATATTTTAAGTATTAGCAACACAGAAATACTATATTTATTTATAGCATTTATAGCAGTTATTGTATTTTGGTATTTTACATTTAATAAATTAAATGTTACAAGTATAAATACCAGCTTAGCAAAAAGTAGGGGAGTAAACACTAAAAAAATTGATAATATATTTGCAGTTTTAATTGCAATAATTGTAATGATTTCAATTAGATTTATAGGAATACTGCTAATAAATTCATTACTAATATTACCAGCAGCCTCAAGCAGAAACATAGCAAAAAACATGAGAACATACCACTTATTTGCAGTAATATTTTCGCTATTTTCAGGAATTACAGGATTAATAATTTCATATTATTGGAATATTCCAACAGGACCAATGATAGTATTAATTTCTGGCTTAATTTATTTTATAACATTTTGGGCAAAAAAGAGAATAAAAGAATAATAAAATCTCGCATCAATGGTGCGAGATTTTATATATTATTGTATTTCTAAAATTTTTTTGGCTCTAGCCACATCTTCTGGTGTAGCAGTAGGAACACTTTCAAGTTCATATTTAAAGCCTAATTCTTCCCACTTGAATTTACCCAAATCATGATAAGCAAGAATCTCAACTTTTTCAACAGAATTTAAACCACGTATAAATTCTTTTAATTTAATCAAATCTTCTTCTTTATCAGTAATGCCAGGAATAAGAACTTGTCTAATCCACATTGGTTTATTAATACTGCTTAAATACTCAGCAAAAGCTAATTCATTTTTATTTGAAGCGCCTACTAAATCCTTGCAAATTTCATCATTAATACATTTTATATCTAACAAAAACAAATCTGCTAAATCAATTACTTTTTTTAGTTTATCTGTTAAAACAAAATTTCCAGCAGTATCAATAGCAGTGTGAATTCCATCAGATTTTAATTCTGTTAAAAACTCTATTAAAAAATTTTGTTGTATTAATGGTTCGCCACCGCTAATTGTAACACCACCACCAGAAGGCATAAAATAGCTTTTGTACCTTGATATTTTAGTCATTAATTCTGGTACTGTATATTCCATACTTCCACAAACATTCCAAGTATCTCTATTTTGACAAAATTTACACTTCAAATTACATCCTTGCATAAAAACTACAAACCTTATTCCAGGTCCGTCAACAGTTCCAAAAGATTCAAATGAGTGTATTTTTGCGTTCATTTTTATTACTCCTCCAAGTACAATTAAATTTTTTCATGTATTGTTCTATTAATAACTTCTAATTGTTGTTCTTTAGTCAATTTTATAAAGTTAACAGCATATCCAGAAACACGAATAGTTAATTGTGGGTAGTTTTCCGGGTGATTCATTGCATCAATTAATAAATCTCTGTTAAATACATTAACATTTATATGGTGACCTGTTTGAACAAAGAAACCATCTAGCATATTTACTAAATTACTAACTTTAGAATCATCATCTTTTCCAAGTGTATTTGGTGCAATAGAAAATGTGTAAGAAATACCATCTTCAGAATATTCATAAGGAAGTTTTGCTATTGTATTCATAACAGCTAAAGCGCCGTTTGTATCTCTACCATGTAATGGGTTAGCACCAGGTCCAAAAGCTTCTCCAGCTTTTCTTCCATCAGGGGTACTTCCTGTATTTTTACCATATACTACATTTGATGTAATTGTTAAAACCGACAAAGTA
>CAZUAJ010000032.1:0-10223 GCA_964618105.1 uncultured Clostridium sp. | reverse complement strand
TAATGATAGTATGAAAGCAGTAACATGGTTAACAAATACAAGTAATTGGGCAGGACTAAAAGATACATCTGCAACAATATCAAGTAAAATAAATTATGTAGTAGGGTCACCAAGTTTAGAGATGATGATGGATAGTTATAATACACATTATGGATTAACAGGAACGACACCAGATACAAGTACATTAAGTGCAGAAGCAAATAGAGTAAAATTATTTTATCAATATCCTTATAGTGGAGATACAAATAATTATGGATATGGAGTAGGACCAAGTAATAATAGTTCAGCAAGCAATGGATATTATTATAGGACATCAGATTATTCAGTAAAAACAGATAGTGCCATAGATAGTATGTACTACCCAGGAAGTGGAAATAGATACATGCTGGCTTCGCCTTCTACGGGGAATTCGAGTGCGTTACTGTATGTTGATAGTTATGATAGGAGCGGTTATGATACGTATCCCGGGCTTGTAATATGGGCGGATTTTTCTTATGATGACAAATACGGTTTCACTGGTTCTATATGCCCTGTAGTTTCTCTGCAATCTGATGTCCAACTAGAATTAGAGCAGTAAACACTCGCCCTTCTACTGAGTTGACATAATACAGATAAAATCAAAATAGTTAAGAAGTCAACATAATATTGACAATAAAAATCTGAGAGTATGTACAGTAGAGATAAAAAGGTATTAAATGAAAAAGTAAAAGCCATTCTTATGAATGGCTTTTACTGCTACCTATAATCAGCTATTGGTAGAGATTAATCTAGTAGAAATATATAATATTCCATATTTTATTTAATTATACACTAATTTTCAAAAAAGTATATATATGTCTAATTTTTCTTATTTTTGAAGTTTACAACAATTGCATCTTCATTATCAAATAAGTATTTAGAATCTGATGTATCTGTTTGAATTGGGTTAAATTCTCGTTCAGTATCATAATTGTCATTGCTAGCAGTAACAGCTTCATAATTAGTCTTTTTAGATTTTAGAGCTTTTTTTGCAGCAGCTTGAGCATCTGAAATTCCACTAGTAAATTTAGTAAAGTCATATTTTTTTGTTTTTTGTACTTCTTTGTATTTTGATTCCATAAAATCAACTTTACCTTTATTAACAGCACTTTTTCCGCTTAAATCTTTTATTTTATAAATAACCTGTTTGCCTTTCAATGACATTATTTTACCTTTAGCAAAGTTTGGCTTCCACTTAAAGCTAATACCGCCTTTTTTAGGATCATATTCAACCTTATCTGTATTATAGCTATCACTCCATGTCCACTCTCTTTTATCTTGCATTGCTGTTTCCCACCATTCAACATCTTCTGGTGTGGCATTACCAAATATAATTTTGTTAACTGTATTTGAAAGTATTAAGTTCTTATAGTAGTCTCCCCTAGCATCAGCAGATAAATCACCTTTTAATTGTGTTAAGTTTTGAGAATCTAATACAGTTGCAACATTATATTTTCTATATAGTGTATATATAGGTTCAGTAGCCTTGCAAATATATGCAGGAAAATCATCTATATACAAGAAATGTGGAATACGTGTACTATCATTTCCAGGTCTAGCTAGAATAGATTGTTGCATTAGTAATAAGAAAAATAATCCAAATGCTTTGTGTGCGGTTTCACCTAAATCTCCTCTACGAGTGCATACCAAAGTTACTTGACCGTCTGATAATATTTTATCATAATCTAAGTTATTAGAACGATTACACAATACAGCTTTTACTCCAGGGTAACGTAGTAAATTATCAATTTCAGCTGAAGCAGTAGTTGTTGAACGCCTTGCATTTAATAAGTTTGGACTATCTGGGTAAAAATTATTTTCAAAAAATCTAATTAATATACGATATTTAGTTACAAATTCAGGAATTTGCTTCATTTTTTCTACATAATCAACAACTAAGTTAAAATCAGTTAATAAATCAAGCATATCTTCCAAGTTTGGCAATAGTCCATCATTCTCTAAAGGATACATTTCTTTTAGTAAAATAGCTATATTTTCAATCATTTGAATTGCTTCATTTTCTCTAAAAGCAAGTTCTGTATCTGGTCTACTATGAATAAATAATCCTTTTAACACTGAAGAAACAGCTAAACCTGTTTTTATAGGGTCTTTGTATACAAAAGGATTTAAACCAGGAGAATCAGCACGATTTGGGTCAACTATATTAACAGGAATGTGATAGTTTTGTGCTACTTTAGCAATTTTATCTACTGATTCAATTTCAGCAGAAAGGTATGTAATACCCATATTACGGTAAATAATTTTATCACCAGAGCTTGATATAATCATTTTTTTCATATAATTTTTATAAATATCCAATTTATCAGCTTTAGGTATTAACATATCTAAAGTAAAATGTTCATTTATGTAGTCATTATTGTAAGGACAATTTAAAGAAGCTAGTCCTGTTCTTAATGCAGTAAATCCCATTTCTTTTGAAACTTCTTTAAAGAAAGATTTTCTTTCAATATCTCTTGCAAGCATTGGCTCATAAATCATTGTAGTTTTACCAGAACCAGAAACACCAACAACTAATAAAGACTCATAACGTTTCTTTTCTGGAATACAAATATCTTCACCACTTTCACTATCCATACAAACTTTTACTTCACATGTATAAACACCATGTGCTTCTTTATCTGATGTTAATTTAATTCCACCATAATCAAATATTGAATCACGAATGTCTTTAACATCATTAATACTAAAGATAAGCCATTTAATTACCTTGTAGAATGTAACAAGAGGTATATATACACCTATAGCTGTAAAAGCAGGCTTAAAAAGATAAAAGAAATCTCTTGCAAGTTCAGGATAGTTTGGCAAAGATAAAAGATTTATCCAAACTATTTGATTTAACCATTGAACAACTGCTGATACAATTAAAATATAAAATGAAACTATAAATGTATGAAAAAATCT
Organism: uncultured Clostridium sp.; assembly: GCA_964618105.1. Lineage (GTDB taxonomy): Bacteria > Bacillota > Clostridia > TANB77 > CAG-508 > CAG-273. Next base: position 7,283 of record CAZUAJ010000032.1, on the reverse strand, counting down.
TAATTTATTAACATCTGCTTTTGCAAATTTTGAACCACCGGAAAAGAAAAATGCAAATGCCATACAAGCAAAAGCAAAAAAGTATTTTATTGGTCCCCAATAATCAAAACCTACACCTGTAAAAATTATAAATAACAATTCCATAATTCTATCTACTAATATGTAAGCAGAAATTAATGTTAGAATATAAGTTACAAATGTGTTTCTATCTGTTTTCAAAACTTTTAAAAATTTATCAAATAGTTTCAAAAAATTCACCACTTTCATTTTCAAATCTATACTACTATATTATCTTATAAAATTAGGAAAAATACAAGGCTTTTTGCGAAAAATGTAGAAAAAACTATTGAAAAAAGCTCCTTATATAAAATAAAAGTAATAATAATTGCTTTAAAAGTATATGTATATAAAAAGAAAAATATAGAGGAAATTTATGAAAACAAAAAAAGAAAGTTTTATGAAGGGTGTTTTGGTTTTAATGGTTTCACAAATTTTAATCAAAGCGCTAGGTATTATTTATAAATTATACTTAACAAATAGAGAGGGATTTGGAGATAAAGGAAATGCTATTTATAGTAGTGGTTTTCAAATATATGCATTATTTTTAACAATTTCTTCAATTGGAATTCCAGGAGCTTTATCTAAATTAGTTTCAGAAAAATTGGCAGTTGGTGATACAAGGGGTGCACACAGAATATTTAAAATAGCTTTTGTAACATTTGGACTAATTGGTTTTACAAGTAGTACTATTTTATTTCTAGGAGCAAGTTATATTTCAAATACATTATTACAAATACCAGAAGCCGAATTAACATTGGTTGCTTTAGCACCATCAATATTTTTTGTATCAATATCTTGTGTAATAAAGGGATATTTTACAGGAAGAGAAAACTTAAAAGTAACTGCAAATGCGCATACATTAGAACAGTTTTTTAAAACAGTACTTTCTGTAGTAATAGTAGAATTTGTTGCAATGACAACAGGAGTAGATACAGCCATAATGGCAGCAGGAGCGAACTTAGCAACTACATTAGCAACAATACTTTGCTTTTTGTATTTATACAAATACTATACAAAAATGAGAAAAGAAATAGCAGTAGAGTTAAAAAGAAGTACAAAATATAAAAGAGCTAGAATTATTAAAACTATAAAACAAATATTATCTGTTTCAATTCCAATGTCTATGAGTGCAATTTTAGGTACAATAAATAAAAACATAGACTCAATGACAGTTGTAAGAGGTTTAAAATGCTTTTTAACAGAAGAACAAGCAAAAATACAATATGGTATTTTAAGTGGAAAAGTAGACACACTAGTAACACTTCCAATGTCATTTAATATGGCATTTGCAACAGCACTTGTTCCTTCAATTTCATCACTGAAGGCTATTGGGGATAATGATACAATAAGAAAAAGAATTTCATTTTCAATGTTAGTATCAATTCTAATAGGTATGCCGTGTATGGTAATTATGATTTTATTTGCAAAACAAATTTTAGAATTACTATTTCCAAATGCTACTTCTGGAGCATTTATATACCAAATTAGTAGTTTAAGTATAATTTTTATTGTATTGGAGCAAACTATTAGTGGTGCTTTACAAGGATTGGGAAAAACATTAATTCCAGCTATTGCATTGGGAAGTGGAGTTATAATTAAATTTATTTTAAATATGTATTTAATTCCCATAAATCCAAAAGACTTCTTTTTAGGTGGAACAGCAGGAGCAGCTTTTTCAACAGTAATATGTCATGCTATTGCATTAATTATTGAATACAAAATATTAAGAAAAAACATAAAACTAAACTTAAATAAAACTAAATTTATATTAAAACCAGTACTGGCAAGTATAATTATGGGAATATTTGCATATACTTCATACATAATTATGATAAGTAAGTTACAAAGTAAAATTGTTACCCTAATTTCTATTGCCCTAGGAATATTTATATATGTATTATTACTTGTTGTACTAAAAATATTTTCAAAAGAAGAAATTTTTATGATACCATTTGGAAAAAAAATTTATATTTTTTTGAAAAACTTGAAACTGTACAGAGAAGCCTGAAAAGCACAAAAATCAATACTTACAGAAACAACACAACTCGAAAACGTTGGCATGACCAAGTTTTAAAATAAAATTTTAAGCAAAAAAGAAGGATTTTTTAGAAAAATGACGAATAATGATAGTAGTAGACAATTAGTTTACTGATTTTAAAATCTTATAGGAGGTAATTTAAAATGAACAAATCAGAATTAATCGCAGCTATAGCAGCAAAAACAGGAGAAACAAAAAAAGACGCTGAAGCATCATTAAATGCATTCGTTAGCGTTGTAACAGATGCATTAGTAAAAGGAGATAAAGTTCAATTAGTTGGATTTGGTTCTTTTGAAGTAAGAAAAAGAGCTGCTAGAAAAGGTAGAAATCCACAAACTAAAGAAGAAATCAAAATACCAGCATCTAAAGCACCTGTATTCAAAGCAGGAAAAGCTTTAAAAGAATTAGTAAACAAAAAATAATTTGAAATTTATATAAATTATATGAATTCATATCAAAAGGTGTAGAAAACAAAATCTACATCTTTTTTTGTTAAAAAAAATATTATAAAAATAATGACAACAAAAAAAATATATTATATAATATCAAAGAAAAATTAATTTAAGGAGAAGAAATAAAAATGGAAAAAATAAGAGGATTTGAAATAGCAAAAGGATTTGAAAACTTAAATGTTAATATGCCAGTTCGTAAAACAAAATATTCAGCTGGATATGATGTAGAAGCAGTTGAAGACTGTATAGTGCCTGCATTTAAAATGGGACAAGCACCAACATTAATAAAAACAGGAATTAAAGCATATATGCCAAAAGATGAATATTTAATGCTTTGCAACAGAAGCTCTAATCCAAAGAAAAAAGGGCTAGTGTTAGCAAATGGCGTGGGAATAGTTGATGGAGATTATTATGGGAATGAAGATAATGATGGACACATAATGTTTGCTTTTTTTAACATAAAAAGTGAAGATATTACAATAAAAAAGGGAGATTGCATTGGACAAGCAATTTTTCAAAAATTTGGTGTTGTAGATAATGACAATGCAGAAGGTGAAAGAATAGGTGGATTTGGTTCTACAAGTAAATAAAAATGTATAAAATAAATTATTCTAATATTGATGTGATTGTGGCATAATGCCAAAAATACATAGGGGGGAATTAAATGTATAGAAATACTTATGCACTAATAGACGTTGGGAATATACAAAAAAATATTAAGGAAATTATAAAAAAATATCCTGAATATGATTATTATTTCGCCGTAGTAAAAGGAAATGCTTATGGACATAGTGATAAAATATGTAAATACTTAATAGAAAGTGGAATAAATTATTTTGCAATTTCGTCTTTAGAAGAAGGAATCAATTTACGAAAAGATGGAATAAATATTCCAATATTATGTTTAGAACCAATTGATTTAAAATATATTGATAAATGTATTGAAAACAATATTACAATAACAGTACATGATTATGATTATTTTAAAAAGTTACAACAGCTTGAAATAAAAAAACTATTAAAAGTACACATAAAAATTGATAGTGGGCTTTGTAGATTAGGACTATATGATAAAATGCAAATTAAAGAAGTGGTACAAGAACTAAGAAAAAAACCAAATGTTGAAGTTGAAGGAATATTTACTCATTTTGCAACAGATGGAATATATGATGTTTCATGGGATAATCAATATGCAAAATTTCAAGAATTAACTTCAGAAATAGACTTAATGCAAATTCCAATAGTTCATTTGGGAAGAAGCCAAACATTAGTAAATCATAATAAAATACCTTTCGCAAATGGAATTAGATTAGGAATTATAATGTATGGTTATGATTCAACTCCAAAACCATTACCAAATGATTTTATAAATAAATTAAGAAAAATAAAAAGAGAGTGGTATAAGAAAAAACACCATATTAGCAAAACAATAACAAATGCGGAATTAAATTTAAAAACAGCATTTTCATTATATAGTGAAGTAATACAAGTAAAGCAAATAAAAAAAGGTAGTTTTGTTGGTTATGGAAGAATTTATGAAGCAACAGAAGATATGTATGTTGCAATTATTCCAATAGGCTATGCAGATGGATTTAATACAAAAAATAAGGGAAGACAAATAGCCATAAATGGAAAAAAATATTCATTAATTGGAGCTGTAAATATGGGAATGTTAATAGCTAAAGTTGATGAAACAGTTCATACAGGAGATAAAGTTACATTAATAGGCGAAGAAATTTCAATGAAGGAAGCTGTAAGATATATGGGAACAAGTGTATATGAAGGTTCTTGTATGATAAATGATTGGGTACCTAGAGTACTAATAAAAGATGGGGAAGTAATAGAAATAGATGAAAGAAAATAGGAGGAAAGATTATGAATTTTGATGTTCTAATTTTAGGAAGTGATTTTAATGCATACTTTATGGCAAGATGTTATCATGAAATTTTTAATAAAAAAGTTGATATAATTAGTAAAAGGGCAATTGGAGTAGTTTCATATAGCAAAATTGTTAATTTTAAAGAAGTACCTAATTTTGAAAATTCAGAAATTTTTGTAAAAACATTAAATGAGTATGCACAAAATAGTAATAAAGAAAAAATAGTGTTAGTTGGAACAAGTGACGAATTAGTAAGGCTTATTATTGAAAATAAAGAAAAATTAAATAATAAATATGTTCATAACTATCCAAGCTTAGAAATACTAAATAAAATACTTGTAAAAGACACGTTTTATCAAACTTTTGAAAATTGTGAATTTGAAATACCAAAAACATATATTTATCCATGTAATGCAAATCAATCTATTGATGAAGAAAAAGTTAAAAAACTTATGTATCCGCTAATTGTAAAGCCAGGAAACAACATTGAATATCATAATCACAAATTTGAAGGAATGTTTAAAGTATTTAAAGTACAGTCTAGAGAAGAATTACAAGAAGTTATAAATAAGGTTGAAGCATCTGGATATTCAAGTAATTTGGTTATTCAAGAGTTTATACCAGGCGATGATTGTGCTTTATTTGATTGCCAATTTTATTGTAGTAAAGACAAAAAAGTACAATTAATAGCATTTGCACAAATAGGCTTACAAGAAAGAAATCCAGGTGGAATTGGAAATTGTACAGTGCTAGTAAATGGATTTAATGAACATGGATATGATGAAAAAATAATTGAACCATTAAAAGCATTTATGGAAAGAATAGGATATCAAGGATTTGCTGAGATTGACTTAAAATATGATTACAGAGATGGAAAATATAAAGTGCTTGAGATAAATCCACGTCAAGCAAGATGTAGCTATTACTTATGTGCAGGCGGACACAATTTAATTCAATATTTAATTGATGACTTAATATATAATAAAGAAAAAGAATGTACATTAATGAAAAATGAAGTAGCATTAAGCTTTGTACCTAAAAGTGTAATAAAAAAATATGTAACAAGTGAACCATTAAGAAATGAAACATTAAAATTAGCAAAAGAAGGAAAATTAGTAAATCCTTTAAAATACAAAAAAGACGGAAGTTTAAAAAGAAAATTATATTTAATAATGAAAGATATAAGTTATAAAAGAAAATATAAAAAATTAAGCTGGTAAAAAGTAATGAACGGTTTTGTTTTATAAGGAGAAAGCACAATTCTGAAAAATTAAAGAAGGATAATGAAAATTTTAAAATCATAACCACCCGTTTTACAGGTGGTTATGATTTGTTTCAAAAAGCTCAATTTTAGAATTTGGTATTTTTTTGTAATCTTCTTTTGAATTGTTTATTTATAGAATTAAAAAACAATTTTATCACTCTCTTATTTTATATATATCTATAAATTCATCAGTATCTGTTAAGTAATTCGTGGCAAAATTTTTATCCATAAATTTTGCATATATTTTTTGATTGAAATTTCTCTTTTTTATTTTAATATATTGTAACATTAAATTTAATTTAAGGGAATATTCCGTAATAAAAAAATTATCACTGCTTCGCGGGCAACTCAAAGAAGCCTGTAATACCGGCAATTTTGCTACCCTTTATTTTCCTTCGTAAATTTGCCTATTTTTTATCACAGTTTATCTATATACTAATTCACTTATTGCTTTATTTTCTAATATTTTCTTTAAGTTAGGATATCCTTCTAGACTTCCTTGTTTAAATGTATATACTTTTTTTGTTTCGACTTTGTTTTTCTTTAATTCTTTTATATTTTCTTCAATTTCTTTTATATATTTTTCTGCGTATTCCATATAACTTTCTGGTAATATTTGAATGTTTAAATGTTTAGTTATATCTGTACAACTTTCACTTGCATACATTGTAATTACTTTTGCTATATTTTCTGAACCGTTCTTACTCCAGCTCATTCTTTTCTTCTTCATTCTTTTGGCAAGCCTAACGTAATTATTACTTTCTTGGCATCCCATATTTCTATACTTTAAACCTGTTTTTTTGCTATATGTTTTTAACTTTTGCTTTACTCCATCATAATCCTTATATCTTTTCATCGTTTCTTTTCGCTTATTTAAATATCTTTGTAATTCTTTTAATTTTTCTACTTCTTCAACTTCACCATCATATTTATATTTTAATGTTTCCACATATTCTATATATTCTATCATTTTAGAGTATTCTTTTTTGTAAAACATATTTTTTAATATTTCTACATCTTCTGCATCTCTTACATGTGTCGTTATTTTTTCTTTTATGTGATAACTATCTGCTTGATATATTGCTTTTGCCGTTAATAGTTTTTTTATCCAACTTCCACCGTCACTATTTAATACACGTAGTTCGACTTTGCTCATATCATATTTACTATGCAGATTTGCATTGGTAATATCTGCCATTTCTTCTCCTGACATATATCCAGCTACATATTCTTTTCCTACTAGTGCATATCTATTTTTACCAGTTTCTTTCCAACCTTCATAAGTCATTCCTAGTTTTATTTCTATATTTCTTACTTTTTTTGGGACTTCTTCGTTTGGGTGTTGCTCCTCATATTTCTTTATTTGCTCTTTTCTATCTTTACCTTGTGTATATATCATTATTCCATCTGCTTCTTGATATATTATTGGCGTTTCTTTAGTTCCTGCCTGTAATTTATCGCTTTTATATGCTTCAACTTTTTCTTCCTCGTATTGTTTTATATCTTCCCCTAATTGTTGGACTATGTTCCAAACTGCAACACCACTAATTGATAGTCCTGTCATGTTGTTTATCATTTCTGCACATACTC
>CAZUAJ010000031.1:0-10685 GCA_964618105.1 uncultured Clostridium sp. | reverse complement strand
TTTCACAATCTATTATAATATTCCTTGACTTTTTACATATAAATAGACTATAATAAATATAGGAAATGACAATTCCGTTAGATACGGTTTTGCCGGAATTAGATTTAAATAAACCATTCATCTCCGTCAAAAGTAGAATGGTTTATTTTTTATTTATGTAGTTGCTTATCAATCCAGTTCTTATAAAGAACTGCTGTCAAGGCAACGTTTAATGTTAAAGATAACATCAAAGTTATTACAAAAAATAGTATCACTTTAACCATAAACACCACCCGCCTTTCCTACGATGAATCGTATAATATTGGGTGGCAAAACCGTTCCACTAATTATCAATTTCCTATGTAAATTATTCTACAATATTCTTTTGTATTTGTCTATAAAATTTATAAATTTAAAAAAATATTTTCACCTACAACTTACTATTTATCTAATTCCTATAATAACATAAACTCAATTGTTCTGTCAAAATTATCCAGCAGATAATTTTGCAGGAACAGGGAGTTATACTAACCCCATCTAATAGCCTAAAAACGTAGTTTTTAGCGTATATGCATTTTATTGGCATCAATTTTTATCAGCAATATCAGGCGTTTTCATATATTCATCCAAAGATTAAGACTTTACGGGGGTAAAGTCACCGTGGGTGTGAAAAAAGCACAACCCATTTTCCTTTATATTGATTTAGCGTTATTGGTCCCATTGTTGTATCCGCTTCAAAATCTGGAGCATAAGTACCTATTTTTACATTTCCGTTCATCATTATTTCATAATCCATAAAAAAACAAACTCCTCTCATAACTTTGTATATGTTATTCAATAGAGCTTGTTTTCGTGATTTTATTATTTTACACAATATACACTATTTAACAACTTCACTTATCACTTTTGCTAAGTATTTCATACTTACTAAAGTTTGGTCTAATGTATTTCCTGTTGCACCGACTTCTATAATGGTTGCAGCTTTTGAAACATGTTGATTATATCCCGATCCTCTTAATATTATTGGTTTAAATAATCCTGGGTATAGTTCATTTGCTTTTTCTTGAACTTTTATTGCAAATTTTAAATTTTGAGCCCAACTTTCATGCTTTATACTACTTTCATTTCCTCCTATTACAAACATAAGTTGTGCTGCATATTCATCACCGATTTTCACGGTTGGTGCATATTTACTATCTCCAATTGCATCTCTATGTATATCTATTGCAACATCAGTATTTGGATTTTCTTCTAATAATTTCGTTACTGTTTTTAACGAACTTGTATATGAGCCACTATATGATGGGTAATCATGATAACTTTCGTCATGTATTACATTATATCCATAAGTTCTAAGCTGTTTTTCAAGTTCATTTCCTACTCTTATAACTGAATAGTTTTTGTCTGTTGTTCTAAAATTACCTGTTTGCTTATATTTATATTTTTCGCTTTGAGTATAACTTTCACAAGAATGAGTATGATATATTAAAACATTTTCTTTGTTAACTGTTATATTTGGTGTTAATATTTCTTGTGTTAATTTATAACCAACTTCATTTTTTATTTTTACTCCATTATATTGCGTTGTGTATTTATTTGGTACATTTGAACTTTGTACCTCTGTTTTTAAACCTGTTTGAGCTTTTTCAACTTCTTCTTGTTCTTGTTTTTCTTCTATTATCTCTTCTTCTCTTTTTTCTTCAACTATATCTATTGCTTTTATTTCTACTTCTAAAGCCATTTTTAGTGGATCTATTGCAGAAAATTTTGTTGTTGAATTATAAGAACCTTCAGTATTAGCTACTGGCAAACCTATATTTAAAAGTGAAATCATTAATTCTTTATTATTAATACTTTGAATTTGAGTTTTTACATTACCTTGATTTTGTGAAAAATATTTTGTTATTCCTAGAACAATAATTATTAATACTGTAATTTTTATCAAGTATTTTATAATATCTTTTAGACTTAATACTGCCATATTTATCATAATATAAAAATTTCTCCTTTGTCCATTTTACTATTAATTAGTATATTCGTGGACAAAGGAGATTATGAGTTAATTATTGAATTATTTCACAAATTTTCTTTGAATTTAGTTCTACTGGCATTTCTTCACCTGTAGTCATGTTTTTAACTTTTACTGTATTAGATTTTATTTCATCTTCTCCAATTACAATAACATAAGGTATTTTTAATTTATCTGCATATTTGAATTTTGCTTTTAGTTTTTTGTCATTTAAGTAAATCTCTGTATTTATTCCTTGTATACGCAAATCACTTGCAAGCTCAATTGGCTTTGTCATATCTTCAACCATTGGTATTATTAAAATGTCTGCCATTGAATATTTTTCTATTTTAATAAGTTGTAATTCATTTAATTTGTAAAATAGTCTTGTCAGTCCAATTGAAATTCCTACACCTGGTAATTTTTTATCTGTATAATATTCAGCTAAGTTTTCATATCTTCCACCTGAACACACACTTCCTATTTCTTTATAGTTATTTAAAAATGTTTCATATACTGTACCTGTGTAATAGTCTAAGCCTCTTGCAATTGTTAAGTCAATTTTAAAGTGTGTATCTGGCACTCCAAATACTCTAATATATTTTACAACTTGTTCTAGTTCTGCCAATCCTTCTACAAACATCTCTTCTTGAATGTTTAGCTCTTTTAATTTAGCAATTTTTTCATCTGTTGTTCCATCTATTTGAATAAATGTTAATATTCTATCAATTGCGTTTTCATCTACACCTATTTCTTTTAGTTCTGATATTACATTTTCTTTGCCTATTTTAGCAAGTTTATCAATAGTTCTCATGATATCAACTGCATTTGGTTCTTGATTTACTTCTCTAAATAGTCCATTCAACACTTTTCTATTGTTTATACAAATAGTGAAATCATTAAATCCTAAGTCTGAAATCAAGTTATATATAATGCTTGGAATTTCTGCATCATTTATTATGCCTAGTTCTCCATCTCCAATAATATCTATATCACATTGATAAAATTCACGAAATCTACCTTTTTGTGTTTTTTCTCCTCTATATACTTTACCTATTTGATATCTTCTAAATGGGAAACTTAAATTACCGTAATTTTTAGCCACGTATTTTGCAAGTGGTACAGTTAAATCAAATCTCATTGATATGTCTGTATCTCCTTTTGTGAAGCGGTAAATTTGTTTTTCTGTTTCTCCACCCGCTTTTGCTAATAATACCTCAGATAGTTCCAGTATTGGTGTATCTAGTGGTAAAAATCCAAATTTTTGATATGTTTTTTCAATTTTTTGTTTCATTTGTTCAAATAATATTTGCTTCTCTGGCAATAATTCCATAAAACCTGCCAAAGTTCTTGGTTCTGTAATCATTTTCATCACCCTTTTAATCCTCTCTTGGCTTTAATTCATTATAAATTGGTCTTTCTTCTTTAATTATTGTAGGTTTTCCGTGTCCGTGGATATACTATTGTATCATCTGGAAGTTTTAATAGTTTTTCTGATATAGAGTTTATTATATCATGAAAATTACTTGTTGGTAAATCGGTTCTTCCCCATGTTCCATAAAACATAGTATCTCCTGAAAATAATAATTTTTCTTTTTCACAATACAAAGAACTACTACCACTTGTATGACCTGGAGTGTGAATAATTTTAAATTCTATATTTCCAACATGTATTAAATCTTCATCATCTACTATTGAATCTGGATCTAACTCAATATTTTCTACTCCTACATAATCTGTTAAACTAATATTTTTATTGTGCAATCCTTCTTTCTCAATTCTATGTATTAGAATTTTTCCACCTTTTTTGTTTTTTAGTTCTATTAAGGCTCCTATATGGTCTCCATGGCAATGTGTTATATATATGTATTTTAAATTTGCTTGTAGTATATTTAACATTTCAATAATTTTTTCTGGTTCTCCACCTGGATCTATAACCATTGCATCTTTGGTATTTTCATCTTGAATAATGTAGCAATTTGTTAGTTCACAAATAGTCCCACTATTCACTCTAAGCTGTTTAAGTATCACTTCTACTACCTCTTTCTTTTTACTTCATATACACTATCAACTTTTCTAATTTGCTTTAGTATTTTATTTAATTCATCAATATTTTCAACTTCTACAGTCACTTCTGTTGCTGAAATTTTTTCTTTATTCGCTTTTGAAGTTACTGCTAATAATTTACTTTTCGTTCCTTCTATTTCTCTTATAATATCTGCTAAAAGTCCGCTTCTTTCATTTCCATAAACTTCAATGTCTACATTGTACTTTGTCTTTTCAGCTTCATACCAGTACACATCTATCATTCTATTTTCTTCAGATAAAAGACTATTTACATTAACACAATCTTTCCTATGAACTGATACTCCTCTTCCTTTTGTAATATAACCAACTATTTCATCCCCAGGTACAGGATTACAGCACTTAGATAATTTCACTAAACAATTGTCTATGCCTTTCACTACTATACCTGTTTTAGATGCTTTTGGCTTGTATACTCTTTCTTTTGAAAGTTCTTCTAATTTTTCATCTAAATTTTCAGTTTGATGGTCTTTTTTGTATTCTTCTAACATTCTAGCTACAATTTTTCCAGAAGATATAGCTCCAAATCCAACACTAGCATACATCTCATCTGTTTCAGAATATTTATATCTATCTAATGCTGCTTGTATATATTCTGGCTTAGCAAGTTCAGCATGTGTCATTCCAATTTTCTTTATTTCTTTTTCAATTAATTCTTTACCTTTAACAATGTTTTCTTCTCTTTCGTTTTTCTTGAACCATGCTAAAATCTTACTTTTTGCTGTTGAACTTTTAATAAATTTAAGCCAATCTCTACTAGGTCCTTTGGATTGATCAGATGTTATTATTTCAACTATATCACCATTTTTTAATTTTGTAACTATTGGCATCATTTTACTATTTATTTTTGCTCCTGTCATACGATTACCTATTTCAGCATGTATGTAATATGCAAAATCTATTGGAGTACTATCTTTAGGAAGAGAAATAATTTTTCCTTTTGGAGTAAATACATAAACTTCATCTTCGAAAAGTTCTGTTTTTAATGTATTTAAAAATTCGTCTGGGTCTTGCATATCTTTTTGCCATTCTAAAGTTTCACGAAGCCAAGAAAGTTTATCTTCTGAAACTTTTACATTTGCTTTCTTATTGCCCATAAAACTTGCTTCTTTATATGCCCAATGCGCAGCAATACCATATTCTGCTATACGGTGCATATCCCATGTACGTATTTGCACTTCAAAAGGTGTTCCTTTTTCTCCAATTAATGTTGTATGCAAAGATTGATACATATTAGGTTTTGGAACTGAAATATAATCTTTAAACCTTCCAGGCATTGGGTTATACAATTCATGTACTATTCCTAAAACAGAATAGCAATCTTTAATAGAGTTAACTATTACCCTTAATGCAAATAGGTCATATACCTGGTCTAATGTAATATTGTCTCTTTTAATTTTACGATAAATACTATATAAATGTTTTGCTCTCCCTGTAATTTCAGCTTCAATATGTTGTTTTTTTAAAGCTACTTTTATTTGATTCATAATCATATCAATAAATTTTAGACGTTCTTCTCTTTTCCTGTCAATTCCTTCAACTAATTCACGATAATCTTCAGGGTATAAATATTTGAAAGATAAATCTTCTAATTCCCATTTCAAAGAATACATACCTAGGCGGTTAGCAAGTGGCGCATATAATTCCATAGTTTCATTTGCATTTGCAATTTGTCTATCACGAGTTAAATATTTTAAAGTTCTCATATTATGAAGTCTATCAGCAAGTTTTATTAGTATAACTCTTATATCTTTACCCATCGCTAAGAACATTTTCCTATAATTTTCTACTTGTTGTTCTTCCATGCTTGCATATTGAAGTTTGCTAAGTTTTGTTACACCATCTACCAATTCAGCAATCTCTATACTAAATTCAGTTTCTAAGTCTTGTTTTGTAATTTCTGTGTCTTCTACAACATCATGTAAAAGTGCTGCACATATTGTACTGTCATCTAGGCTTAATGTTGATAAAATATATGCAACTTGTACTGGGTGAATAATATATGGCTCTCCTGATTTTCTTAGTTGCCCTTCGTGATGTGCTTTTGCATAATTGTATGCTTTTCTTATAAGCTTACTATCAGATTTTCTGTTATTCTTTTTAGTTGTATTTATTACATCTTCTATTGTCATTTCTTTTATTTCTGACATATATTATTCACTCCTTATTCTTTAAATTGTTTTTCTAATATCTTTTAAGTTTATTTGCATATATTCGTTTCCACCATATTCACTGATTTCTAAATTGCCAACGACGTCCACTTTATCTCCAATTAAATATTGTTGTGTCAAGGTTCCCATATTAAAGCCTATTGCATCTATTACATAATTGTCTATTCCCAATTTAAGTTTTACATGTTTTCCTTCAGACAAAGTACGTATTGCATGAATTTTTAAATTTTTTATTAAAAATAACGGCATTTTATTAGCTTCGCCATAAGGTTCTAATAATTTTAAATCTTTTACATCTCGAATACTTATTTTTCTTATATCAATTTCTTGGTCTATTTTTATAATTGGTATTATATCACTAATATGACTATTTTGTGTATATTCTTCAAATTCTTTTTTAAATTTTTCAAAATTTTCTTTTTTTACATTTATTCCTATTGCCATACTATGACCACCAAATTTTTCCACATAAGAATTACAATTCATTACTGCATCATGTAAATCGAAGCCAGGTATACTTCTCCCAGACCCCTTTCCTTCTTCACCTTCAAAACAAACTAAAATACTAGGTTTAAAATATATATCTGTTACTTTTGATGCAACTATTCCTATAATTCCATGGTGCCATCCTTCTTGTCCTAACACTATACAAGGCTTTTTTGCTTCTTTTTCAATTAATTCTATAGCTTGTTTAAACATTTGCTTTTCTATTTCCTGTCTTTTTATATTATATTGATTTAATTTTTTAGATATTTGTTGTGCTTCTTGAATATCATCTGTCAAAAATAAATGTAAAGCCTCTATTTCTTCACCCATTCTTCCAGATGCATTTATTCTTGGTGCTATACCAAATGAAATTGCAGTAGAATTTATTTCTGAATAACCAGTAGAATTAATTAATATTCTTAAACCAATATTTTTTGTTTTTTCAACAAGTTTAAGCCCCAGCTTGGTTATTACTCTATTTTCATCTACAAGTGGCACTATATCTGAAATTGTACCAACACATACAATATCTAAATATTTTAAATATTCTTTTGCTTCTAGATTCATTCTTATTGAAATAGCCTGTATTAACTTAAATACAACCCCAACTCCTGCTAATTGATTAAATGGATATTTATTATCTTTTCTTTTTGCATCTATTACCGCTAAACAATTTGGTATTTCTTCACCTGGTTCATGATGGTCTGTAACTATTACTTCTATTCCTAATTCTTTAGCATATTTGATTTCTTCTATTCCAGAAATTCCACAATCTACAGTTATTATTAATGTATAATTTTGTTCTGAAATTGTATTTATTGCTTTTTTATTCAAACCATAACCCTCATTTAATCTATTAGGTATATATACATCTACATTCAACCCGTGTTCTGCCAAAAACTTTTTTAGAACCGTAACACTTGTTATTCCATCTACATCATAGTCCCCATATATAATTGTTTTTTCTTGTTTTTCTATTGCTTCTATAATTCTGTTTACAGCTTTTTCCATATCAGGCATTAAAAACGGATCATGAAAATCATTTCTTGTAGGATTTAGAAATAATCTTACTTCTTCATCACTATTAATATTTTTACTCGAAAGTATACCACCAATTAATTGAGTTAAATTGTTTTCTTTACATATTTTATTAATGCTTTCTTCTTCAATTTTACATACTTCCCATTTTTTGTTCATTTTTCACTCCCATATACTATACAATTTGTATTATATTTTACAACAATTTATATAATTTTAAAAGAGAAAGCAAGAAATTTACAAAAAATATTACAGAAATATTAATTCTGTAATATTTACAATTAAAATATAATGCAAATTATCATATAAATTATTATTTTTACAACTTGGTTTAATATTAAAATATAGTTACTTAATTTTATTCCTATATTATTTATAATTTCATAATTATTTAGTATATTAATTTGATCTATTTGATTTAAACTTCCGTATTGTTCAAAATATTCTTTTACAAGTGGCTTTGCTTTTGTCATTGCATCCATTTCTAAATATGACCTAATTGCATATTGTATAAAACCTAATATTACTAATATAAATAAACATAACATTTTGTATGTATTTAATTTTAATATTGTTAAAATTATAATTGTTATAAAATATATTATATATATGTTTGAAAATACAAAATTAAACAGTAATGTTCTTTTATTTTGAACGGAATGTAAACATTCATGTGCTATTGTTTGTATTCTTGTAAATGTATTTTTTATATTTGCTATTATAATTGAATTTGAAAGAACCATATATAAGCTTGCTTGATTATTTGGACTTTCTTCGATTTTTACATTTTCATTTCCTAGCATTTTTAAAATTTCTTCACATACTTTCCTATTTTCAGGTAATTTATTTGTTATTTCATTTAATTTTTTATCATACCCTAATTCTTTTAATCTTTTTGCATCTTTTATTTTTATATTCCATACAAATTTCAAAATTATTAAAGTAATTATGCTTATGCAAATTATTAAAACATATTCCATATATTGTTTTCTCCTTTCAAAATCAAAAGTCGCTAAAAAAACCTTTTTCAAGCCTTTTTAACGACAATTTTATTACATAAAATATTTATAATACATCTTTTATAGCTTCTGCAATTATTTTATTTACATCTGCTATCATAATATTAAACTTTACTTCTAAATCAAAATATTCCTTAATTTCTTTGTTTTCCACTAATGTTTTATACATTTCTTCTAACTTTTTATTTTTTTCTTCATCTTTTGTTTCTCCTGTATAGGCCATTAATTGTATTTCATATCTTAATTTTTCAAATTCTTCTACTTTTTGCTTTTTTTCAGGATTATTGTGTATTTCATCTTTTCTTTTTTTGTATAATTTATATTCTTCTGACTCTCTTATCTCTTGTGCTAGCTTATTGGCTGTATCATAAACTTGCATTTTTCTCCTCCTCATAACTTTTATGCATAAGCATGTTTCTTTTGAAAGCTAAGTAAATTTGTAATTTCTGTTTCTGTATTAACTTTTTTAGCCTTTTTAGCATTTTCTTGTGCAATTTCTTGTTTTTGTTTTTCTGCAACAGTTTGACAAATTGCTTTTTCATATATATAATGTGTATCTTGCGCAATTTTATTCCAGTTAAATTCTTCTTTTACTTTTTGCTTTGCCTTTTTTGCCATGTTAGATGCTAATTGTCTATCATATAGCACAGTTAATACTGAGTCTGCAATTGAATTTGGATTTCCTGCATAGCTTTTCATTCCGTTTATACCATGGTCTACTATTTCATCTAAACCACCAATATCAGAAACAACTGTTGGCACTCCTGCTAACATCCCTTCTAATGCAACTATACCAAATGGCTCATAAGTGCTTGGAAATACTGCAACATCAGCACATTTATATATTTTTTGAACTTGTTTTGAATTTAAATAACCTGTAAAATATACTTTATCAGCAATACCCATTGCCTCAGCTTGTGCTTTTAACTCGTCTAACATTCCACCTTTTCCTGCAATTACAAGTTTTACATCATTATAGCCTTGTAATATTTTTGGCATTGCAGAAATTAAGTGCTGAATTCCCTTTTCATATACTAATCTTCCAACATATAAAATAATTTTTTCATTATCCATTGCATATTGTCTTCTAAACTCATAATCTCTTTCAATTCCGTTAAAGTTGGTTAAATTTATTCCATTTGGTACTACATTTATTTTGTCAAAAGGAAGTCCAAATAAGTTTTGAACATGTCCTTTCATAAAATTACTATTTACAATTACTTCTGTTGCTTCATAAGTTAATAGCCATTCTGTATCATTTATATATCTTTGAGATTCGTTATGTATTCCAGAATTTCTTCCTGCTTCTGTTGCATGTATAGTTGCTACTAATGGTATTTTAAATGATTGTTTTAGTGTTTTTGCACTTGAAGCGACTAACCAGTCATGTGCATGTATTACGTCAAATTTTCCATTTTTATTTATTAATTCTGTTGCTTTTGCAACCATATTAAAATTTAGTTGTAAAGTCCAATCTATGAAACTATTTGGATGAATCATGTAATTTTCTACTCGATATACTTGCACTCCTTTATCATTTTCGTATTCTGGCAAATCTCCTTCTTTATATGTAATTACAGTTACTTCATGTCCATCTTTAATTAATTTTTTTGATAAATCGTGAACAACTCTAGCAATTCCGCCTACAATTCTTGGTGGATATTCCCAAGTTAACATTAAGATTTTCATTGAAAAATTAACCCCTTTCTAATATAATTTTATCTTTTGATGTTTTGTATTTATTCTTTTTGTTATTGTATATAATTTTATGACAAAAGTAAACATTTTTTAGCAAATTTTTTATTTATTTTTTACAATTTTCTCTTGAATTTATTTATAATTTGATATCCTAAGTTTAGCAGTAAATAAATGGAAAAACGCACTTAAACCAGTTGATAT
>CAZUAJ010000030.1:0-11123 GCA_964618105.1 uncultured Clostridium sp. | reverse complement strand
TTATATCAACTGGTTTAAGTGCGTTTTTCCATTTATTTACTGCTAAACTTAGGTTGTAAATATGTCAACAATTATGGCATATTTTTTATTGATTCCTTAATTTTGGACAAAAAAATGTTAAAATATTAGTAGGATACTGTGTTTGGAAAGTTTCGGAGATATCTTATGAGTGAAAATTTGCATTTAACATTAGACGAAAGAAATTATATAGAACAGGAATTAGCTAATTTAGATAGACTTATTTCACCATTTATTGAGATGGATACTGTAGAAGGTGTTAAAGGTGGTAGAGTTTTGCTTACATTCTTATTTAGAAATTCTAGGTTAATGTTAGCATTTTTGCTATATGAGAAAACTCAAAAAGAAGTTTTAAGAGTATTCAATATGCTTGAATATGAATTAGGCAATGAATTATTTGAAAAAACTTTCCCTATTTTATTATTTTTAAAGAAAAAATCAAAAGAAAGTACCTAATTTTAGGAACTTTCTTTGTTACTACTAATTTTTTCTTTAAGTGGAATTAAGTTTAAAAACTAACCAAAATTGAACAAATTGCATTCCAAATTCCCGTTAAAATTCCACCTATAACATTTATAATTGCTTTTACTATTTCATTTGATTCATAAAACTCTACAAGCATTTTATGTGTTGGCGGAAATGTCCATATTATTATACTAATTATAATAATTATTCCAATTGTTTTTAGTAATTCTTTTATTCTTTTCCATGTCCATTTATATTTTATTTTATAGCCTAAACTTCTCAAATAATTTTCATAAGCTTTTTGATATTGTGCTTCATATTGTTGCTGTGTGTTTTTTTGCATTTGTTCTTGCTTTTTTTCATATTCTTTAGCAATATGTTCATTCGTATACTCTTTTGGATTGCTCGAATTTGTGTAATTATTGCTTGGATTTTTTGAATAGTTTACATTACTTTCTTGTTTTTTATTTGATTGATTATATGAATTTACACTTTCTTTGTTTCTTTTTGTTGCAAGTTCTTCATCATACTTTTTTCTTTTTGTTTCATCACTCAAAATATCATAAGCTTCATTTAACATCTTCATCATCTCTTCTGCTTTACTTTTATCTAATTGTTGTTGTAAATCTGGATGATATTTTTTTGCTAATACTTTATATGCTTTTTCTATTATTTCTTTTGAGGCTGTTTCACTTACTTCTAATATTTCATATAGAGTTTTCATTTTTCCCCCTTCATATAATATAATTTTACGGCATATTTAACAGTTTGTAAAGTTTTTTATTTTTATTTTGTGTTTTGTGGTATTTTTTTTATATATATGATATAATTTGAATATTATATGGTAGTAGGAGTTGAAACAATTGAAATTAACACAAGATGGAGAAATTTTAGCAGAAAATAAGGTTTTAATTTTATATATTTTAAATAAAGTAGAAAAGCCAGTTACTAATGATGAATTATTGCGTTTAGTTCTTGCAGTTATGGATATGAATTATTTCTACTTTCAACAATTTTTACTTGATTTAATAGAAAAACATTATATTGCTTGTTTTAGAAAAGAAAATAAAAATGTATATCAAATAACTGAACTTGGGAAAACTACTTTAGAGCTTACTAATGATATTATACCTGGAATAATTAAACTTAAAGTAGATACTTCTTTTTCTAATGAGCTAAAAGAAAGTGCTCAACAAGAATCAATAACTGCAGAATATACTCCCAAAAGTGAATCTGAATATACTGTTACTTGTAAAATAAATGAAAACAATACTTGCATTTTTGAAATTAGTGTTTTTGCTGGTTCTCGTGAAGAAGCAAAAAAAATTGTGAATAATTGGAAAGAAAACGCTTATAGAATTTATCCTGAAATTTTAAATTCCTTAAATACTTAAGCAGTAAGTTAATGATTGACAAATTTTAAAATTAAAAAACAGCAATATAATTATATTGCTGTTTTTTATAACCCTTATAAAAAGTAAACATTTATATTTATAATTAATTTACTTCTTCTTTAATTTGGTTAATAATTTTTTCAATATCAACATCTATGCTTTCGCTTTCTCTTCTGTGTTTTAATTCAACTTTATTTTCGGCTATTTTTTTACCAACTGTAATTCTAAGTGGAATTCCTATTAAGTCCATATCATTAAATTTAACTCCTGGTCTTTCATTTCTGTCGTCTAATATAGTTTCTATTCCTATTGAGTTTAAATTATTATATAAATTATTCGCAGCTTTGACTTGTTCTTCATTTTTAGGATCTATTAAAACTATTGCTACTTTGTAAGGTGCAATACTCATTGGCCAAATTATTCCTTTTTCGTCATTATTTTGTTCAACTACTGCTGCTATCATTCTTTCAATACCAATTCCATAGCTTCCCATTACTACTGGTTTTAATTCATTGTTTTCATCTAAATAATTTAAACCTAAAGCCACGGCATATTTGGTACCTAATTTAAATGTGTTTCCTACTTCTATTCCTTTTTTAAATACTAAATGACCATTGCTACAATTTGGACATTTGTCGCCTGCTTTTACATTTACTATGTCACCAACTGCATCATATTTAAAGTCTTTAACATTTGCGTTTACATAATGATATCCTTCTTTATTGGCTCCACAACAGAAGTTTTTCATTTTTAGAACTTCATTATCTATAACTATTTTCGCATCTAATCCTACTGGTCCTGTACAACCTGGTACCGCATTTGATGTTGCAATCAATTCGTCATCTGCAAAACCTATTTCCATTCCTTTTAATAGCTTTAATGCTTTTACTTCATTTAGTTCTCTGTCGCCTCTTACAAAAAATGCTACTAACTTACCATCTACATTCATAAGCAATGCTTTCACTGTTTTTTTAATGTCTAATTTTAGTAAGTCACATACTGCATCAATAGTATGACATTCTGCTGTTTCTACTAATTCTATAGCTTTTTCTGCTTCTGTTTCGGCTTCTCCACAAATATATGGTGTTACTTCAATGTTTGAAGCATAATCACAGTTGTCACATAATACAAGTATGTCTTCACCAACATCTGTAACTGCTTGAAATTCTTCTGAAAGAAGTCCACCCATAACTCCTGTGTCTGCTTTAACTACAACATAATTTAATCCCAATCTTTGACAAATTTTATGGTATGCATTAAATTGTTTTTTATATGATTTGTCTAGTTCTTCTAGGCTTGTGTCAAAACTATATGCATCTTTCATTGTAAATTCTCTTGTTCTAATTAGTCCTAATCTTGGTCTAATTTCATCTCTGTATTTGTTTCCAATTTGATATAAAGTATATGGTAAATCCTTATATGAATGTGACTTCATTGATGCTGCTAATGCAAAAAATTCTTCGTGTGTTGGTCCTAATACATAAGGCCTAGAATATCTATCATTTAATTTAAATATTGATGGTCCAAATGCTTCATATCTACCTGATTTTTCAAATAATTCAACAGGTAATAGCATTGGCATTGTAACTTCTTTTGCTCCTGATTCGTTCATACATTCTCTAACAATTTTTTCTACATTTTGAGCAACTTTTTTTCCTAATGGCAATTTCATGTATATGCCATTTCCTACCTTCTTAAACATTCCGCTCTTAACAAGCAAATTTCCGCTAACTGATTCTTCGTCTTTTAAATCTTCTCTTAAAGTATAAAAAAAGTTTTCACTTAATTTCATTTTTAATTCCTTTCTAATATATTTGTTATATTTGTATATATTTTTATTGTATTTTTCATTTTATTGTTCACTTATTCTTTCCCTTTCGGGTATTGGAGCCTCAACTTTTTCTTCCAAATTGTTTTCGTTTTGTTCACTTATTTCTTTTTCACTTTTTTCCGACTCTTGTTTTTCAATAATATCATCAATAACTATTTGTTGATTTTCGTCTAGTTTATAACGTGGTAAGTCTGGAAGTTCATTTAAATTGCTAAATCCAAATACTCTTAAAAATTCTGATGTAACTCCATAAGTTCCTGGTTTCCCAGGAGCATCTAATTTACCGGTTTCTTCTATTAAATTATAATCTAATAATTTATATATTGTTCCATCTGAGTTAACTCCACGAATGGTTTCAATTTCTGCTCTTGTAATTTTTGGGTTGTATGCAATAATTGCAAGTGTTTCAAGTGCAGCTTGTGATAAATTTGGTTTATTTCTTTTATCAAAAATTGTATATAAATATTCATAATTTTCTTGCTTTGTACATAATTGGTAAGCTTCACCAACATTTACAATTTGAAGTCCTCTGTTTTCATTTTTATAGTCTTCTTTTAAACTTTCTACAATTTTAATTATTTCTTCTGAACTTGCTTCTAAAGCTGACATAAGTTCAGTTATTTTAACTTCTCTTCCAGCTGAAAAAAGTATTGATTCAATTACTCCTTTTGATTTGTTTATTTCCATTGTTTTCACATTTTCCTTTTAAATTTGTACTCTTATATTATCACACGAAATCCGCTTTATGTCAAGAAATATTAATATTTCTTATTATCTTAGTTTTGCTTTCCATTATTTTATTTGACATTGTTATTTTATTATGTTAATATTAATGTAGTTTGAGGTGATTTTTATGGAAGAAAATGAAAAATTAGAAAATGTTGATAAACCAAAAAAAATAGAAGTTGTTCCAGGAGATGGCGGCCTAAATATTTCACCTGTTTATGAACATATTGAAGTTGAAAAGCCTAGGTCAAAAGACTCTAGAGAAGTAATTATTCCAGAAACGAAGGATAATGTTGTAAAAAAGCAAACAAAATAGAAAAGTGGTTTAATTTTATAAACCACTTTTTTTGTTATATAGCTTCTTTATTTTCTTCCTTATTTTCTTCTTCGTTACCTTCTTTATTTGCTATTTCTAAGCTAGATACTGATACTTCATAGGCAACCCTTTTTACTACAGTTCCATCTTCGTATTTTTTTTCATATTCTCTTGATTGAACTCTGCCTATTATTTTTACTTCTGTTCCAACTGCAATATTTTCACAAAATCTAGCGTTTCTTCCCCATGCAATACATGGAATGTAGTCTGATTTGTTATATGCTCTGTTAACAGCTAATAAAATATCTGAAATTTCTCTTCCAAATGGTGTTTTTCTGTAAATTGGCTTTTTACATATATAACCATCTAAAGTAACTTCATTTGATATTTCTTCGTTTCTTGTTTCTTCGCTTTCTTCTTTTTCTTCTAGAAATTGAATGTCTTTTACAAATACAGTTAATATTAATCTATTTTTTTCACTATCATAGCTGTTATATGATCTAAATTGTCCATCAATTTGTAAATTAGCTCCTATTGTAATGTCCTGAACTGTTAATAGTCTTTCAGATATTGTTACTGGAATGATGTCTGCATTTCCACTTAAACGTGGTACACTTAAATCAAATATGTAAAATTTTTCTCCATAAATTTCATGACTAAATCTTTTTTCGCTTGCAACCTTTCCTACCAATCTTAAATGGTTATTATCTTCATAATTTGTATTCAATTTAATTTCCTCCCTACATTTGTTTCTTAAATTAGTTTATTCATAACACGTAATATTTAGACTAACTTCTAGTCACATTATTTATTATACAACACTTTTCTGGTTTTGTCTACATAAAATGTTATTTTTTTCTTTTTTAGATTTATCATTACCTAAAATATACTGCATTTTTGAGTTTTTATACATTTTTATTTGATATTTATTTCATTATTTTCAATAATATTATTTACAGGTGTTGAAGTTATAATTGCATTTTCGTTTGTTGTAGAAAATCCTATTGCAAATAATATTACTACTGTTGAAAATGCAACTAAATATGAATAAATTTTTTGCTTATTAAAAACAATAAACATATTGTTACCTCCATTATTTGTTAATAACAATATATTCATGTTTATTTTTTTTATGACTTATTTTTAAATTATAACTATATTTAAGACGGGAGCATGATTACCTAATAGTTTTAGCTTAAAAATTCTATTTCCTCTTTTACAGGTTTTGCTTGTACGTTTATTTCTAATAATTTACTTGCAACATTATTAAATTTACATTCAGTTTCTGTAAGGTATATATCTAAATTTTGGCTTTTGTTTTTACCTAATTCGTTTGTTTTTTCTAGAGTACTTTTTGTTTCTATTGCAACATGTTCTCCAATATTTATAATTTCTACTTTTTTACCCATTTTCTTTTTTATCAATTTTGTTAGTAATGGGTAATGTGTACATCCTAAAATTATAGCATCTATTTTTTTAAATGGTTTTAAATATTCGTTTATTGCAAGTTTTGCAATTTTGTTATCATTCCACCCTTCTTCTACCATTGGTGCTAAAAGAGGACATGCAACACTTTGAACTTTTGCATTTTCAATTTCATTTGTTATTGCTTTTTCCCAACCCTTACTTCTAATAGTTCCTGCTGTTGCTATTACACCTATTTGCTTTTTCTGTGTTTTTTTTATGTAATTTACTGTTGGAGATATAACTCCAATTATTGGAATATTATATAAGTTTTTTACTTCTTCTAACGCTTGGCTTGTTGCTGTTCCACATGCAATTACTACCAATTTTACTCCTTTACTTATTAAAAATTCTATTCCATTTTTAGTGAGATCTATTATACTTTCTTTTGATTTACTTCCATAAGGAAATCTTTTTGTATCTCCTAAATATATAAAATTTTCATTTGGTAAAACTTTCATTAACTCTTTTAAAACAGTCATTCCACCTACGCCTGAGTCAAAAACGCCTATTGGTTTATTGTTCATTTTTATTTCCCTTCTTTTTTATTTTATATATTATACTTCATCATTTTAAATTTTACTATATTTTTTTAAAATTATCTTGTATGCACATTTTGTCGAATTTTATCATAGTATATATAAAAAATAGAAAGGAAGGAATTAAAATTATGGATTTTGATAAAAATATATGCCCAGTTTTAAATGTAGATGGTGTTATGGCAACAGGAAAACAATACGACCTTGAGATTAATTTACCAGAAGATAATAGAACTGTAATATATGGAATAATTAAAGATTGCTACAAAGAGCCTGTTTGTGACGCAGTTGTTAAACTTGTGGAAGTTGTTTGTGAACATGGTGAAGAAGAAAGAAGACCTGTTTCTCATACTTTTACAGATAAAAATGGTGAATTTGTATTTGGACCTTTATGTGCTAATCGTTTATATGAAATTGAAGTTTGGGTTGATAGAGTAAAACATTGTAAAGTATGTACTTCTTGCAAACATGAAGGAAAATGTTTAAAAGGCGTTGAGCTAAATTGTCCTCCTTGCCGTGAAAAACCTGAACATTGTGAAAATAATGACAATAAATCTTGCAGATAATATTAATTGTTGCAAAAATCTAAAAGCGACCTTAGTGGTCGCTTTTCTTATAATATTCCCATTTTTTTTGCTATCTTTTTACCCTTTTTCATCATTTTTCTTTTGTTATCACCCATTGCTTCTGAATACATCATTGCTACACTTGCTGTAACAATTCCGCCTATTAACATACCTTTTATAAATTTCATTTTTTATTTTCCTTTCTTTAAGTATTATTTTTGTATAGAAAAATTTAAGTTGTTTTTGCAATATGAAGGATTTTTTTCGTATACAACCAGCTTGGCAACCTTGGTCGACCCTAGCTTTAATATTTTTCATAACTATTTTAACCAGATGTCTTTCTTGTTATTTCTAGTATGTCCTTTTTTGTATTTTATATACGTTTTATACCAGGAATATATTTCATATATTGCAATTATCAGTAAAAATATTCCAAATAGCATTTTTGATAAATTTACATTTATTTTACTGCTTAGATTTGCACTTATAATTGTTCCTATAATACCTGCTATTACTACAATCCATGTTTCTTTTAATTTTATATTTTTATTTTTTATTCCAACAATAATTGCAGTAACTGCTGTGGGAATGAAAAAAATTAAATTTGTTGCTTGTGCAGTATGTTGATTTATGTTTAAGAAATTGGAAAGAAGAAAAATTAGTACTGTTCCGCCGCCCATTCCTGTTCCACTAAAAATTCCAGAAATAAAACCTATTAGTATTTCAAACACATTTTTATACCCTTACTTTAAAATAGTATATTATAGCTAGCATATATTAAAAAAATTGCAAAAATAAGTTTTAAATATTTATCAGATATTTTATTTAAAAGTTTTGCACCTACTAAACCACCAATTATTCCACCTATTGCACAGTATATTCCTATTTTCCAATTTATTAATTTATTTTTTGAATAGAAAATTGATGTTGTAATTACCATTGGTAATATACAAAAAACAGAAGTTGCTCTTGCTTTTTTAGGCTCCATTTTTAATATATATATAAATGCTGGTACAAGTATTAGTCCACCGCCAGATGTAAACATTCCACTAACTATTCCAGCCATAAAACCTATAAATATTTTTTTTATATTTTTTTTCATTTGATATTAGTATGTATTTTTTTTATAAAATTATTCTTTTATTTTTTTAATTTCTTTTTCTGCAATTTCAGTTAATACTAAATCACATTTCAGCATTTGTATAATTATATGTTTTTTTAATTCTTCATCTTTTATACTATCTGCAGCATCTAAAAAATTTTGTAAACTATTTAAATATTTTTCATTTTTTTCTTTCCAATCTCTATTTTCATTGTATTCCTTTTTTTCATTTTTTAATTTCATAAAACATTCCCCCCCTTTTTTCTGCATTACTACAATATATCTTTTTATTACCTTTATCGTTATGTTGATTTTATAATATGTAATTTTAGTATATCTCATGGTAAAATACAAGTACTCGACAAAATATGACAAATTTTGTTATTAAATTACAACAGAAAGGTTGAATTGCATGATTAAAATTAAGCTCTCTGATTTATTAGGAAAACATAAAATGACTCAGAAATCATTGGCAAACGCAACTCATATTAGACCTGCTACTATTTCAAAAATGTATTATGAAGAAACTAAACGAGTTGATATTCAGCAATTAAATAATATTTGCAAGGCATTTAATTGTGAAATTTCTGATTTATTAGAATACATTCCTGATTCAGAAAATAAGTAATTGAATGATTGAATTTTACTAATAGGTTTATTCTTATTGTATCAAAAAATACTAGCTAAAGCTAGTATTTTTTGATTATTTTTGTTATATTATTTACCAAATATTCCACATCTTGTTTTGTATTGTCTTTACCAAATGTTGTTCTTAAAGTTCCTTCTAACATACTATTTTGTAATCCTATAGCTGTTAGTACATGTGATGGATTTGTATTTCCAGTACTACATGCAGAGCCTGCTGAAGCACATATTCCTTTTTCATCTAAATCAAGCAATAGTTGCTGTGCATTAACATTTTCAAATGAAAAGTTTGCATTTCCTGGTAACCTTTTGTATCTATCTCCATTTAATTTGGCAGTTGGAATTTTTTGTTGTATTTGCTCTATATAAAAATCTCTTAATGTTTGTAGATGATTATTATATTCATTAAACTTCAAATATATATTTTCAATTGCTTTTCCTAGTCCTACTATTTCAGCAACATTTTCTGTCCCTGCTCTTTTGTCATATTCTTGATGTCCGCCATCTTGAATTTTTTCAAAATTTATTCCGTTTCTTACATATAAAGCTCCTATTCCTTTTGGTGCATAAAATTTGTGTCCTGACATTGATAAACTGTCTATATTTAGTTTGTTTACATCTATTTTTATATTTCCAATAGCTTGAACTGCATCTGTATGAAATATTATTCCATGTTTTTTGGCTATGTTTCCAATTTCTTGAATTGGTTCAATTGTCCCAATTTCGTTATTTGCTGTCATAACAGAAATTAAAATTGTTTTTTCATTTATTGCATTTACAAGTTGGTTTAAATCTATAAATCCGTTTTTATCCACATTTAAGTAAGTTACTTTAAATCCTTGTTTTTCTAGTGTTTTGCATGAATTTAGCACTGCATGATGTTCTATTTTACTTGTAATTATATGGTTTCCTTTATTTTTATTTGCTATTGCTATTCCTTTTATTGCTAAATTATCACTTTCACTTCCACAAGAAGTAAAGTAAATTTCATTTTGTTTTGCATTTATAGCTTTTGCTACTCTTTTTCTTGCATTTTCTATAGCTCTTTTAGATTCTCTTCCTATAGAATATATTGCAGAAGCATTTCCATACTTAAGTTCAAAATATGGTAACATTTCTTGCAAAACTGCTTTACTTACTGGTGTTGTAGCCGCATGGTCAAAATATAGAGTTCTCATATTTTTCCTCTTTTCTTTAATATGAAATATCTATATTATTATATGCTTTATAGCATTTTTTATTTACTATTTTTTACTGTATTTTGTTCACTCCACCTAGTTACTCTTACATTTTGGTATGCTTGTAAAACATCTGAATATTTTCTATACTCGTCTTCCCATATTATTGATGGAATTTTGTCATAAGCTTCAAATACTTTTTCCGCTTCTGCTAAAAAAATAACTTGTTCTTGTGGACTCATAAACTTATATCTTTTAGAAAATTTATATAATTGGTCTAGCATTTGATTTGCTTGAATAAATCCCCAAAAGTCTTTTATTTTTATACCTGCCATTCTAATTTGTAAAACAGCTGTTGCAATTAAAGCAAATACTATAAACACCAGTAAATAAATTAATGTTATTGCTTCCATTTTTATTTTCCTTTTTATTATGTTTTTTTCATTGTATCATTATTTATTTTTTTGTGCAATAGTTTCTATTTATTAAATCTTTTTCTCTTAATTTTGGACAAAAAAATGTTAAAATATTAGTAGGATACTGTGTTTGGAAAGTTTCAATTTAATATACCTTTATTATCGTTTATATTATGTTGACTTATTAGCTGTTTCGGTTGTGTCTGTATTATGTCAACTTAGTAGAAGGGCGAGTGTTTACTGCTCTAATTCTAGTTGGACATCAGACTGAAGAGAAACTACAGGGCAAAACGCAAGGCTGTAGGTATAGCTGAGGTCGTACACAAGGCCGCCGTAGTCAAAGGCCACAAGCATCACGATGTCAGAGTAGTTAGCAGAAGGCGAAGCCAGCCAGTAATATTGGTTACTTCCTGGGTAGTACATACTATCTATGGCACTATCTGTTTTTACTGTATAATCTGAT
>CAZUAJ010000029.1:0-11232 GCA_964618105.1 uncultured Clostridium sp. | reverse complement strand
TTATATATAATAATTTCAGAAAGAGAACATAGTTCGTAACTTGTATGTGGTTCGCTCCATTTAAAACTTAAATGCTTTTTTGCATTTTCTATATAATTATTATTTCACTTTTTTATTTACATTTAAAATGTTCTATTCTTTTTATAGCTTATCACAATATTTAATTTTTTTAAAGTTTATATATTTTTTATAATTTATGTATTTATATAGAAAGGAATTAATATATGACCAGTTTTGTTTTAAAATGTATTGCTATGTTTGCAATGTTAATAGATCATACAAGTATTGCATATTTTAAATATACTACTTTATTTAATGTGCTAGGAAGAATTGCGTTTCCAATTTTTGCTTTTCAAATTTCACAAGGTTATATTCATACCAAAAATCTTAAAAAGTATATTTTAAGATTATTTTTGTTTGCTATAATTTCACAAATTCCTTTTATGCTTTTTGACTCTCTTTTTACTAATGGATTTACTGTCAATATTTTTGGAACTTTATTTTTTGGTTTAATTGCTATGTGGTTGTATGACTGTTTATCAAATTTTTCTTTTAAAATTTCAAATAATTTAAAAACTGATCATATTATAAAAAAAGTTATTAGAATTATTCCTGCAATTTTTTTGGGCACTCTGGCTCAAATATGCCATTTTGATTATGGTTTTTGGGGTATAGCAATTATATTGCTATTCTATTTATTTAAAAATGATAAAATTGGTACTATAATATTTTTTATTACAGCATGTATTATTAAATATGGTATTTCTGTTATCACTTATGGTTACCATTATTTATACCTTCTTTTGTGTTTAGGAACAATTATTCCTATTATATTTATTTGTTTATATAATGGAAAGCAAGGTAAAAAAATAAAATATTTACTTTACTTCTTCTACCCTGCTCATTTACTTATTTTATATTTCGTTAGATGTTAATTTTTAAAATTTCTATATATTATAAAAATAATTTCAAATTTTTGTCATAAGTTTTGCTTACTCTAAATATACATTAAATAAAGTTTAGTACAAACATTTCTTAGAGGGGGTTTAAATAATTCATGGATGAAAATTTGAAATTATATCAAGATATAGCTGAACGTACTGATGGTGATATTTATGTAGGTGTTGTTGGACCTGTACGTACTCGGAAAGTCAACTTTCATAAAAAATTTTATGGATTTACTTGTTATTCCAAACATTGATAATGAGTATAAAAAAGAAAGAGCAAGAGATGAACTTCCACAAAGTGCTGGTGGAAGAACTATTATGACTACTGAGCCAAAGTTTATTCCTAATGAAGCTGTTGAAATCACAATCGGTGAAAATTTAAAATTTAAAACAAGGCTTGTTGATTGTGTTGGTTATTTGGTGAATAATGCAATAGGATATTTAGAAGATGATATGCCTCGTATGGTTAAAACTCCTTGGTATGAAGAAGAAATACCTTTTGAAGAAGCTGCTGAAATTGGCACTAGAAAGGTAATTGCAGAACATTCAACTATTGGTATTTTAGTAACAACAGATGGAAGCATTACAGACATTCCACGTGAAGATTATATTAATGCTGAAGAAAGGGTTGTAAAAGAACTTAAAGAGCTTAATAAACCATTTGTTATTGTTTTAAATAGTGATGATCCATTTTCTGATTATACAAAAGCTTTGGCTAAAAAATTGGAAGAAAAATATGGCGTTCCTGTTTTACCTACTGATTGTGCAAGACTTGATATTGAAGACATAGATGATATTTTCAGTAAAATTTTATATGAGTTTCCTATTGAAACTATAAATATTGATTTTCCACGCTGGGTTGAAGGTTTACCTGATGATCACTGGTTAAAAGTTGAACTATATGATGAAATTCAAAAAGCTTTTGACAATATTCGTGTTTTAAAACAAGTAGACCGTGGAATTGATATTCTCCAAAATACCAAAGTTATTACAAAGACTACATTATCCGAAGTTAGACTTGGTGAAGGTAGTGTAAATGTTTCTATTAATTTACTCGATGAACTATTTTATAAAGTGTTAACAGAAATTTCTGGTGTTGAAATAGATAATGAAGGCACCTTATTTAGTACAATGACTGAATTTGCAAAAACCAAAAAGCAATATGATAAAATAGCTTACGCTTTAGAAGAAGTAAAAGCAACTGGTTATGGAATTGTTACCCCTTCTATTGATGAATTAATTTTAGAAGAACCTGAAATGGTAAAACAGGGTTCTAGATTTGGAGTTAAACTAAAAGCAAAAGCACCAAGTATACACATGATAAGAGCAGATATTGAAACTGAAGTATCACCTATTGTTGGTAGTGAAAAACAATCTGAAGATTTAGTAAATTATATGCTTTCAGAATTTGAATCAGATCCTAAGAAAATTTGGGAATCAAACATATTTGGCAAAAATTTACATGAACTTGTTAATGAAGGATTACAAAACAAATTGTCTAAAATGCCTGATGATGCACAAGCAAAGCTTCAAGAAACATTAGAACGTATTGTAAATGAAGGCAGTGGCGGATTAATCTGTATAATTTTATAATTAAAAATGTCAGTTTTGGGGACGTTCCTTTAACTGACATTTTTGTCAGCTCTGGGGACAGACCTTAACAATTATTTCACTTTTGCAAGGTGTGTCCCTTCAACTGACATTTTTGTCAGTTAAAGGAACGTCCCCAAAACTGACATTTTTAATTTTTGAATATTTTTTCTTGTTCTGGAAAATAATAAATTTAGAAATTTTAATATTTGGAGTTATTATGAATTTTAAAAATAGGTTTACTAATTTAATTAAAAATATTTTTGAATCACCTGAACAGGGCGAATATAATTTTACTATTTCTAGTACTTATGAAGATTCAAATGATGATGTTGATATAGTTGATGAAAATAAAAAAATTTTTGAGGCTGAAAATATATTTCCTAGTATTTTTATAAATCTTGATTATATTAAAGTTAAATATAATGTTTTAATAAATAGTGATATTGTTATTAGAGAGTTTACTTTGAATGCAAGAAACAGACAATATAAGGCTTTTCTCTTTTTTATTGATGGTATGGTTGATTCAGGGCTTGTTAATGATAATGTTTTAACAGCTCTTATGATGCGTAATAGAGCTAATACTTTTGATGGTGAACAAAATCAAATAATTTCAGAAGCCAAAACAAATAATATTACTGTTAGAAAAGTTAAAAAGTTTGATTTGGAAAGTTATATTTCAGATTGTTTACTTCCACAAAATAGTGTTGAAAAAGTTAGCAGTTTTAAGGATGCTTTTAATGGTGTAAACATTGGTAATTGCTTGCTTTTTGTTGATACTCTTTCTATTGCATATAATATTGATGTAAAGGGATTTAAACAGAGAAGTGTTGAGGCTCCTAGCAATGAAATTATTATTAAAGGTCCTCAGGAAGCTTTTGTTGAAAATATTCGTACAAATACATCTCTTATTCGACGAATAGTTAATAATGAGAATTTGATAATAGAAAATATTGATGTTGGTAAGTTAAGTAAAACTAAGTGTTGTGTTTGTTATATGAAAGATATTGCAAATTCTGATTTAGTTGCAGAAGTGAAATATAGAGTTAATAATTTAAAAATTGACGCTCTTCTTTCTAGTGGTGAATTACAGCAACTAATAGAAGATAAAAACGGCTATACAGTTCCGCAAATTATATCAACTGAAAGACCTGATAAAGCTGCTAAACATTTATATAATGGTAAAGTTGTGGTTTTAGTTAATGGAAACCCTTATGTACTTATTATGCCTGCAACTTTAGTTGATTTTATTGCTTCACCTGAAGATAGTAATTTGAAATTTCAATTTGCAAATTTTTCTAAATTTTTGCGTTTAATTTCTATATTTATTACTCTGCTTCTACCTGGCATATATGTTGCTGTTTCTGATTTTCATCAAGAATTGCTACCAACAGAATTGCTGTTTTCTGTAATTGCTTCAAGAGAAAATGTTCCATTCCCTATTATTTTTGAAATTTTGCTTATGGAAATTTCTTTTGAATTGATTCGTGAAGCTGGTTTAAGAGTTCCTTCTCCTATTGGTCCAACAATTGGTATTGTTGGTGCTTTGGTTTTAGGACAAGCAGCTGTTAGTGCTAACATTGTTAGCCCTATTTTAATTATTGTTGTAGCAATTACTGGTATTGCCTCTTTTGCTATTCCTGATTTTTACTTTGGTTATCATTTGCGAATATTAAGATTTGGTTTTACTATATTAGGCTATGTTGCTGGTTTTTTTGGAATTGCAATTGGAATTTGTGTATATTTTACTGTTTTATGTAGTATAAAATCTTTTGGCGTTCCATTTATGGCTCCATATAGTCCAATTACTAAAATAAATGATGGCGGTCTTTTCCTAGACCCAATGTGGAAACGTGAAAAAAGACCTGATTACCTTAATACTAAAAGACCAAATTCACAGTCACATATAAGTAGAATATGGAAGTTTAAGTAAATTTTAGGAAGGAGTTAAGTTTATTATGACTGAACAAAAATTAGGAAAATGGGAAGCTATTATTCTTGTATTAACTATTGTTATAAATCATATTATTTTAGGCTTACCAAGAAGTATTGTTGAAGAGCATTCTTCCGCTTCAATACTCAATGTTATATACATTAGTATTATTGTTTTAATTATAGTTTTTTTAATAAGTAAATTGTTAGAACGTTTTCCTAGTTTAGACATTATAGATATTGCTAATTTTTTAGGTGGGAAAGTATTAAAAACTTGTATTGCAATATTATTTTTATTATATTTTGTATTTATTAGCAGCATACTTCTTAGAAGTTTTTCTGAGGGATTGAAACTTGTGTTTTTTCCACGTACTTCTTTACCTATAATTATGATTTTATTTTTAATAGCTATTGTAATTATGAATAAGCTTAATATTATTTCTATTGCAAGAGCAAATTTATTTTTTACAATATTAGTTGCTATTAGTTTAATTTTTATATTTTTTGCAAATTGGAAAAATATAGTATGGCAAAAAGTTTTTCCTGTTTTTGGTAATGGTTTTTATACAACATTTTTTAGTGGATTAAGTGATTTGTTTGCTTTTGGTGGAATTTCACTTTTATATCTTCTACCTCCATATTTAAAAAATCAGAAGGATTTTAAGAAAGTAGCTCTTACTTCTGTTGGACTTTCAGCATTTTTTTTATTAATTAGTGTGGCAACTTTATTGTTTATTTTTCCACCTGTTATAATATCACAGCAAATATTTCCTATTTACTTAGCTTCTCGATTTATAAATTTTAGTAGATTTTTTCAGAGATTAGACGCATTATTTCTACTTATTTGGTTACTATCTATTATATGTTATTTAGCAATTATACTTCATTTTTCTACTAATATTTTTAAACGATTTACTAATATAAAATTTTCTAAATATATTTCTACTTTATTTGCTTTAATTATGTTTGGTATAGCATTAATTCCTAAAAATATGCAACAAATAACATTTCTGGAAAATGTTGTATATAGGTATATTATTTTGATTTTAGTTTTCGGAATAAGTTTAATAATATTAATTTTAGCTAATATAAAATATTTACGAAAAAAAAGGAAAGGAATTTCTAATGAGAACAGTTTATAAGTATATTGCAATTATATTAATTATAATATTATTTTCTTTTGCGTTTACTAGCAGTCACCGTATTCAAAGCATAGATGATTTATCTTATATTGTTGCATTAGGTATAGATGTTGGTGAAACAGAAAAGCTTAGAATTACTTTTCAGTTTACAAAACCTAATTCTTCTCCTGATGAAAGCTCTTCTGGTAAAAGTGCTTCTATAATTATGGATACTATAGATGCTCCTTCTATTGATGCTGCTTTTAATTTAATGAATACTTATGCTAGCAAAGAGTTGAATTTGTCGCATTGTAAGCTTATAATTTTCTCTAAAGAAATTGCAATGTCTGGTATTAAGGAAGAAATTTTTTCTTTGGCTAATAAAGTACAAATTAGACCTGATACTAATATACTTATAAGTACTTCTTCTGCAAGAGAATATATTGCAAGTGTAAAGCCAAATTTAGAAAATTTAGTAACTAAATTTTATGCAGTTTTTCCTAATTCAAGTGAATATACAGGTTATACTGTTGATGCTAATTTAGGTCAGTTTATGAACAATATGATGTCTGTAGTTTCACAACCTGTTGCAATGCTTCGGAAATATAATTTCAGATGATTCATCTAATAATTCTGTTGGTAATAGTAGTAAAGAAGAATCTGAAGACAAAATTTTGGAAGCTAAAAGTGGCGTTGAAAATGTTGGTGTCGCAGTTTTTAGGCAAGATAAACTTATTGGTACCTTAACTCCACTGGAAACAGTTGCACATCTGATTGTTACTGGTGAAATTAAAAGTTGCAATATTTCAATGCCAGACCCTGAAGATAGTGAAAATCTAATTGATTTATATTTTGATTTTTCTTCTAAACCTAATATTGATGTATCTATTGTAAATGGAACACCTTATATAAAAATAAAAGTTACTGCTAATGCAACAATTTCTTCCATTAAACAATTATCAAACACAAACACTGATGAACAAATTAATATTACACAAGAATATGCCAATAATTACTTAGAAACATTGCTTTCTCATTATTTTTACAAGACCTCAAAAGAACTAAAATCTGATTGTGCTTCTTTAGGTAATTATGCTTTAAGAAATTTTAATACAGTTCAAGATTTAGAAAATTATAATTGGCTTCAACATTATCAAGATGCGTTTTTTAAAGTTGAAACTGATGTTACTGTTGATTCAGGATTTTTATTGACTGGAATTTAAGGATAAGTTTTTGTTTTGAAAGGAGTATTTTTTAATGGTTGTTGCTTTTTTAGTTGTTTTATTTGCATTAATTGCTTGCATTGAACCTATTGCTTATGGTATTTATGAAATTGAAATAAATAAAAATAATCCCGGAGGCTTAATTGTTATTTGTTTAACTGTATTTACATTTATTTTTGCATTAATTATGTATTTCTTGTACTAATTTAAATGCTTCTGTTCTATATTCTGTACAGGATAGTTTCCTGTACAGAATATAACAGTATTTAAATACGTTCAAAATCAACCTTTCTAGTTAGCTTGTCTGCATAAATTACACGAACCTTTATACTATCACCTATTTTATATATCTTCTTGCTTTTTTCACCTTGTAATGTTTTTCTTTGTTCATCATATATAAAATATTCATTACCTAAATCGTCAAAACGTATAAGACCTTCTACTGTATTTTGAAGTTCTACAAACATTCCGAATGATGTAATATTTGAAATAATGCCTTCATATTCTTTTCCAATTTTAGTTTGCATGTATTCTGCCTTTTTAATTGAGTCTGCATCTCTTTCAACTTTTTGTGCAATTTTTTCCCTTTCAGATGATCTCTC
Source organism: uncultured Clostridium sp. (assembly GCA_964618105.1). Classification (GTDB taxonomy): domain Bacteria; phylum Bacillota; class Clostridia; order TANB77; family CAG-508; genus CAG-273. The sequence continues at coordinate 3,817 of CAZUAJ010000029.1, read as the reverse complement.
AGCATACTTTACAGCTTGTGCACTATACTTTTCAAGTTCATTTTCTGATAGTTGATAATTTTTTTCTAAATATTTTGATATTACTCTATGTATAAATAAATCTGGATATCTTCTTATTGGTGATGTAAAGTGACAATAATATTTGCTTGCTATTCCAAAGTGGCCTTTATTTTCCGCTTCATATCTAGCCATTTTTAATGTTCTTAATACTAAGTTTGAAACTACCCTTTCTTCTAGCTTTCCTTTTACCTTTTCTAAAACTTCTGCAAATGCTTTTGGATGTATATTTTCTTTATTTCCTTTTATTTTATAACCTAAGTTCCATAAAAATTTATTTAGTTCATCTATTTTTTCTTCATCTGGGACTTCATGCACGCGGTATATGAATGGAGCTTCTAACCAATAAAATTTTTCTGCAACTGTTTCATTTGCTGTTAGCATAAATTGTTCTATAATTTCGTTTGCAAAATACATATCGTATTTTTCTACATTAATTGCAATTCCTTGTTCATTTAATGTTATTTTACTTTCTGGTATATCTAAATTTAAGCTTCCTGCTTTATTTCTTTTTTGTTTTAATATATTTGCTAATTCTTCCATTCTTTTAAAATGTTCAAAATATGGTTCACATTCACTAAATAATTTTTGCTTTTGTTTTTGCTTAAATAACTTTTTGTCTTTTTCGCCATTTAACTCGTCTAATATTGTTTGCACTTCTTTATAACTCATTCTTCTAGTTACCTTTATAACGCTTTTTTGAATATCAGAAGATACTACTTCACCTTTTTTATTTATTTCCATTAGAACAGTTATTGCAAATCTGTCTTCTTTTTGATTTAAACTACATATTCCATTTGATAATTCTTTTGGAAGCATTGGTATTACTCTATCTAGCATATATATACTTGTTCCCCTTATTATTGCTTCTTTATCTAATTGAGATTTTTCTTGAACATAGTAGCTAACATCTGCAATTGATACATTTAATAAATAATTTCCATTTTTTAATTTTTCTACTGATATAGCATCATCTAAATCTTTTGCATCTTCACCATCAACTGTAAATATTATTTTATTTCTTAAGTCTAGTCTATTTGGAATATCTTTTTTTGATATTTCTTGTTTTATTGTTTTTGCTTCATCTACAACTGCTTCTGGAAATTCATAAGGCAAATCATATTCTTTTACTAAAGATAACATGTCAACACCTGCTTGATTTACATTCCCTAGTATTTCAACTATTTTACCTTCTGCTTTTTTATTTTTTTCAGGTAATTTTATTATTTGTACTACAACTTTTTGGTTGTTTTTTGCTTTTTTACTGTTCTTTTTTGAAATATATATATCTGTTTTTATTTTTTTGTCATCAAGCACAACAAAGCCGAAGTTTTTGCTCTTTTGAAAAACTCCTACGTATTTGTCTTTTTCAAATTTTTGATTTTCTTTTTTAATATCTTCTTTCATATTTCTCCTTTTTGTATAATACACTTAATAGTGAACAATATTCTAGTAACACAAATTATCTTTTAAAGCAAACGTGGCAGAATTTTATTCTGCCACGTTAAATACATTTTATACTAGATATAGGATTCCTAAAGCAATTGCTAAAACAACAAACACAATTCCAAGAATTATTGTCCACCTTTTTAGCTTGCCTTCCCTTGTTCTTCCTTTATTTTGTTCATAAAAGTTATTAGTTGAAGAACCTGTAATTGTTCCTGAAGCACCTGACTTGTCACTATTTTGCATTGCCGCCAAAATAATTAAAGCAACACATACAATAATATAAATAACTAATATGATATATTTTAGTATTTCCATATTCACACTCTCCTATACTTGCTTCTTCAAACAATTATTAAACTAGTTTTAAAATAACCATTTCTGCATTATCACCTTTTCTTGGTCCTAATTTAAGCATGCTTGTATATCCACCAACTCTGCCTTCATATTTAGGAGCAATTTCATTAAATAATTTTGCAGTTAAATCTACGTTATTTCCTTCGCTATCTTTAACTTTATTTATTGTTTTCATCATTTTTCTTCTAGCATTTAATCTTGATGGCATATCTTTTTGTCTTTTTTCTGTTGTTGTTTCTTTTACAACTCTTAGATATTCTTTACCATTTTTGCTTTTTACAAGTTCTGTTACTTTATTACCTTTGCTATCTAATTTTGCTTTAGAAACTTTTACATCTACCATTTCAAAATTGTCTTTTTCTTTTACTGCTAAAGAAATTAAACTATCAGCTATTGCTTTTACTTCTTTTGCTCTAGCTTCTGTAGTTTCTATTTTTCCATGTAACATTAAATCAGTTGTTAATGTTTTTAACATTGCTAATCTAACATCTGTTGCTCTACCTAATTTTCTATTTGTAGCCAATTTATTTTCCTCCTTCTGCCCTTATTCTTCGTCTTTGGCAAAATCTAATTCTAATGCATGTAACTTATTTGTTACTTCATCTAAAGATTTTTTACCAAGATTTCTTACTTTCATCATTTCAGCTTCTGATTTATTTGTTAAATCTTCTACTGTAGAAATTCCTGCTCTTTTTAAGCAATTGAATGATCTAACTGATAATTCTAGGTCTTCAATTGACATTTCAAGAACTTTTTCCTTCTTAGACTCTTCTTTTTCTACCATAACTTGTGTGTTTTTAGTAGTTTCAGATAAGTCAATAAATAATTCTAAATGTCCTGTCATAACTTTTGCAGCTAAACTTAAAGCTTCATCAGGCGTTAATCCTCCATTTGTCCAAACCTCAATTGTTAATTTATCATAGTCAATCATTTGTCCAACTCTAGTATTTTCTACTGCATAATTAACTTTTTTAACAGGTGTATATATAGAATCAATTGGAAGTACATTTAATGCTTGATCTTGTTTTTTATTTTTTTCAGCATTATTGTAACCTCTACCCATTTCAGCAGTCATTTCCATTACCAAATGTCCATCATCTGAAACTGTTGCAATATGTAAATCAGGATTTAGTATTTCAACTGTTCCGTCTGTAATTATATCTCCAGCTTTAACCACACCTGGTCCTTTAAAATCAATTCTTAAAGTTTTTACTTCATTTTTATCTTGTTTTAAACAAACACTTTTCAAGTTAATTATAAGCTCTGGAACGTCTTCTACAACATTTGGAATTGTAGAAAATTCGTGTAATACTCCATCTATTTTTACGCTTGTTATTGCACTACCTGGAAGAGATGATAATAAAATTCTTCTTAAAGAGTTACCTATTGTAATTCCATATCCTCTTTCTAGTGGTTCACATACAAATTTTGCATAGTGATTTTTTTCGTCTATTTCTAAGCATTTAATATTTGGCTTTTCAAATTCTATCATTTTTTACCTCCTAATAGATAAATAAAAAAACATTTCTATTTTTACAATTAAATTATTATTTAATTATTATTTTGAGTAAAGCTCTACTATTAAATGTTCTTCAACTGGAAGATCTATATCTTCTCTAGATGGTAATCTAACAACTTTACCACTTAAATTTTTTACATCTTTTTCTAACCATTCTGGTACTGGTCTTGCTGCGTTTTCTTCAACATTTGCTTTAATAAAACCATTATCTTTTCTTATTTCTCTTACAGAAATAACATCTCCAGCTTTTACTAAATAAGATGGAATATCAACTTTTTGTCCATTTACTTCAAATGTTCCATGTGTTACTAACATTCTAGCTTGTGCTCTTGAACTACCATATCCTAAACGATATATAATATTATCTAATCTAGTTTCTAGAGTTTGTAATAAAACTTCACCAGTAATACCTTTTGTAGCTGCTGCCATATCAAAGTA
>CAZUAJ010000028.1:0-11342 GCA_964618105.1 uncultured Clostridium sp. | reverse complement strand
CTTGTATTTACAACAAATTTAATTTTTGCGGAAATTAGTTTAAAAATTTACCTTTATTTTTTATAATTTTAACTAATCATTTATTTACTTATTCCAATTAAATCATAGTCTTTTACTTGTGTTATTTGGCATTTTACCCAATCTTTCAAGTTTAATTTTTTATTATTTTCTATATATATTAATCCATCAATTTCTGGAACATCCATATAACTTCTTCCAACATAATATTTTTGGTTTTTAGTTATTCCTTCAATTCTCACAGTTTGCACAGATTCTATTTTATTTTTTAAATTATTTTTTGAAATTTCTTGTTGTAATTTCATAACTTTATTATACCTACTCTTTTTAGTAGCTGGATGAACCTGATTTTTAAGTTTTTCTGCTGCTGTACCTTCTTCTTTTGAATACATAAATGCTCCCAATTTGTCAAACTTTGCTTCTTTTAAGAAATTATATAAATTTTCAAAGTCTTCTTCTGTTTCACCTGGAAAACCAAGCATTACAGTTGTTCTTAATATAACATCTGGTATTTCTTTTCTTAATTTTTTTATTAAAGCTTTTATACTTTCCCCATTGCTTTTTCTGTTCATTCTTTTTAAAACACTATCTGATATATGTTGAATTGGAATGTCAAAATAATGGCATATTTTCGAACTTTGCTTTACTGTTGTAATTAGTTCATCTGTAATTGTTTCTGGGTATGAGTATAAAATTCTAATCCATTTTATTTTATTTATTTTTTCAATTTCTTTTAATAATTCTGCAAGTTTAGGTTCTCCATATAAATCTTGTCCATATCTAGTAGTATCTTGAGCTGTTAAAATTATTTCTTCATAACCTTGATTGGCTAATTTGTTGGCCTCCTCAATTATACTTTCCATTGTTCTACTTTTTTGTATTCCACGAATTTTAGGTATTGCACAAAATGTACAACAATTACTACAGCCGTCAGCAATTTTAATATATGCATAATTTTCTCCTGTTGTTATTACTCTATTTGTATATTCATCAAAATCTATTGTTTGTACCTTTTCTTTGTGCTGTTGTATTAAATTTTCTATTTGCTCCCATAAAGTACTATATTCACTATATTTTATGTATAAATCAACTTCTGGTATTAATTTTTGTAAGTCGTTTTTGTATCTCTCAACTAAGCACCCCATTGCTATTAAATATTTACAGTTTTTCTTTTTGTATTGCGCCATTTCTAAAATAGTATTTATTGCTTCTTCTTTTGCAGATTCAATAAAACCACAAGTATTTATTATAATAATTTCTGCTGTTTCTTGATTATTTACTATTTCGTAGCCATGTTCTTTAAATAGTGCTATTGTTTTTTCTGTATCTACCAAATTTTTATTACATCCTAATGATATAAAACCTGCTTTCATTTTTGCTCCTCTTATTTTATAATATCTTCTAGTAATTTTAATCCTTCTAATAATTTATTGTATATTTTTTTACTTACAATTTTTTTATTTCCACTTGCATACGCTTTTGCTGTTCCTTTTAAATCTATTAATTCATACCTATTTTCTGCTTTCTCACCATTGTCTAATACATATATAGGTGTATATTCAACCTTATTTAATGTTGCTTTTCCTGTTTCAGCATCTTTTTTTATTTCAATATTTAGTATTAGTTCTATTTTAGAAACATCCATTGTTTCACCAGATATATAATTTCCTAAAGAATACGCAACTAAAACATTTTCTCCTTCTTTATTTTGCATAATTTCCATTGTTTGTATTGCTGAAGCATGGTTTCCTAAAATCATGTCTGCACCATTTTCAATTAAAAACTTAGCCATTTCTTTTTGCCCTTTACTTGGTTTAGTTGCATAAGCATCTCCCCAGTGCATAATTATTATGTTATAGTCAGCATTCTCGTTTGCATACTCTAAGTCTTTTTTTACAATTTCTTCATTATATACGTTTGCAACATCTAATTCATCTTTTGTTTTGCTTTCTTGGTTTTCAACTCCATAAGTATATGATAAAAATGCAATTTTAGTATTTTTTATTTCTTTTATTAATACTCTGTTTTCTCCTAAGTTGTCACCTACTACACTGTACCCCAGCCCTTCAAGATTTCTTTTTGTTTCCTGTATTCCTTCTATTCCATAATCTAAGCTGTGGTTTGTGCTTATACTTACTAAATTTACTCCGCTATTTTTTACTGCTTCCGCAAAGGCTAATGGACTATTTCGTTTTCCATAACCAGAATAACTACCATTTGTGAAGTTTGTTTCCATTGTTCCTAGTGTTATATCACTATTTGTTAGTAAGCTTGTAACATTTTTAAACATCTGCTCAAAATTATATGTGTCACCATTTTTTGCATCTTCTAGTATAGTATTTTCGCACAAAATATCTCCTACGGCTGAAATTCTAATAATACTATTTCTAGCAATATTGTTAGAGTCTATTATATTTTGATTTGTAGCTGTAAAAATAGATTCAATATTTTTTTCTAATTCTTCTCTTTGCTGTGCCAATAATTCTCTATCTTTATAATTGCGATAACATATATTCATTATAGATACTATTATAATTAATATTAAAATTATGAATAAAGTTATAAAGGTTTTAAAGCTCATTCCTTCTAGTATTTTTTTTAACCCTCTTTTGTTTCTACGATTTCTTGCCATCTGTATCACCCGTTAATAATTTATCATATTTTTTGTAATAAGTAAAGGTAATTTTTTGCTTTGCTCAAATAAAAGGCAAGCTTAAAAACTATATTTTTAAACTTACCTTTTATAATTGTCAAATTTATTTTACATATTCATTTAATGGTTTTACTCTATAATTTAATTCTCCAAATTTATCTGTTGTTACATAGCCGGCTTCGCTGTTTATAACATCTGGAATACGATTTACTACAGATGCACAGGTTAATTCTACTGTTGATGGTTTTGCAACTACTATTGTTGTGTCTGGTTCACCATAAATTGTCCATTCATTTTTATCAAAGTCTTCTTTAGAATATACTTTTCCTATACATTCTGTTTCAAGTGTAATTCCTTCTTTAGTCTTTGCTGTAACAACTGCACTCATTCCAGTAGCATCTCCAGCTTTTACTGTCATTCCCAAGGTTGAAGAATATATGTCTTCTTTGTATGTTTGTGGCACTGTTTTTTGTGTTTGATTTTCAACTGTTAATCCTAATTTTGAACATAACCAACCATTTACATTCCACATATATGATGGTAAATATTCACCTGCATTAATAACTTTTTGTCTTTCTTCATCTGTAATTTTATCTACTGATGCAACTTGCTCATCAAATTCTTGTAATGTTAGCCCAGAACCATGTGCTTTAGCTAAAGCTATACCATAGTCTTCAACATTATAACTTGAGCTTCCTTTAATTTTTGTAATTTTGTGTGTTGAACCTGCAATTGAGCTTATTAATTGTCCCCAATAAATATCTTGATATCCACTTCCTGTAATTGTACAACCTGTTTGTTTTGCCATTTCATCTAGCTGTTTTGTAATTGCTGGGTTTGAGTTTTCTGGGTAAAATGCTTCTTCACAAGTTGTAATTGCATTTATTCCAAGTTTTGCACAAAGCATTAAAGCTTCTTTAACGTCTGCAATTAAGCTCATTGTTGTTACTATTGCAATGTCTGGCTTTACTTGTTTTAGCATTTCTTCTGCATTTTCCAAAGCTGTTACAGTTACGCCTTTATTTTCTTTTCCTATTATTTCTCCTATGTCTTGTCCAATAACAGCTGGGTTTACATCTATTGCTCCTACTATTTCTGCACCTTTTTCATAAACATAACGCATTGTATAAACTGCCATTTTTCCTGTACCAAATTGTACTACTTTTACCTTTCTTTCCATATTTTTTCCTCCTTTGAAATTTTATGATTAAATTATATACCAAATATGAAAAAATATACAATAGTTATTTTGTAAAATGTAATTGATTTTTTTATGTACTTTCTTATATAATATTAATATAAATTTTAAGGAGGAATTTTAATGTCAATTCATTGTAATGCTAAAGAAGGCGATATTTCAAAAATTGTGCTTATGCCTGGTGATCCTTTACGTGCTAAATATATTGCTGAAAACTTTTTAGAAAATGCTAAGCTTGTAAATACTGTTAGAAATATGTTTGCATATACAGGAACTTATAAAGGAAAAGAAATTACTGTATTTTCTCATGGTATGGGAATGGCAAGTATGGGAATTTATTGTTATGAGCTATATAAATTTTATGGTGTAGAAAACATTATTCGCATTGGCTCTTGCGGTGCTTATAGTGAAGACCTAAATATTTTTGATACTATATTAGTTGACAATAGTTATACTGAAGGCAATTTTGCTTATGAGTGGAATTCAAAAAATTGCCATTTAGCTGAATCTAGTAATTTTTTAAATAATATTATAGAACATACTTCAGCAAAACTTAATATTCCTTATATTAAAGGTAATGTTTTATGTAGTGATTGTTTTGATGGTTACTTAGAAGATATAAATGTATTAATTAACAGATTTCCTAAAGAATTAAATATTATTGGTGCTGAAATGGAGTCTTTTGCTTTATTTTATATAGCAAAATATTTGGGCAAGCAAGCTTCTTGTTTATTAACTGTTGTTGATTCAATATGTAAAAAACAAGAAATTAGTTCTAACGAGCGTGAAAAATCTTTAAATAATATGATAGTACTTGCATTAGAAAGTGCAATATTAATTTAAATATGTTGTGTAAATTTAAAAATGTCAGTTTAACATTTCATTAAACTGACATTTTTTACTGCTAAAAATTTTAGGAAATAAATTATTTTTTATTTTGTTATTGACAAAACTTTATATTGTATTGTTCCTGCTGGTGCTTGAACTTCTACTACTTGATTTTTCTTAGCTCCTAATATAGCACTACCTATTGGTGATTCGTTTGAAATTTTGTTTTGTGCGACATCAACTTCTGTAGAGCCTACTAAAGTATAGCTTACTTCTTCGTTAAATTCTATATCAAGTAATTTAACTGTATTTCCAACTTGAACTGTTTTTGTATCTATTTCTGATTCATCTATAATTTTAGCATTTCTAATTTTGTTTTCTAATTCTACTATTTTTGTTTCGTTTTCAGCTTGAGCATTTTTAGCTTCATCATATTCAGAATTTTCTGATAAATCTCCAAAACCTAAAGCAATTTTTATTCTTTCTGCTATTTCTGCCCTTTTTGTTGTTTTTAAGATGTCTAGTTCCTGTTCTAATTTGTCATAACCTTCTTGTGTTAGTAATACTTCTTTTTCTTCCATTTGTCTTACCTCCTTTGCTTTTGCAAAAAATTATTGCAACAAGTTATATTTAATAACTTGTTGCTTTTTTTAACGTTTATACTATACTAAATTTTTTTATATTTGTCAATAAAATTCATACAATTTTCACATACACATTTTTTCCATATTTACTTGACTTTTTTTAATTTATGTATTAAAATATTTAAGCATGAGTATGATTGTAATTATTTAAAGCTTCTCCCCGGTAGCTGAAAAATAATTTCATATAGATATTTGAATTGAAATGGAGGATATGATTACCATGAATAATACAACATATAGTATTAAAAAAATTGAAATTGAAAGCAAATGGTATATTATTGATGCAGCTGAAAAGCCATTAGGTAGAGTTGCTGCTGAAGCTGCTAAATTATTAAGAGGAAAACATAAACCAACTTATACACCACATATAGATGTTGGCGATCACGTTATTATTATTAATTGTGATAAAGTTGTTTTAACTGGTAAAAAATTAGATCAAAAAATTTACAGAAGTCATTCTGGTTACATTGGTGGAATGAAGGAAACTACAGCTAGAGATTTACTAGCTAAAGATTCTAGAAAAATGATGACTCATGCCGTTGAAGGTATGCTTCCACACACAAAACTTGGTAGACAAATGGCTAAGAAATTAAGAGTATATGCTGGTAGTGAGCATGAAAATATCGCTCAAAAACCTGAAGTTTGGGAGGTAAAATAAAATGGCTAAAAAATCTGAGAAAATTGTATTTTTAGGAACAGGAAGAAGAAAAAAATCAATTGCTAGAGTTAGATTAGTTGAAGGTAAAGGAAACATTACTGTAAATAACAAAGCTTTAGATGAATATTTTGGAACAGAAGTATTAAAAGTTATAGTAAAACAACCATTAGTTGCAACAAATACACTTGATAAATATGACGTTGTTTGTAAAGTAGTTGGTGGTGGTTTTACAGGTCAAGCAGGAGCAATTCGTCATGGTATTGCAAGAGCATTAAATGAAGCTAATAGCGAATATAGACCAGCTTTAAAATCTGCAGGTTTCTTAACAAGAGATCCTCGTATGAAAGAAAGAAAAAAATACGGTCTTAAAAAGGCTAGAAAAGCTCCACAATTTAGCAAACGTTAATATTTTAAAAATAAGTTGCAACAAAATGCAACTTATTTTTTTATTCAATTATATCTACTGCATTGTCTTTTGTTATCCCTTCTAGGTTATAATATGAATTAGGTATTTCGCCTACAATTACACCTTCTGCAATTAATACTTGATTTGCAATTTCTTGTTCTATTGTTTCAAACGGAGTAAGTATTATTACTTTACATTTTATCTCCAAATAAATTCTATGCAATGTTTGGTTTATTCCTGCCGAACTAAATTCTGACCTTAAGTCTGTATCTAAATCGCCTATCATTTGTATTTTTATATTTACTTTTGGTCCTCTTCCTGCAAATATTTTACTTCCTAAAAAACTTCCTAGTGGAATTTTAAAACTACTATTTTCTTCTTTTTCTAATTCTTCTTGTATATATACAGGAACATCAGATATTATTTTATTTATTGTAAAAACATTAGTCCCTACTCTTGTTATATTTCCATTTGAGTCTTTACTTATTTCTAAAATGTCATTATATTCATATTTAGCCATTACCTCTGTTGCTTTATTGTTAGATACTTTCGTTGCCACAGATTTTGCCATACTTTTGCAATTACTTTCTATTATTGGTTTTATTGCTTTCACACTAAAAGTTGCTGTACATGTTGCTATTATTAGTATAGCAATTATCTTTAGTGCTTTTAATTTTTCTTTGTCATTTTTTTTATTTATTTTAGGAAATCTAATTTTTTTTCTTGAATATATTTTGTCATTCATGATATCGAGGAATATATAACTGTTTTCCAACTTGAAGATTATCTGGATTTTCTATTCCATTTACCCTACTAATATCTTCTATTGTACTTCCAAATTTCTTAGCAATACTCCATAGTGTATCCCCTTTTTTTACAAAGTATATAATCATACTATATTTACAAATTTCTCTATTTTCTTCTTCTGTTATTTCATTTATAATTGATATATTGCTATCATTGCCACTAATAGCTGTAAATCCTAAATCTATTTTTATTTCTATACTTTCATCTGGCATTACAACAAAGTTTTGCATGTCTATTTCAATCACAGTATCTATATTACTTACTGAATTTGCACCGTCAAATTCCATTTCAAAACTAAATGGTATGCTTATTTCTTTTGTATTTATTCCTGTATTTCCGCTTCCAGCAAATATAAAGTTTAGCCTTAAATCTCCGTCATACATTATTCTGTCATTTAATATTGTTTGTTGTTCAATAATAGGAAGAACTTCTACATCATATATTTTTCTTGAACCTATTTCTGGTATTACTTGCTTTTCTCTAATATTGCATACTTGCTTTTTTAAATTTTGATTTTGCATTACTTTTATTTTCTTTTGATTAAATTGCAATTTTTTTGTTGGACTATATAAGTCTTGTATCATCTGTATGCATCTATCTTCATAAGCTTCACAATATACTTCTATTTCAGCTTCTACGTATATTGAATGTTCTTCTACATTGTTTGGTTTTATAATAATATTTTTTATTTCGTATTTTACATTACAATTATGTTCTGCACTTATATTAGGTAAATCTATAAAACCTACAACTGGAATAACTGCTTCTTTCATATTTATTCGGTTATCTTCGGTTAAATATATTATTTTTACTTGTAAATCTGATTTTATAAGTACTTTATTATAACTTATTTTTGTATCGCGATTTGTAATTTTTAAATCGGTTTTTATTATTTCAACAAGATTATCTATTTCGTCAATATTTATTGTATCTTTTGCATATACTTTTGTATTTCCGCTTCCAACTAAGGAATTAATTTGAAAGTTTCTATTTAAACATTGAACATTGTTTAGATTATTTATTTCTTTTACATATTCAACCGTTTCATTTGAAAATACTTTTGCTTCTATTTCTAACATTGCTTTTACATGTATTTTTCTGCTGTTTAGCAAATGAGTTTCAATACCTTTTAATTCTACATTGGTTTCTAATCTCATATCATTTTTTACTTTTTCCATATCAATTATTTGAGTAAAATCTATATTGGTATTTAAACTTCGTACTTGATTTTCTTCTGTGTCTGCTAAATACATAATATATGTATTTACACAACCATCTATCCTAATTTTTCCATCCATAATTTCTTTTTTATAAATGCAAACTATTCCACTACTACTTATAATATTTAATATGTCTGGTTTTATATCAGGAACTATGCAGTCTTCTTCTATCATAAAAGTATCTCGTTTTTGTTCAATAATTTGATTTAATGTTAAACTGTCCTTTGCTGTTTCAATAGACATTTTTTATACCTCCCATTTGTTTTTTACTAATATATATTGCAAAGCACAAAAAAAATTCCTAAAATTAGGAATTTTTTTTGTAAGAATTTTTTGTGAGAGAGAAGTATTTTTACTATACTAAATTTTTTTGTTTTTTTACTTCAGTTATTTCTGGTATTAATGGGCTATAGCCATTTCCGTCAAATACATCTACTTCAACTGTTCTTGTTAAAATATCTGTATAACTGTAAGTAACATTTCTATTTTCTTCTTCATATTTTATAACAAAAATATTAGGATATGCTTTTTCTATTGTAGCTTCTTTTTCAAAGGTTTTACATCTTCCAAGTGATCCTTTGACAATTATCTTTTGTCCTATCATTTCATTGATGTCTGTTTTTAAATTAGTAATATCATTTGGACAAATCATATTATCACCTACTTCTTTAAGATAGGCAAATAATATCATTTTTAGTCGAATTTGTCAAAGAAGTTTTGTTTGCTTTTAAAAGCTACATCGGCTGTATATTAGTACATTTAAACTTATAATTACTTTTATGTTACATTTATATTACATTTGTGTTACATTTATGTTTTAAACTATATAATTAACATTCTTCTTTTACCCTGTCCGCCTGTTCCGCTCACACCCCTTTGACCATCACGAAGTTCTTTTTCAATATCCTTTATAGTTACAAACTTTTTTTCATCTGTAATGGCAATTTTTTCTGCTACAATAATTGGATCCATAAAATCAATTAAAATACGAGCTGGTGATGATGCAAAGTTTGCTCCTGCCATCATTATTCCTTCATAATAACTTTGACATGCTCCAGCAAAAATTACTAGCTCTTTTTTAGTACTATTTTTTCTTGCTTCTTCTACTGCCTTTATAAAATAGCTTGAATTTCTATAATTATATATATCTGTAAAGTTCTTACCTTTTTTTATCATTCCATCATGACCTGTTACAACTAAAATTTCTGGTTTATATTTTTTTACCAAATTACCTACATATAGTGGTTGTTTTCTTTCTGGAATATTTTTTACAATTGCATTTAATCCCATTTTTTTATAGTATATATTTGATTTTTCACTATATTTTCTATCCCCATCTATGTGTAAAATTCTTCCTGTATGCACAATTGTTTTTTCTCTTACATCATTATTTTCATTTAATATTTTTTCTCTTTTCTTTATTCTTTTTTCAACTATTTCTTCTATTGCTCTTAAATGTTCAGTAACTTGATTAACTTCTATTAATTCTAAATCTCTTACATCACTATCTGCTTGAATTCTAATTGTTAGTCCGTTTAAGTATTGCTATATCGCCAGTTTTAGTTTTTATTATTCTTTCGACTATAAAGTAAATATCTTTTCCATGTGATATTCTTCCTACTATATCTCCTTTTTTAATTTTTTTCATATCATTCTTCCCTTCTATACATATAGGGTTATGATATTTTATGTCGAATTTTGTTAAATTGTGAATGTCAGTTTTAGGGACGTTCCTTCAACTGACATTTTTTATGTTTTTCGCTTGTTTTATTTTTACTTATATGCTAAAATATTCATGGCTTTTAAAAGTCTAAATGAATTTAATTATTTTGTAAATACTATTCCTTCTTGATATTGATATTAGAAAGGTTTTATATATCAAAATATTAAATATCAAAAACTAACAAGGAGGAATTTTAAATGGCAGACAAAACTTTAACATGTAAAGATTGTGGTGTTGAATTTGTTTTCACAGAAGGTGAACAACAATTCTATGCTGAAAAAGGTTTCACAAATGAACCGCAAAGATGTCCTGAGTGCAGAAAAGCAAAAAAAGCTCAAAGACAAAATAGAAACAATTAGTTAATGTCAAAACCACCCAAATTATGGGTGGTTTTGATTATATTTTTTAATCTCATGACTATATTTAAGTTTAGTTGCCATTCCGCCTCTTATATGTCTTTCTGCTTTATTTTCATCTAATATCTCTCTTACCTGATGTGCTAAGCAAGGATTTATTTTAAGTAATCTTTCGCTTACGTCTTTGTGTACGGTTGTTACTTTCTGTAACGGTGGAATTTTCATTATTTTTTTCTTCTGCGTTTTGGTAAATGTCCTCAAACCTTGTTATTATTGGCTCGTTTGTTCCTATTTCATTTAATAATTTAAGTCTTACTTCAATGTTACTATCTGAGTCAACTTCGATTACATCTATTATTGTTTTTAACATTGCATTTGTAATTGTTTGATTATTTAATATATCATCTACTGTTTTTATTGTTTTACTAAGTTCTTTTTCAAGTACATCTTTTTCTTTTATTTCTGATGTAATTAGTTTTAATTCTCTTTCAAGTCGTGCAATATCTTCATTTAATGGATTTGTGTATTTCTTTAATTCTTGTATATTAATTACTTCATTTTGGAACATTTCCATATATTTTTGTTTTTTAACTGTTACTTTTTCGATTTCTTTGATTAAACTTTCTTCACTTCGTTCGTTTGTTTCTCTTAACTTTGTAATTTTCTCAAACTCTTTTTCAACTGCTTTCATAAAGTTCTTTTTGTTTGATATTATGCTTTTTAAATATATTTTTGTTGCATTTAAAAGTTCTTCTTCATCTATCACAGTTGTATTCGGGCAATGATTTACACCCATTGAGTTTCTTCCACTACATACCCATCTTATATATT
>CAZUAJ010000027.1:0-11483 GCA_964618105.1 uncultured Clostridium sp. | reverse complement strand
ATATCTTGTTTTTCAGCCTATTTTGTGGCATAATATGTGTGTGAGGTTAATTATGGAAGCTTTATTAAACAAATTGGAATACAATAAAATTATTAATAATTTAGAAAATTATTGCAAAACCCATTTAGGAAAAAATTTGTGTAAACAATTAATTCCTAGTTTTGCATTTGAGCAAGTTGATGTTTTACTTAACGAAACTCAGCAAGCAAGTGTCTTATTACATCAAAAAGGAAATCCACCTTTTTGTGAAACTGATGAATTGGAAAAATATATTAAAATTTTAGAAAGTAATCAAACTTTATCAATAAAAGGATTGCTTAATTTAGGTATGCTTTTAAAAATGTGCAAAGAGCTAAAAGAGTATTTTTATGCTAATACTAATTCTACTTTTGAATATTTAGAAAAATATTTTACATTTTTATATTCTAACCCTACTATTGAAAAAAATATTTTTGATAAAATAGTTGATGAAAATACTGTTGCAGATAATGCTTCTAGTAAACTTTCTAGTTTGCGTAGAAATAGAAAAAATTATGAACAAGAAATTAAGGACAAACTAAGTGGATTTATTCATTCTAGTACTTATGCTAAATACATAATGGAACCAATAGTTACTATACGCAATAACCGCTATGTTATACCTGTTAAAGAAGAATACAGAAGCTATATAAAAGGTTTTATTCATGACACTTCAAGTAGTGGTTCAACCTTATATATTGAGCCAACAAGCATTTTTGAATTAAATAATAAAATTAATCATATAAAAATTGAAGAAGATTTAGAAATTGAAAGAATTTTGCAAACTCTTTCCAGTTCACTTTTTGAATATACTGAGCAACTAAAAAATAATTTAAGTTTAATTGCCAATATTGATTTAATTTTTGCAAAAGCAAACTTCGGCATTGACAATGTTAGTATTGCTCCTACATTAAATAACGAAAAGTACGTTTATTTATGCAAAGCTAAACATCCTTTAATTGATAAAAGCAAAGTTGTTCCCATTGATATTTCTTTAGGAAAACAATATGTTTCTCTTTTAATTACTGGTCCAAATACTGGTGGAAAAACAGTTGCTTTAAAAACAGTTGGCTTGCTACTTTTAATGGCTTATTCAGGAATTCCTATTCCTTGTAGCGAAGCAAGCAGTATATGTGTATTTTCGCATATTTTTGCTGATATTGGTGATGAGCAAAGTATTCAAGAATCACTTAGTACTTTTTCTGCACATATAAAAAACATTGTAGAAATTACTAATAATGCTGACAATAATAGCTTAGTTTTGGTAGATGAACTTGGTTCTGGAACAGACCCATTAGAAGGTTCAGCTCTAGCAATTAGCATTTTAAGCTATTTAAAAAGCCTTGGTAGCTTAGTTTGTTGTACTACTCATTATCAAGAATTAAAAGAATTTGCTTTAGTTACTACCGGTTTTGAAAATGCAAGTTTTGAATTTGATATAGAAAACTTAAAACCAACATATAAATTATTAGTTGGCATACCTGGAAAAAGTAATGCTTTTGCAATTAGCAGAAAACTTGGTTTAAATGAGCAAATTTTAAATGTAGCAGGTACTCACTTAAAGGAAAATACTGTTTCCATTGAAGAATTATTAAAAAACATTTATGACAATAAATTAAAAATTGAAAAACAAAAAGAAGAAACCAAAAAAAATTTGAAACAAGTTGAGCTTTTAAGAAAAAGCTTAACTCAAAAACAAAATGATGTATCTACTCAAAGAGCCCAAATGCTTGAAGATGCCAAATTAGAAGCTAGAAATATTTTTCTTTCTGCTAAAGAAGAAGCAAGTGAAATTATTAAAGAGCTTAATAATTCTACTAACACAAAACAAGCAAATAACTTAAGAAATAAATTAAATGATAAAATAAAAACTCTAAATTCTGTTCACTATAGTGAACAAGAAAATAACTTTGAAGTATTAAATTCCAGTGATATAAAAAAACGGTTTAACTGTTTATGTTGTTTCACTTAGTACAGAAGGTATTATTTCTGATAGTAAATTAAATAAATCAAATGAAATTCAGGTTCAAGTTGGAAATATGAAAATGAATGTTAAGCTTTCAGATTTAAGAAAAAGTTTAAATAACAATATTACAAACAAAGAAACTGGTAAAGTTACAACTAATAAAAGTTCAAAAGCTCAAACTGTTTCTCCTGAACTAAATGTTATTGGGCAAAATGTTGATGAAGCAATTTATGTTATTGATAAATACTTAGACAACTGCGCATCAGCAAACATCTCACCTGTAAGAATAGTGCATGGTAAAGGCACAGGCAAACTTCGTGAAGGTATTCACACATTTTTAAAAAAACACCCACACGTAAAAAACTTTCGCATAGGCACCTTTGGTGAAGGCGAAATGGGCGTAACCATCGTTGAAATTAAATAAATGTCAGTTTTGGGGACGTTCCTTCAACTGACAAAAGTGTCACTTTTGGGGACACACCTTAAAATAGTAAAGCATTAGTTAAGGTGTGTCCCCTTAACTGACAAAAGTGTCAGTTGAAGGAACGTCCCCAAAACTGACATTTTTATTTTTAAAATACTAGACTTTTTTATTTATTATTGATATAATTCGCAATGTACTTCTGATGTTTGATAATTATCATCGTCATGTTAGTAAAAAAATAAAGAAGGAATTTAAAATGAAAAAAATATCAATTATAAGTGCATGCACTGACTTAGGTCTAAAAATTGATGGTGCTGAGCTTGGAGCACAAGCCTTAACAGATGGTTTAAAATCAAGCAATATTTCTCAAAATTATATTTTGAAGGGAAACAAAAAATCTGAAGCTTCAAAAACAAATTTGGTTTCAAGTGATATTAACAGTTTTGTAACTAAATTTGATGATTTGCTACTTAATATGCATGATCTTCATTTTGAGGAAAACATGAATGCTGAAGAGAGAAAAGCATATTATGAAAAAATGCACAATTTAGTTTTAGCAGTAAAAGCATTAGATTCAAAAAATGAGAAAAGAAATTTAGAAGAAATTAATGAATTTAACGAAAAATTGTATGACACAACTCGTAAGATTATACAAAATAAAGAGTTTCCTTTACTTGTTGGTGGAGATCACATTGTTGCAATTGGTTCAAGTTTAGCTTCTATTAAAGAAAATAAAAATATGGGAATTATTTGGTTTGACTCACATGCAGATTATAACACTTACCCTACTTCTGTTACTGGCAATTTGCACGGATTACCTTTAGCTGTTGCTACACATTATGAAAAAAATATTTTAGCTGATTTTCATAATGGACCATTTTATAACCCTAAGAATGCGGTTATTGTTGGTGGTAGAGATATTGACCCTTGGGAATGGGGAAATGTTTTAGATGCGGGTGTTACTGTATTTTCTACTGAAGATATTAAGAAATATGGAGTTCATGAAATATGTAAAAAAGCTTTTGATATTGCTTCAAATGGAACTGACGGAGTTCATATTAGTTTTGATTTAGATATAATAGACCCTAATGTTGCTCCTGGTGTTTCTATTCCTGCTAAAAACGGTATTAATTTGGAAGAAACTTATGCCTTAGCAGAAGAAATTACCAAATATAGCAATATTATTAAGTCTGCAGATTTGGTTGAATACAATCCTTTATTTGATAAAAATAATGTTACTAAAGAAATTGCTACAAATATTTTAAATACATGGATTGAGAAGTTTTAAATTATTATATTTTTAAAAAACGTACCTATTTAATATAGGTGCGTTTTTTTGTATGATTTTTTAATTTATTATATTATTTTTTTAGTAAATCTTATTGCATTATCTAGTATTTTGGCGAATTTTATTGTATAATATATATGTTAGTTTTTTAAGGAGGAAAAGTTATGTTAGAGCTTAAAAACATTTCATATTTTAGAGATAACAAACAAATTTTAGATAACATAAGTTTAAAAATAGATAATAGCAAATTGATTGCAATTACTGGTCCTAATGGTTCTGGTAAATCTACTCTTGCTAAAATTATTATGGGTATTTTAAAACCTGATTCTGGTAATATTTTATTTGATGGAAAAGATATTACAAATACAAATATTACTGATAGAGCCAAACTTGGTATTGGTTTTGCATTTCAGCAACCTGTTAAATTTAAAGGTTTAACAGTTAGAGATTTAATTGAATTAAGTTCAGGTAATAATGTAAATGTTGCAGAAGCTTGCAATTATTTATCTGACGTTGGTTTATGTGCAAAAGATTATTTAAATAGAGAAGTTAGTAACTCTCTTTCTGGTGGAGAACTAAAACGTATAGAAATTGCTATGCTTGCTGCAAAAAAGTCTAAGCTTACCGTATTTGATGAGCCGGAAGCTGGTATTGATTTGTGGAGTTTTAATAGTTTAATTTCCGTATTTGAAAAAATGCACAATGAAATTAATAATTCTTCAATAGTTATTATTTCTCACCAGGAAAAAATTTTAAATATTGCAGATGAAATTATTTTACTTGTAGAAGGAAAAGTACAAGCTGTTGGTCAAAAGCATGAAATTCTTCCTTTACTTTTAAATAATTCTCAAAAGCCTTGTAAAGTTATGCTTGAAAAAGGAGGTAACAATTAATATGAGTAATGAAATTAAATTGGATATAATTGAAAAAAATTTATTAAAAACAATTGCTGATATAGAAAAAACTCCAATTGGTGCATATAATATACGTGAAAATGGTAAAGGAATTGCACGAAATACAACTGCAAATATAGATATTGTAACAAAAAATGATAAACCAGGTATTGATATTATTATTAAACCAAATACAAAAAACGAAAGTGTGCATATTCCTGTTATTTTAACAGAAGCTGGTTTTAATGATGTTGTTTACAATGATTTTTATATTGGCGAAAACGCTGATGTTGTAATTGTTGCAGGTTGTGGTATTCATAATAGTTCTTGCGAAACTTCTGAGCATGACGGTATACACACTTTTCATTTAGCAAAAAATTCTAAAGTTAAATATATTGAAAAACATTATGGCGAAGGCAAAGGAACTGGAGATAGAATTTTAAACCCACAAACAATTGTAAACCTTGAAGAAGGTTCTACACTAGAAATGGAAACTATTCAAATTAAAGGTGTTTCTTCAACAGTTCGTGAAACCAAGGGCAATTTGGATGCAAATACAAATTTAGTAATTACAGAAAGAGTTATGACTGCTGAGAATCAAACTGCTAAAAGTATTTTTGATATTAACTTAAATGGTGAAAATTCAAGTGTTCATGTTGCATCTCGTGCTATTGCAAGAGATAATTCTGTTCAAGAATTTAGTTCAAATGTTAATGGAAATAATAAATGCTTTGGTCATGTTGAATGTGATGCAATTATTATGGATAAAGCTAAAGTTGCTTCTATTCCAAAGGTTGTAGCAAATGATGTTGATGCTAGTTTGCTTCATGAAGCTGCCATTGGTAAAATTGCCGGTGAACAACTTGTAAAACTTATGACTCTTGGTCTTACAGAAAAAGAAGCTGAAGAACAAATTATAAACGGGTTTTTAAAGTAAAATTTAAAAAGGGGATTTTATTTTATGATAAAAAAAGATTTAATAGAAAAAAACACTTCTTTAGAAGAATTTTTTTCTATTATAAATGACTTGGTTCAAAATGCTAAAGTTCAAGAAATGAAGGTATATAACCAGCATGCACATACATCCTGTTATAAGCATTGTATGCAAGTTGCATATTATACATATATAGTTTGCAAAAAACTAAATTTAGACTATATTTCTGCCACACGCGGTGCAATGCTTCATGACTTATTTTTATATGATTGGCATAACTACATTAGAAAAGATAAAAGTTGGAATGGACAGCATGCTTTTATTCATCCAAAAATTGCTTTAAAAAATGCAACTGAAATTTTTAAATTAAACAATATTGAAAAAGATGTAATTGTTAATCACATGTGGCCAGTTACTATTAAAATTCCACATTATAAGGAAACTATTGTTGTCACTTTTGCTGATAAATATAGTGCCTGTGTAGAAACTTTTCATCATATAACCAATATACTTCATTCTAAAACTTTTTATAAATATGCTTATGTGCTTTTAAGTCTTGTTGTTTTTAGAATAGCATAATTGTTACAACCTTAAGTGTACTAAAAATTGTTAAAATATGTTAACAATTTTTAGTGCAGATTTATCTTTTATATGTTCTAATATAAATATACAACTCTCCAAATTTTCTATTGCAAAATCATAGTTTTCTGTTTCAACATCTGCTTTTAATTTTGTAAGTTCTGTAGTTACTTTTTCTAATTCATCATGTTCAATATAATATGCTAATTTTTCAAACCTTTCTTCCCAAGTATTATTTATTTGACTAATATGTTCTTGTATTTCTTTTTTACTTATATTTTCACTTAAAATTTCACTTTTAAAACTTTCAAGTTCTTTGCTCATTACTTCTACTGATTTATTAGTATTACTTTGAGTTATAACATTTCCTATTATAACTACTACTATTATTATAATTATAATAATTAGTTCTTTATACATAGTTTCTCCTTACTTTTCTTTTTTTTGACAAAATATTTGTCCTTTTCCGTCAAAAGTTACAATTAAAGCTTCTTGTGGTGTAATATTAAATTTTTCCACCTGTTTTTTTAGCCATATATTATTTTTCCCAATTTTTCTTAAGTTTTCATTTAATACTTTTCCATCTATAACTAAATCATAAGGTAATCCCTCATACTCTGGTTCTATATTAAAATCTTCTGGCGTTGTTGTACGCTTATTTGGCTTTTGTATAACCGTCACTTGACCACTTGTTTCAAGTATTGCATACTCTACATCTCCTAAGTTTACAACATTACTTGCTCTTAGCCTTTCTTCTAATTCATTTACTGTAAATCTTTCTTTTTTTAAAGCTTTTTCATCTATTTTTCCTCTGTATATTAAAATTGTTGGTCTTCCACACAAAATTTCTCTTCCTCTTATGCTTTTTATATTTATAATAGAAATTAAAAGATGCATTACCAAAAGCCCTAAAATTGGTATTATTCCATTTGTAATTGGTATTCCTACATCAGTCATTGGAATTGACGCTAAATCTGCAATCATAATTGAAATTGCAAGTTCAAAAGGTTGAAGCTGTCCAATTTCCCTTTTTCCCATCAATCTCATAACTATTAAAACGAGTATGTATAATACTATTGTTCTTATTAAAGTTATTATCATTTTCAAATTCCTTTCGCAAGTTTTTATATAATTTTGAGCCAAAATAAAAAAATTATTCATTATTTGAATAATTTTTGTTTTTAAGTTAATAATAAAATTAGCAAATATGTATTCAATTTATATTAAGGAGGTTTATAAAACATGTCAAATACAAATACAAATGTACAATCTAATACAACAAGTACAATTTGGCAAATAATTGGAAGATTAGTTACTGCTGCAATTGTTCTTGGTATTACTGCATTTTTTACACCCGGCTTCAGAATTAGTAGCTTTTGGACCTTAGTAGCAGCAGCTGTTGTGCTTACAATTATTGATTACTTAATTACTAGATTTACAAGTTTGCATGCTAGTTCTTTTGGTAAGGGCTTTGTAGGGTTTGTACTATCTGCTGTTGTGTTATATATAACTCAATATTTTGTTGCTGGTTATACTGTTTCTTGGATGGCAGCAATAGTTGGTGCAATTGTTTATGGTGTAGTTGATTACTTCATTCCTGGAGAACAATAATAAGAAAAGTGGCTTTTCCAAGTGTGCATAATTACTTTGTAACTATCACAGTTCAAGGTAACTTAAATTTGAACTTCGACTTTATCTAAATATGTGGGCGTAGATAAATGACAACATTCAATTTGTCATTTGTCTACGCCCACATTAGCATCTTTTTATTTATCTTTATTCCATTCTTCTTTATTTGTTTGTCTTTCTCTTGCAATGCTTAGTGCTTCTGATGGTACATCTTGTGTAATTGTTGAACCTGCTGCAACTAATACATGATCACCTAATGTAACAGGTGCAACTAAATTTACATTTGAGCCTATAAAGCAGTTATCACCAATTTTTGTTTTGTGTTTATTTTTTCCATCATAATTACATGTTATTGTTCCACAGCCAATATTACATTTTGTACCTATTTCACAATCCCCCATATATGATAAATGTGGTACTTTTGACCCTTCTGCAATAATTGCTTTTTTAATTTCAACAAAGCTTCCAACTTTTACTTTATTTGCTAATTTGCATCCTTCACGAATATAAGCATTTGGTCCAATGTTACACTCTTCTCCAATTACTACACCTGATTTTATTGTTGTATTTGGATGAATTACTGTATCTATTCCAATTTCAACATCTTCGTAAATATATGTTGTATTTATATCTTCAATTGTTACTCCATTGTTTAAGTGCATTGTGTTTATTTTTATTCTTAAAATTCTTGTTAACATTTCAAGTTGAAGTTTAGTATTTAAGCTTAAAATTTCTGTGTTGTCTTCTACTAAAAATCCACCCACTTTTTTACCAGATGCAATAAGCATTTTAATTGTATCTGTTAGATAATATAACCCCATACTGTTTTTTCTTAATGTTCCAATAATTTTAATCAAATCTTCAATTTCAAAGCAATACACTCCTGCATTTACTTCTAGCATCTTTCTTTCTGCTTCTGTTAGTTCTTTTTCTTCTATAATTTCTACTATTTTATTATCCCTTCTTATAATTCTTCCATAGCCTTTTGGTTCACTTATAATACCAGTAAGAATTGTTGCAGCTTCATTTTCTTTTATTGATTTTTCTACTAAATTTGTAATAGTTTCCGCAGTAATTAATGGAATATTTCCATTTGCAATTACAACTTTGCCTTGTTTTTGTTCTAAATAACTTGTTGCTTGCATAATTGCATGACCTGTTCCTAAACAGCCTTTTTGCTCTAAATATGTAACTTCATCTTTTAAAATACTTTCAATTTCTTCTTTGTTTTCACCTACAATAACTGCCACATCTTCTATTCCTGCTTTTTTCATACTGTCAACCACTCTTTTAATAACAGCTTTTCCATATAGCTCTTGTGCTAATTTTGATTTTTTTGATTTCATTCTGTCATCTGTCCCTGCTGCCATAATTAAACCAATTACATTTTTCATAAAATCTTCTCCTCTATTTAAATTTTTCATTATATAATTTAACAGCTGTTTCAGGGCTGTCATTTCCAGTACGATTTTTTACTGGTGCAAATTCATCTTCTCTTTTTACTCTTAAAATTGTAATATCATTATATTCCATAAATGAATCAAATATAAAAGTTTCAAATTTATATACATTTGGTTCTGTTGGTTCTATAAAATCACCATTTTTATTTAAATATGCTGATTTTTTAAATGCTGTGTGATATGGAAGTTGTGCATTTGCTAAGTTTTCAAAAACTGATTGATGATATAAATAATTACCAAAATTACCATCACCAAATAGTAAATTACCATCTTTATCTACTTTTCTTGCCATTTCTTGTGGCAAATCTATATATTCTATTACTTGTGGTTTTCCATTAATCTTGCAAAATACTCCAACTTTTTCGTAAGCATCTGCCTTTGCTACAGATTTTGCTGCAATTTTTGTTTTATTTTTAATTGTAAGCCCTACTAATAATGGATCAACAAAATTTGATAATATATTATCAATATTACTTACAAATAACCATTCAATTTTGTTTTGCTTAAAATCTTGTAAAATATTATTTTTATTAACTGCTTCAAAAAGTCCACCATTTCCGTCTGCAGCTTCTTTTATTTTACCATATTCATTTAAAATAACTTTTCCTTGTGTATCTACTAAAGGCAATTCGCCTTGCTTAAAAAATTTCACTTTTTCTTTATCATATTCAAAATAATTATTATTTTCCAAAAACCACACCGTTTCTTCATGATTATCTTTACTTGTCATTACATACCAAGGAATTGAAATGCCATATTCCTGTTTTGCTTTTTTTAATCTATCTATAATTATTTCAAATATATATTTTTTTCCATTTATAGTATCTAAAGCATAAGTACCTTTTGGACCACTATGACCAAGTCTAGTACCTTGCCCCCCTGCCAATGTTATAACTGCATACTTACCTTGTTTTATAACTTCTTCGCCAATTTTAACTAATTCTTGCTCTTCTTCTTTTGATAATTTTGACTTGTCTGTATATGCAATATTTTCAATTTTCTTTTCTTCCATTTTTTTTTCTTGTTTTGTACTTTCATATAATTTTTGTAATTGTTCAAAATTTATATTTTGTATTTGTTTTTCCAGTTCACTTTGTTGTTTTTCATTTAGACTATATTCTAGTATATGTTCTTGATGATATTTTTTTAGCAACTCAATATTTTGTTCTTGCATTTTAAGTTCATTCCTTTCTATGTTTAACTAAACTTTTTATATAATTATATTTGGTTTGCTTGTTTAATGTTATATCATAAAATATAAAACTTGGCAAGATGTTACATTTTTTTTAAAAACATATTCCATTTTTACTAAGAATATAGTATAATATAGATGTTATAAACTAAGAAGGAGATTAATTTTATGTGGTATATTTGGTTAATTTTAGCTGGTATATTTGTTATTGCTGAAATAGCAACAGTAGGATTTTTAATTTTCTGGTTAAGCTTAGGTAGCTTATGTGCTATGATAACTAGCTTTTTTACAGATAATTTAATTATTCAAACTGCTGTATTTGTAATTACTTCTGCTTTGTTTATTTTATGTACAAGACCTTTGGCTAAAAAGCTTTCAAAAACAGATAATGTTTTAGTTACTAACGCTTTTTCTATTATTGGTAAAAAAGCTATTGTCATAAAAGAAATTAATCCTAAATTAGGTGTTGGACAAATAAAAATAGATGGTCAGGTTTGGTCTGCCAAATCTACTAGTGAAGAAATTATTAGTGAAGGAACTGAAGTTTTTGTGTTGTGCATTGATGGTGTAAAAGCTGTTGTATCAACTAAACATTTAGCTTCTAAAACTGAACAAACAAATTAGTTATTAATATTATTTATTATATATTTTAAAGGAGGATTTTACAATGTGGGTTTTAATCGCATTATTAGTTATTATTTTAATTATAGCATTTAACACAATTAAAATAGTAAAACAATCTGAAGTATACATTATTGAAAGGCTTGGTAAATTTCATAAAGTAGCTGATGCTGGTCTTACAGTTATTATTCCTTTTGTAGACCATGTTCGTAGTGTAGTAAGTTTAAAACAACAAACTATGGATATTCCACCACAAGGTGTTATTACACAAGACAATGTTACTATTACTATTGATACTGTTGTTTTTTACAAAATTACAGACCCTGCAAGAGCAGTATATGAAATTCAAAATTTAAAGAAAGGTATTGAATATTTAGCAATTACTACAATTCGTGATATTGTTGGTAAAATGGATTTAGACGATACATTTAGTTCTAGAGATGCTATTAATGATAGATTAAGAGTTATTCTTGATGAAG
>CAZUAJ010000026.1:0-12163 GCA_964618105.1 uncultured Clostridium sp. | reverse complement strand
ACTAGAATTAGAGCAGTAAACACTCGCCCTTCTACTAAGTTGACATAATACAGACGACAAAGAAAATACAAAAAAATTATGTAAACTATAAAGCATAATTAAATTGTTTGGCTTAAAATATGTAAATGTCCTGCAATGGGGAAAGTATTTTTATTTTCTGCGTTCGTCCCAACTGCATAATAAGCTGTAAATAAAATTTTACTTTCGTAAATTTTATAACAGCTTATAAATTGTTGGTCCCCACACAAGCTCACTTTGAAAATAAAAATGTACTTTCCCCTGCGCGGACTTTAAGTAACGTTGCCAAACAATTTGACAAAACTTTTCTGCAATGATAAAAAAAGTCGAATATTGACGAACAAAAATACTTGAAAAAAACAGTTAAGTATAGTATAACAAAACTAACTTAACTGTTTTTTCTTGTAATAATTATTTTCAATAACACTCGAATAATATAATTTATATAAGTAAGTGTTACTACATATTTGGGTTTGAAATCAAATAAAATTAAAATTCTTCAAAATTTTCCCACAAAAATTAATTAAAAATATTTAAGCAAAATATCAAATATAAAGATAAAAAGCTTAATTACAAAAATTAAATCTAATTTTTGTACATTCTTATTTTATCATTAATAATTTGAAAAATCAATAAATTTCCCCAAAATTAAATACTACATGTTACAAGATAAAGGTTTTTTTAAATTGTTTGGCTTAGAGTATATAGATGTCCTTTCTTGCTTTTTTGGTGAGCCAGGAGGGATTCGAACCCCCGACCCCAGGCTTAGAAGGCCTGTGCTCTATCCAACTGAGCTACTGACCCATGAATGAATAGAAACTATTCATCTATTAGCATTTAATATAATAACATGATTTTTAAATTCTGTCAATAAAAAAATAAAATATTCTATTACATTGAAACAAAACCTATAAATCCAAAAATTAAAAATAAAATACCAGAAAGTTTTTGCATTGTTTTTTCAGAAATATATTTGTTTAAAAATTTCCCCAAAATTATAGCAATGAAATCAGATGCTACCATTGCAGAAATAGCACCTAAAACAAGAGCAATCTTGTAAGTCGAATATTGTATGCCAAGCCCAATTGAAGCTAAAAAAGTTTTATCTCCTAGTTCACCAATCATTATACATAAAGCAATTAGCAAACAATAACTAATTTTTAAATTTGTAATTTTATGTAATAAATTTTCTTTTTTAGAACCTTGCATTTCCAATTTTTCTTTTTTAGGAAGTAAGCTCAATATGCCCATAAAAATAAAAGAAGAATATGTAATTAATTCAATTAAATGATGTAAAATTGGATTTTCAAAAAGTGATAAACTGCTACCAAATAAAATAGCTAATCCATGGCTAAAAAATGACCCAATTGCTACACCTAATAAAATTTTAAATGTTTTATCTTTTGAAGAAAATGATAAGACTAAGAGCTGAGTTTTATCGCCAAGTTCACTTACAAAAATCATTAAAAAAGAAATAAAAAAAGGATAAATAAATTCCATAATATTGCACCTCTATGTTTTGATGTATATTCAAAAATGTAAATTCTATGTGAAATATTTATAAAAGCATTGCCAGAAAAATAAGATAGTGATAAGATAAAAAAGTATAAAACTTACGGAAACAAGAAAAAGGAGGAATCTAAAGTGATAGAAGTAAAAAATGTCACGAAAAAATATCCTAATATCAAAGCTGTTGACAACATTAGTTTTGAAATAAAAGATGGCGAGGTTGTTGGATTTTTAGGACCAAACGGTGCAGGCAAAACCACAACTATGAATATGATAACAGGATTTATTGAACCTACAGAAGGTCAAATTATTATTAATGGTTTTGATATTGTAAAAAAATCAAAAAAAGCTAAAAAACAAATTGGGTATATGCCAGAAGGAGTTCCTTTATATACAGAGCTAACTGTAAAAGAATTTGTAAATTATATGGCTGAGCTTAAAGAGGTTAAGTCAAAAGAAAAAAAAGAAGCTGTAGAAAAAGTAATATGTGAAACAGGACTAAAAGATGTTCAAAATAAATTAATTAGAAACTTATCAAGAGGGTATAAACAAAGAGTTAGTATGGCTGGTGCATTAGTAGGAAATCCTGAAGTAATAATATTAGATGAACCAACAGTTGGTTTAGACCCAAAACAAATTACTGAAATTAGAAATTTAATAAAAGAACTTGGAAAAAAACATACAGTAATTTTAAGTAGTCATATTTTATCAGAGATAAGCCAAATTTGTGAAAGAGTAATAATTATAAATCATGGAAAAATTATTGCAATAGATACTCCTAAAAACTTGGAGAATAAAACAAAAGAAAAAAATACTATAATTGTTACTGTTGAAGACAAAAATGAAAAAATGCCAAATTTAAAAGAAACAGTTAAAGAAATAGAAGAAATAAAACTAATAAAAGATAATGAAGATGGAACAAAACAATATGCTGTTACGTCAAAGGAAACAGTAGATTTAAGAAAGAAATTGTTTGAAATTTTACCAAAAGAAGATATTACAATTTTTGAACTAAAAAAAGATGAATCTACATTAGAAGAAGCTTTTATAAAGTTAATAGATACAGCAAAACAAGAGCCAGAAAAAAAAGAAGAAACTAAAGAAGAAAAAATGCAAAGAAAACTTAAAGAAAAGGAAAGCAAAAAAGCGGAGAAGCAAAATAAAAAAGAATTAAAAAAACAAAATAGTGAAGCAAAAAAAGAAAATAAAAAAGGAGGAAAAAAATAATGTTTGCAATTTATAAAAAGGAATTAAAAAGTTATTTTCTATCTCCTATTGGTTATATAGCAATTGGCTTATTTTTATTTATATTTAGTGCCATATTTTATTCTACAATAATTGAATATGCTGCATACGATATGGGAAATTTGTATTTTTATACAGCAAGATATGCCTTGCTAACAATAGTTCCTATTCTCACCATGAGAATGTTTTCAGAAGAAAGAAAAAATGGTACAGAACAATTATTATTGACTTCTCCAAAAAGTATTACACAAATTACATTAGGTAAATTTTTAGCCGCAGTTACACTAATTGTAATAGTTTTAGCATTTTCGTTAATATATTATGGGATTTTGTGCTTTTTTAAGGCAACAAGTTTTATAACTGTACTTGTTATGTTACTAGGCTTTTTGCTAGTTGCAATGGCTGCAATTTCAATAGGTATGTTTATATCTAGTTTAACAGAAAATCAAATTATTGCAGGAATTGCCACAATAGCATTTTTTATAATCTCATGGTTTTTACCAAGCAGATTAGAAAGTCTTTCTATTATTGATTTAATGAGTAGCTATCAAAAGTTTCCAGCAGGGCTTATATCAATATCAGAAATTGTTAATTTATTGGGAATAACAATAGTATTTATTTTATTTACAATTATTATTATGCAAAGAAAAAAATCAATAAAATAATAGAAAGGGTGAAAAGACATGAAAAATAAATTTATAGAAATAATAAAAAAGAAATGGTTACAAAGTATAGGTCTTACTATTTTATTATTTGCAATTACTATATGTGCATTTTTAACAATTAGCTATTTTGTAAATAAGGCTAATATTACAGATTTAGACTTTACAAAAGATAAAATTTATTCTATATCTCAGGCTACAAAAGACAAACTTGAAAACATGGAAGAAAAAATTACAATTACAACATACAATATGTATCAATATGTAAATGATTTTGCATATAAATATGTAGCTATAAATGATAATATTAATGTTGTGGAATTAGAAAGTTTAACTTCAAAACAAGAATGGAAAACTGAATATGGTTTAACAGACACATCATCATTTATTGCAATTGAAAGCAATTCAAAAATAAAAATATTACAAAGTAGTGATTTATATACTTATGACTATACTACTTATGAAGAAATAGATGTAACAGAAGAAGCTATAACAAATGCAATATTAGATGTTATTACAAATGTAAAACCTAAAATATGTATTTTAACAGGACATAATTTATATAATGATGGATATTTTCAATATTTAGAAAATTCATTAGAAACAGAGGTAAATACAGTTGAATACTTAAACTTGTTAACAGCAGGAAACGTACCAGAAGACTGTAAAGTACTAATAATAACAGCTTTGAAAGAAGACATAAATAAAAAAGAGAAAGATGAAATATTAAAATATATAAATAATGGTGGAGAAATTTTATTACTATTAAATCCTAACTTAAATAAAACCAAAACACCTAATTTCCAAAAAATATTAGATGTATATGGAGTAAAAAATTCAGAAGGATTTATTATGGAAGCAGATAACAGTAGAATGGTAGCAGGTGCCCCTTCATATATAATTGCACCAATAAACACTAATTCAGAAATTGTAAAAAACATTAATATGGGACTAAATGTATGTATGATGACAGCTGGAAAATTAACATTTGATTCAACAGAAGAATTATCAAAGAAAAATGTAACTTTAGAAACCTTAGCTACTGTAAGTAATGAAGCATTTTATAGAACAGACTTAACTTCAAATAGTAAAAGCAAAATTTCAAGTGATGAATCTGCAGAAGGAGCAACAGTTGCTGCAATGCTTACAAAATCAATAAATGAAGAAAAAACTTCAAAATTAATTGTATTTTCAAACACTATATTTGCAACAAATATACAAATTGGCTCATATTATAGCTATGCTATAAAATTCTGCAATAATGAAGATGTATTATTAAATTCAATATCATATTTAACAGAAAGAGAAGACAATATTACAATTCGTAAAAATAGCGAAACAGTTAGTGTTAATGATGTTACAGAATCTCAACTAAAAGTAGTAAGAATAGTAATTGTTGTAGTTCCAGTATTAATAATTGCTATAGGAATTGTAATATGGTTAATTAGAAGAAGAAAGAAATAATTTTTAATACTCCCTCATATATATTATGAGGGAGTTGTATGTTAAAAAAGTTTTTTAAAGTAATACTTTTTAAAATAAAACTTACAATAAAAATAAAATGAAAAATATTTTTAAAGTTATTTTTGTAATAATAGGTACAACAATTGGAGCTGGGTTTGCTTCAGGTCAAGAAATTTATTTATTCTTTAACAAATATGGTTCAATTGGAATTTTAGGAATGATTATTTCTTGTGCAATAACAGGATTTATTATTTATAAAGTTTTTGAAATTATAAAAGCAAAGTCAATTAGTTCATATTCAGAATTTTTATCTGTAATAAGCAAAAATAAAAAAATAAATAAAATAATAGAAATAATAATTCAGTGCTTTTTGTTGATTTCATTTTTTATTATGGTTGCAGGATTCAGTGCGTATTTTAATCAAGAATTTGGAATTTTAATATTTATTCCAGCAATATTTATTAGTATATTGTGTTATATAACTTTTAAAAATGAAACTAAAGGAATAGTATCAATAAATTCTGTACTAATACCTTTTTTATGTTTGTTTATAAGTTATTTAGGAGTGAAAAATATAGATTTTGTAAATTTATATTTTAAAAATAATATAAATATAAATTATTATTTTGGTTGGTTATTTAGCAGTATTTTATATGCTAGTTACAACAGTATTTTATTAATTCCAATATTAATAGAATTAAATAATTATATACAAAAAAAGTGTGAAATAAAAATATGTAGTATTTTATGTAGCATAATTTTAGGTATGCTTGGATTAATTATATATTTTTTATTATTAAGAGGAAATATTTATATTCAAAATTTAGAATTACCAATGATACAAATAACAAAAGAATTTGGAAATATTTACTCAATTATATATGGAATAGTTATATTAATTGCAATATTTACAACAGCGATAGCTTCAGGATATGGATTTTTGAAAAACATTAAAAAAAGTGAAAAAACATATAAAATGTGTATGATAACTATTTGTGTAATATCTGTATTAGTTGTACCAATAGGATTTTCAAATTTGGTTAGTTGGTTGTATCCAGTATTTGGGGTTTTAGGACTTATTCAAATTTGGGGTATTTTAAACGTAAAATACTTGTAATTTAATAAAATCTAGTATATATTTATTATAATGAAAAATATAAAGGAAAAAACTAATGGATAAAGTAATAAAATTTAGAAAAGATAGAAAATTCAATAAGAAAAAGCTATATATATTAATATTAATGATTGTGCTAATTATATTAATAATTGTATCAGCAATAATATATAACTCAAATAAAAGTTTTAGAAATTTTATGGATAAATATATATTTAGAAAAGATGTAACAGAAGAAAATGTACCAATAATAGAAATAAATTATGATTCAAATACAAATATTTTTACTTATGGAAAATATATTTGTATACTTGCAGAAAATACTTTAAATGAATATAATTCTTCAGGCAAAAAAGAAAAGGACGTAAAACTAGAAATTAACAATCCAATTTACAATGTAAATGGTAAATATTTAGTAATTGCAGAAAAAAATAGTCAAAAAATATATTTAATATCTGATAATCGTATTATATGGGAAAAAAAATTAGATGGCAATATAAATAAAGTTACTGTTAATAAAAATGGTTATGTAAACGCAATAATAACAGGAACAACATATAAGTCGGTAATTGTTACTTATGATGAGAAAGGAAATGAATTGTTTAAAACATATTTGTCAAATACGATTGCAGTAGATGCAAGTATTTCACCAGATAATTCTGAATTTGCTTATGCAGAAGTAAATAATTCAGGAACAGTAATACAATCAAATATAAAAATAATATTAATTAAAGATGTTAAAGAAAAAAATACAGAACCAAGATATACATATAATGCGCCACAGGGTGATTTAATTTTAAGAATTAAATATCAAGACAAAAATCAATTAATATGTATGTATGACAATGGAATTCATAAATTTGAAGCAGGAGTAGATGTTGAGCTAACAAAACTTAATGAAGAAAATCCCAAAATTACTTATGCAGACATAGAATTAGATGGATATATATTTAGAACTTATGAAAAATCTACAGGATTGTTTAGTGCAGACACAATTATAGAAATTCAAAATACAGCAAATGGAAAAGAAAATATATATACAATTGAAGAAGTAGCCAAAGCGGTTGTTTCATATAATAATGTAATAGCCATAAATTTAGGAGATGAAGTATATTTTGTTGATACAAATGCGTGGCTTGTAAAAAGATATTCATCTTCACAAGTAATTGAAAAGATTATATTAGGTGATGGTGTGGCAGGAATTATATATAGAGATAAAATAGAAATTGTAAATTTATAGGAGGAACTACAATGAGTATAATAATTGATTTAGTTATAGTTGCTATAATTGCGTTATGTATTTTAATAGGATATCATAAAGGATTAACAGGTTCACTTTTAAAAATAGTATCTTTTTTATTGGCATTAGTAATTGCATTTATATTGTTCAAACCAGTTTCTAATTTCATAATTGAGAAAACCAATTTAGATGAAAATTTGGAACAATCAATTAAACAAAGCTTTTTAAAGGAGAATGAGCAAAAAAGCGAAGAGAAAACAACAGAAGAAAACATGCCAGATGTAATTACAAATTACATAAATGAAGCTGTAGAAAATGCAGGGAATGAGGCAAAAACAGCAATAGTTGAATCAACAGCGAGAAATGTAGCTATTATAATTATAAATATAATAGTTGCTATAGGATTATTTATAGTTGCTAGAATAATTCTAATATTTGTTAAAGGTTTAGCAAACTTAATAACTAAATTACCAGTAATAAAGCAATTTGATAAATTAGGTGGAATTGTATATGGATTATTACAATCGTTAGTAATTATATACATTGCTTTAGCAGTTATTTCATTTATAAGCCCAATGCTTAATAATGCTTCATTTATAACAGAATTACAAAGTTCACATATTGGAAGTACAATGTATAATAACAATTTATTACTTAAAATTATATTTTAATTTTTATTAAAATCTTGCCTTTTGGCAAGATTTTTGTTATTATATAAATTGTCAAATAAAAAAGAAAATAGGTGAAAGAATGAAAAAAGAAAAACAAACTAAGAAGAAAAAAAGGGGAATAGGAAAAAAAATATTACTAATTCTTTTATTACTTTTACTAATAGTAGGGGGAATATTTGCATATAAGGTATATAAAAATGGTGGTGGACTAAAAGGAATTTTAGCTACAGCTGTTGGACACAATCAAGAAACTGTTAAAAATTTGCCTAAAATTTACTGTTTATTATTAGGTCAAAGTGAAAACTTGACAGACACAATAATGATAGCTGAATATGATCCACAAAAACAACAAGCATCAATACTTTCAATACCAAGGGATACTTTTGTTGGAGATAATAAAGAAACAGCAAGTCCATCAGAAAAAATAAATGCTGTTTATCAATATGGAGCAGATATTTTATTAAAAGAAGTAAATGAATTAACAGGGTTAGAAATAAAATACTATGTAAAAGTTGATACAGAAGCTTTTAAAGCATTAGTTGATGCAATTGGCGGAGTAACATTTGATGTTCCAATTGACATGAAATACACAGACAAAAGACAAGGCTTATATATTAATTTAAAAGCTGGAGTTCAAGTTTTAGATGGAGATAAAGCAGAACAGGTTGTTAGATTTAGACATAATAGTGATGGAACAACATATCCAGCAGAATATGGAATTGAAGATGTTGGAAGAATGAAAACACAAAGAAATTTCCTTAAAGCATTAGCAAAGCAAACATTAAAAATAGAAAATATATTTAAAATAAACGAATTTATTGATATAGCAAAAAAATATGTTGAAACAAATATAGATTTTGATATTATTAAAGATTATGTTCCATATATAGCTGAATTCAATACAGATAATTTGGTAACAGAGCACTTACCAGGTGAATCAGAAGTTTGTAATGGATGGTGGATGTATACAGTAGACGAATACGAAGTAGAAAAACTAATAGATAAAATATTTATAAATCCAGAATTACAAGATGAAGAAATAGACACAAGCAGTGTTGATACAACAGGAATAGACAAAACAAAAATCAAAATAGAAATTTTAAATGGAAGTGGAAGTAGTGTTAAATTAGAAAAAATAGAAAGTAGACTAAAAAAAGCAGGCTATACTAATGTACAAAGTTCCGAAACTTCAAATATTGATAACAGCATTGTTATAAAAAGAACAAATGTTGAAAATGAAATAATAGAAGAATTAAAATTATTAGTACAAACACAAAAAAGTTCTTCATCTGAAGAAACAAATGTAGATATTACTATAATTTTAGGAAAAGATGAATAAAAAATAGGGGCACTAATTTTGTTTAGTGCCCTTTTATATGTTAAATTATATTATAAATTACTAAATTGTGTGAATTTATAATTTCCACCTTTTGACCTTTTTTTGTAAGTTTTTTTACTATTATTTTTCGGTGTTTTTAAAAGTAAAAATAATAAATACAATACAACAAAAATTAATAAAATTCTAAATAAAATAGGTAAAAAACCAGAAGCAATAACTTGAGTTTCAGCAATTAAATCAGAAGTGTATATATAATCATTATATGTATATGTTATTTTACCAATTGTACTATTAGCGGAAATAGGAGCTCTTAAATTATCATTAAAAGTAATTTCTGGTTCTAATGTAGACAAATCAATATTTTTATTAGCAAAAACTTCTATTTTATCTTTTACAAGTACATTAAGATTCTGAGTTTCTTTAGTTGCACCCGCAACCGAAATTTGTTTTAAAACAGAATTTTTTTCATTTATTGTAGTTAATGAATAATTTTCAAAAGCATAATCAAACAATGTTTTACAATCTAAATATCTTTCACTTTGACCGTTACTTGTAGAATTTCCCCCGAGTACCACTAAAATAACTTCAAAACCATTTTTTTTAGCACTTGCCACAATACAATTTCCAGCTTCTCCGGTATAGCCTGTTTTTACACCTGTAGTTCCTTTATAATAATATTTGCTTGAAGAAAGCAATAAATCATTTGTATTATTAAAAATACGATCAGTTTTGCTATACTTGTTCGTAGTAGGCAAAGTAAACTGTTTAGTACTAACTATTTTTCTAATAGTACTATTTTGCATGGCAAATTTTCCCATTAAAGCCAAATCATAAGCGGTAGATGTATGATTTTTATTATGAATACCATTTGGATTAACAAAATGGGTATTTTTGCAACCAAGTTCTTCAGCTCTTTTATTCATTAAATTGGAAAATTCTTCAACACTGCCAGAAATATGTTCTGCTAAAACTATTGCTGCATCATTTGCTGAAGGAAGCATAAGAGCATACAAAAGTTGTTCAACAGTAAGTTCTTCACCTTCCTTTAAACTTGCGTGAGTATAATCATAAGGAATTGAATAAACAGCATTATGACTTACTGTTGCAATTTCATCAAGACTACAATTTTCAACAGTTAGAATAGCAGTCATAATTTTTGTAGTACTTGCAGGAAAACTTATTTTATCAGAATTTTTTTCATACAGAATTTTCCCAGTATTAGCTTCTATTAAAATACATGAAGGACAATATGTTTTTAAACTACTGCTATCGGCATAGGAAGGAGATGAAAATATAATAAATTGTATTAAAAATATAAAAATAAAAATTATTAGATTGCTTTTTTTCATTAAATTTCTCCTATATGTTTATTATATTAAGTTACAAATATAAATATATATTAAAACTGTGAAAATTTCAAGTTTTTAATAAGTAATAAATAGAGAAAAAATTAAAAAGTAAAACGTGTAGGTTTTAATATTATAGAAGGAGAGTAAATTAAATATGGAATTAAATTTAAAACAAAAAATTATTATTGCATTAGTTATATTATTAATAATTGTAGGAGTTGGAATTTATTTTCTACTAGAAAATAACAATAAGGTAGAATATGATATAAATGATTTTATAAGCTCAGAAAATTCAGAAGCAAATAGTGGTGAAACAATAATAGTACATGTTGCTGGAGAAGTAAAAAAGCCTGGAATAATTGAATTGCCAGAAGGGGCAAGAATTGCAGATGCAATAGAAGCGGCAGGAGAAGCAACAAAGAATGCAAATTTAGAAGAAGTGAATTTAGCTTATGTATTATCAGATGGACAAAAAATATATATACCAAATAAAAATGAAAAAGATATAAGTCAAAATAAAGAATATATAACAGTAGGAAGTGGGAATAATGTAATTATACAAGATAATGTTACAGGAGAAAAAAATCAAAAAGTGAATATAAATGATGCAAAACAAGAAGAGCTAGAAGAATTGCCAGGCATAGGTCCATCAATAGCAAAAAAAATAATTGAATATAGAGAACAAAATGGAAAATTTACATCAATTGACGAATTGCAAGAGATAAAAGGAATTGGAGAATCAAAATACGAAAACATAAAAGAATATGTAATGGTGAAATAGTGAAAGCTATAAAAAAATTCAGTATTTTATTTGAGATATATTTATTTAGCACATAATAATGTGGAATAATTTTTTATTAGATACATATAATATAAAGAGTTGTAGTTAAACAATTTATGTGTATAATTTTAAACATAAATGTATTACTGAATTTATAAAAAATTAAGTATGTAATCAATAATAAGGTATGTTTTTAATCAAAATCACATAATTTTCATGAAAGT
This sequence comes from uncultured Clostridium sp., assembly GCA_964618105.1. Taxonomy (GTDB): domain Bacteria; phylum Bacillota; class Clostridia; order TANB77; family CAG-508; genus CAG-273. The sequence continues at coordinate 547 of CAZUAJ010000026.1, read as the reverse complement.
TATACAAAAAATACAAATGTGTCTTGACAACAGCAAAAAAAAGAAGTATACTAATAAAAGCCAAATAAATATATCGCGGGATGGAGCAGTTGGCAGCTCGTTGGGCTCATAACCCAAAGGTCGTAGGTTCGAGTCCTACTCCCGCAACCAACGGAAAGTCGCTTGTATCAACGAATACAAGCGATTTTACTTTTGCCGGTCCCCACACAAGCTCACTTTGAAAATAAAAATGTGCTTTCACCTGCGCGGACTTTAAGTAACGTTGCCAAACAATTTAAGAAAACTATTATCTTGTAACATTAATAGTTTAAAAGAAAAATTGGTAAAGTGAAAAAGTAAGTGGAATTTTGTAGAGATAACTATTTAATAGTTTAAATTAGAAAAAAAGTATTGAAAATGTAAAAAAGTTATAGTAATATAATAATAGTAAAAAATCCAAAAGAAAAAGTAAGAAAAGGGGCACGAAGCATGAAAATGGCGCAAACCGTTGACACTGTAAGAGAGAGAGAGAGAGAGAGAGCTACATTCTAGTAAAAAGAAATGTAGA
>CAZUAJ010000025.1:0-12537 GCA_964618105.1 uncultured Clostridium sp. | reverse complement strand
AAATAATATAAATTAAAAGAACCTAAATTTTCAAAATTTAGGTTCTTTTATATAAGAAAAGTGGCTTCGCCACATGTGCATTTTGCTTCGCAAATATGCACTGCCCAATGTAACTTAACCTTGTAATATAGGCAAAATCTTCGATTTTTCCTATATTATAAAAAACTCTACAAATGAATGTAGAGTTTAATATGGCAGGGGTAGAAGGATTCGAACCCTCACAGGCGGTTTTGGAGACCGATGTGCTACCATTAACACTATACCCCTAAAATTAAGTACTTCATAATAATATCATAAAATAAAATAATGTGCAAGACTTTTACAAAAATTTTTGTTGCATTATAAATGGCAATAATAAATTTCCGGTTTATTATTGCCATTTGTGGATTTTTCAATTTTATTCAACTATTTAATCTTTTGGTGGAGATGAGGAGAGTCGAACTCCTGTCCAATATTCTTTCCATATCAACTTCTCCGAGTGCAGTTCATTGTAAAAATTCCCTTAATAATAACACAACAAACAAATTTATTAAAAAGGTAGTTATTTAAGATTACCTACTATTTTCATAACTAAAAATAGCTTTGTTTCCCACTAACTTGACACCTTAATCTTTAAGCGTGGGCACTTAAAGTAAGATGACGCGCCTTAAACTAGGCAGCGTATGCTAATTCTCTATTATCAGCGTTTATTTTAAATTTCTCACATTATTAAAGTGGCCAAGTGAGAATCCACTACTCGCTATCAATACTTCTGGAATACTGTCGAAACCAAATACATCCCCAAGTACAATATATATTATATAATATTTTATTCAAAATAACAACCAATTTGCATTGTTTTTTTTACATAATTTTGATAAAATACAACAAGGAAAGAGGTAGAAAAATGATTGATTTAAAACAAAATGTGCAATATGTAAAAAGTGTTGGTCCTGCTAAAGTTCCATTACTAAATAGCCTAAACATATACACAATTGAAGATTTGCTAACATATTTTCCACGAGATTATGAAGATAGAACCAAAATAAAAAACATAGAAGATTTAGTAAATGGAGAAGAAATTACCATTATAGCAAAAGTTGTGTCAGAAGTAACTATAAATAGAATACGCAAAAATATGACAATTATAAAAGCAACTGTTGAAGACAATACTGGCAAATGTACAATAACATGGTTTAATCAAACATATATTAAACAAAATATAAAAAGAGGAGAAACATACAAATTTTTTGGCAAAGTATCGGCTGAATTCAATCATTTTGAAATGAAAAGCCCTGTATTTGACCAAATAAATATTTCAAAAAATACAGGTAAAATAATGCCAATATATTCAACAACATATAAGCTATCTCAAACGGCTATTAGACAGGCAGTAGAAAATGCACTAAATATGGTGAATGGCAAATTAGAAGAAACATTACCAGATTACCTTTTAAAAGAATATAATTTACTTAATTTACAAAACAGCTTAAATCAAATACATTTTCCAACAGAGCAAGTAGAAAGAATACAAGCAAGGAAACGACTTGTGTTTGAAGAATTATTAACAATGCAGCTTGCTTTATTAGAACTAAAAGGTAGTAGCGAAAAAAATACAGGAATATCATTTGATAAAAACGTAAAAATGTCAAATATAATAAATACATTACCATTTAAGTTAACAAAAGCACAATTAAGAGTATTAGAAGAAATTGATGCAGATATGGAAGCTGAAAAGCCAATGAATAGGTTATTACAAGGAGATGTTGGTTCGGGTAAAACAGTAGTAAGTATTATATCTGCCTATAAAGCAGTAAAATCAGGTTATCAAGTAGCAATAATGGCACCAACTGCAATACTTGCTTCACAACATTCAGAAGAATTTAGCAAAATATTAGCTCCACTAGGCATAAAATGTGAACTTTTATTAGGTGCAACAACAGTTAAAAACAAAAAAAACATATTAGAAAGATTACAAAATGGTGAAATTGATGTATTAATTGGTACAGATGCGCTAATAACAGATACTGTAACATTTAAAAACTTAGGACTAGTAGTAACAGACGAGCAACATAGATTTGGCGTAAAACAAAGAACAGCAATTGTAGAAAAAGGTAATAATCCAGATACACTAGTAATGACAGCAACACCAATTCCAAGAACACTTGCATTAATATTATATGGCGACTTAGATATATCAATTATAGATGAACTTCCTCCAAACAGAAAGAAAATTGAAACTTATGCAGTAACAAAAAGAATGGAAGAAAGAATAAATACATTTATAAAAAAGAACATAAATGAAGGTAGACAAATTTATGTTGTTTGTCCATTAGTTGAAGAAAAGGAAGAAGCGGAGGATGAAAATACAAAAGATTTAAAAGCAGTAAAAGAATGGACAAAAATATACAAAGAGCAAATTTTTCCAGAATACAAGGTTGAATGTGTATATGGAAAAATGAAGCCAAAAGAAAAAGACGAAATAATGCAGAAATTTAAAGATGGTGAAATTGACATACTAGTATCTACAACAGTTATAGAAGTTGGAGTAAATGTGCCAAATGCAAACATTATGGTAGTAGAAAATGCAGATAGATTTGGGCTAGCACAACTTCATCAGTTGAGAGGAAGAGTTGGTAGAGGCGAGTATCAATCATATTGTATATTAAAATATAATAGTAAATGTTCACAGGTTGGAAAAGAGAGAATGAAAACTATGCAAGAAACAAACGATGGATTTGTAATTGCAGAGAAAGATTTGGAACTTAGAGGCACAGGTGAATTTTTTGGCACAAAACAGCATGGAATACCAGAATTTAAAATTGCAAATTTATTTGTTGATATGCCAATGTTAAAATCAGTACAAAGTGTAGCATTAAAAATTGAAAGTGAAGACAAGGGGTTAATATTAGAAAAAAATAAAAGGCTTAGAAAATTGGTGGACGATAAATTAAAGCAGAGTATTTCATTATAGTTACAATGAAAATAAAAATGTATTTTCCCCTGCACGGACTTAAAGTAACTTTGCTAAACAATTTAACAAAACCATGCAGTCTGATATCCAACTAGAATTAGAGCAGTACCCACCATTTATTAAGCTAAAATTAAGCCACTTTCAACATAAATCTTGACATTTACATAAAAAAGCAATATTATATATACTGTAAAATCAAGAAAGGAGAGACCTTATGTACACTCAAATGCTAACATCAAAAAAAGGTGGGGAATTAATAAGCTTTAAAGTCAATGGTGAAGAAAGAATACATCAAGGAGAACAATGTATTGACGAAAATGGCAAAATATATTGGAAAAGACATTCACCAGTACTATTCCCTATAGTAGGCAAACTAAAGAAAAACCAAACATTAATTGGCGGAAGAACTTATGAATTAATGCAACACGGATTTGCAAGAGATTTAGAATTTGAGCCAATAACTAAACTGGATCACTTTCATTCTTATGTTTTAAAAAGCAACAAATATACATTAACAAGGTATCCTTATGAATTTGAATTATACAATACATATCGTAGCGAAGAAAATAAATTAACTACAATTTACAGAGTAGTAAATACAGGTTTAATAAATTTACCTTTTGGAATAGGAGGACATCCTGCTTTTAAAATAGATGCACAAGAATTAAAAAAAGGTAATTATTATTTAGAATTTGAAGAAAACGAAGAAAAAATTCACTTTTTATACTTGGTAGACGGATTGGTTGGAATAGATTATGCTAAAGATAGAATAGTAGATAAAAGAAAAATATTTATAGATTCACATACATTTGACAATGATGCACTAATTATGAAGGGAATAACATCAAACAAAATAAGCTTAAAAAATAAAGCAACAGGTAAAACAATACTTACCATGGATTTTACAGGATTCCCATATTTAGCAATTTGGTCGAAATCAAATGCTCCATTTATATGTATTGAGCCATGGTATTCAACTGCAGACAGTGTAAAAAGCACAGGAGTATTTACACAAAAACAAGATATTATTTCATTAAAACCAAATGCGTTATTTGAATGTAAATACACAGTAGAATTTTTTTAAATTTTTAATGAGACGTTGAGTTTTAACAAATTTTAATTTAACAAAAATATCAACAGCATAATATAATACTTTTTTTTCGTTTCATCCCTACTTCGCAAGAAGGCGTAATACAATTTCAGTACAGCGACAATATTAAAAAAACACAGTGTACAATTTAAAATTTAATTTAGGAGTTAATAAATATGGTAACAACAATTTTAATAATAATAGGTTTAATTATAGTAGCATTAGGAGTAATATGCATTTATGATGCACGTATATTAACGAAAAAAATGTTTAGCTTTGGAGACCAAAACGAAGGCTCACTGGGGCTAAAAATATTGGGCTTTTTATTTGCAATGGTTGGAACTTTAATTATATACTTTAACATATAATTTTTATAAATACAAAGAATATTTACCAACTAAACAAGTGTTGGAAATATTAAGAAATAGGAAATCTAAAAATACAAATACATTTAGGTGTGTTTGTATTTTTTGTGTGAACAATATTGAATAAAATAAATTTTAAATATATAATAATTACGTAATAAAATTATAATTTTGAAAGGAGAAAAAATATAATGAAAATTACAAAAGTAGAAGGTTTAGCAAATATAGCAAAAGATATTAGAATAGGAATAATAGAGCAGGTATATAACGCTCAATCAGGTCACCCTGGAGGTTCGCTTTCTTGTGCTGATATTTTGGCAGTTTTATACTTTAACCAAATGAATATTGACCCAGAAAAGCCAAAAGCAAAAGAAAGAGATAGATTTATATTATCAAAAGGGCATTGTGCACCAGCACTATATGCAACATTAGCAAGAAAAGGATACTTTGACAAAGAATTTTTGAAAGAATTTAGAAAAATTGAAAGCAATTTACAAGGACATCCTGATATGAAAAAAATACCAGGTGTTGATATGTCAACAGGTTCACTAGGACAGGGGTTATCAGTAGCAGTTGGTATGGCAATTGGTTCAAAAATTGAACATGAAGGATATAGAGTGTATTGCTTACTTGGAGATGGAGAACTAGAAGAAGGTCAAGTTTGGGAAGCTGCAATGTCTGCGAGTAAAAATAAATTAGATAATTTATGTGCAATTGTAGATTATAACAAATTACAAATTGACGGAAATATAGAAAATGTAGCAGGTTTAATAGATTTAAAAGAAAAATTTGAAAGCTTTGGATTTAACGTAATTGAAGTAAATGGACATGATATAGAGACATTAATAAATGCATTTGATAGTGCAAAAAATAAAAAAGGTATGCCAAGCGTTATTATTGCACATACCATAAAAGGAAAAGGAGTATCTTTTATGGAAGGAAAAGCAGAATGGCATGGCAAAGCGCCAAATCAAGAACAATATGAAGAAGCTATAAATGAACTTAAACTTCAACATATAATTGGATAAAAATATAAAAACGAAAGGAAGAAATAATATGTTAGATAATAAAATAGCTACACGTGAAAGCTTTGGTAAAGCACTAGTTGAGCTAGGAAAAGAAAATGAAAATGTAGTTGTATTAACAGCTGATTTAGCTGGTGCAACTAAAACAAATTTATTTGAAAAAGAATTTCCGGAAAGATTTATAAACGCAGGAATTGCAGAACAAAATATGATAGGAATAGCAGTAGGGTTATCAACTACAGGTAAAATTCCTTATGCAAGTACTTTTGCTATGTTTGCTGCTGGGAGAGCTTATGATCAAATTAGAAACAGTGTAGCATATCCAAACCTTAATGTAAAAATTTGTGGAACGCATGCAGGTATTACAGTTGGGGAAGATGGTGCTACACACCAAATGTTAGAAGATTTAAGTTTGATGAGAAGTATTCCAAACATGACTGTATTATGCCCTTCAGATGATATACAAACAAAATGGGCTGTAAAAGAAATAGCGAAAATTAAAGGTCCTGTATATATTCGTTTGGCTAGAGTTGCTACACCAGTTATATATAGTGAAAATCAAGAATTTGAAATAGGTAAAATGGTTCAAATAGGAAAAGGCACAGATGCAACAGTATTTGCAACGGGTATTGAAGTTGCAGAAGCATTAAAAGCAAAACAAGAGCTAGAAAAAGAAAATATAAATATTCGTGTGGTTGATGTACATACAATAAAACCAATTGACAAAGAAATGGTAATAAAGTGTGCAAAAGAAACTAAAAAAATAATTACAATAGAAGACCATAATATAGTTGGAGGTTTGGGTTCAGCAATTTGTGAAGTACTATCAGAAGAATATCCAACAAAAGTAATAAGAATGGGAATGAAAGATATGTTTGGTAAATCTGGTAAAGCAGAACAGTTGTTAAAATATTTCAAGTTAGATAGTAATGCTATTATCGAAAAAGTAAAAGAGCAATAATACTAAACAATCAAAAAGTTAATATAATTTTGTGAATTTTTTGTGAATTTTATTAAAATTAAGAAACAATGAGAAAAGCGGAATAATTGCGAATTTTAAGCAAAATTATTCTGCTTTTTTCCAATAAAAACTATTGCAATTATTGCATTTTATTGTTATGATAAGGGAGAATAAGAAAAAAGATGTCTAATTTTAGTTAGGGGAGTTATTCAAAATGATAGAATTTAGAAATGTTAGTAAAACTTATAATACTGGAACAGAAGCTGTACATAATGCAAACTTTACAATTGAAAAAGGAGATTTTGCGTTTTTAGTAGGAAGCTCTGGCTCAGGTAAATCTACTTTAATCAAATTAATATTAAAAGAAGAAGAACCAACAAAAGGCAATATTATTATAAATGGAAAAGATACAACATTTTTAAAACCAAAAAGAATTCCATTTTTAAGAAGAAGTATGGGTGTAGTTTTTCAAGACTTTAGGCTTTTACCAGATAGAACCGTATATGATAATGTTGCTTATGCAATGTATATTGTAAGAGCAACACCAAGGCATATTAGAAGACAGGTACCTATGATATTATCATTAGTTGGTTTAAGCAATAAAGCTAAAATGTATCCAAATGAGCTATCAGGTGGCGAACAACAAAGAGTTGCACTAGCAAGAGCCTTAGTAAATAATCCATCTATGTTAATTGCAGACGAGCCTACTGGAAACCTAGATCCTGAAACAGCATGGGAAATTATGAATTTATTAGATGACATTAATAAAAGAGGAACAACAGTGGTAGTAGCAACACACGCAAGAGATATTGTAGATAAAATGAAGAAAAGGGTTATACAAATAGAAGAAGGAAACATTATAAGAGATGATAAGAGGGGTGGATATAGCAGTGAGATATAGTATTTTTGGGTATTTATTAGGTGAAGGATTTAGAAATGTATTTAAAAATAAAAAGTCCTCAATAGCATCATTAATTATAATGTGTGCAACAATGTTTATATTTGGTCTTTTCTTTGCAGTAGGTCAAAATGTAAATCATATTACAAAAACAATTGAAGAACAACAAGGAATGGAAGTATTTATTTTTGATGAAGCAACAGAAGAGCAAAGAACTGAATTAAAAAATAAAATAAGAAGTAACCCTTATGTAAATACAATAGAAGAAAAATCGAAAGAACAAGCATTAGAAGAAATGAAAAAAATGTTTAAAGACAAAAAGTTTTTATGGGCTACTTATGATGGGGAAAATAATCCTTTTAAAGCATCTTATATTATCACATTAACGGATTTGACAAAAGCAGAAGACGTAAAAGCTGAAATAGAAACTGCAACAGATGTAGTTTCAAGTATTGAAGTTAGAACAGATACAATAAATGCTTTGATAAAAATTGCAGATGGAATAAATATAATAACAACAGTTATTTTAGTTATTTTGGTATTTATATCAATTTTTATTATAACAAACACTATTAAACTAACAGTACATGCTAGAAGAAAAGAAATTTCTATTATGAAGTATGTTGGAGCAACAAATGGTTTTATAAGATGGCCATTTATGGTAGAAGGTATGTTAATTGGTTTAATATCAGTACTAATTTCATTAGTGGTTTTAGCATTTATATACAATGCGGTTATAGCTCAAATACAACAATCATTAATAAATGGAATGATAAATATACCATTACTAACCTTCCAAGAATTATTTAAAACATTATTGACAGTATACTTAATATTAGGTATTGGAGTTGGTGCTTTAGGTAGTGCAATTTCAATGAAAAAATACTTAGAAGTATAGGAGAAAAAAATGAAAAGAAAAATTATAGCTAGTTTATTATTAATAATGTTGTTACAAATAGTTTCATTACCTGTATTTGCAACAACACAATCTGAATTAAATGATGCGAAAAGTAAACTTAAAGAAGCTGATAAAAACAAAGTAGAAGTAACTGCCGAAAAAGAAACAGTATTAAATGAAATTGCAGAACTAGAAGATGAAATTGCTAGTTATCAAGCAGAAATAGATAGTTTGAACAGTAAAATAACAAAAATGGAAAAAAATATAAAAACAAAAAACACCGAAATTGAAGCTTTACAAAAAGAGTATGACGAGAAAAAGGCTTTATTAGAGGAAAGATTAGTTGCAATATATGAACAAGGAAGAATAACCTTTTTAGATGTTATACTAGCTTCTGAAAATATATGGGATTATATTTCAATGAGTTCAAAAGTACAACAATTAACTGAAGCAGATAATGAACAAATGGATGAAGTAGAAAAACAAAAAAATGAAGTTGAAGATGCAAAAAATGAATTAGAAAAACAGAAAAAAGAACTTGATGAAAGTAAAAAAGAAGTTCAAAGTAAACAAACAAAAATAAAAACTGCAAAAGCAAAAAAAGAAGCTAAAGCTGAAAGCTTAACAGCTGAGCAAAAAAAATTACAAGCAGAAATAAACAAATATAAAAAATCAATTAGTGATTTAGAAGAAAAGTTAAAAAAAGAAGCCAACAAATATAGTAGTTCTTATGTTGGTAGCTTCTCTGGAACATTAAGTTGGCCACTATCAAAAAGCTCTTATGGCTATAACATAATAACATCATACTATGGTTCAAGAGAAGAACCTTGTCCAGGTGCAACATCATGGCATCCAGCAATAGACATAGGTGTAAGTTATAAACCAGTATATTCTGCTGCTGATGGAGTTGTAGTAAGCAAAGGGTACAATATTTATAGAGGAAATTATGTAATGGTAAAACATGCAAATAATTTATATACATTTTATCAACACTTAGACTCAATTTCTGTATCAAATGGACAATCAGTTTCAAGAGGACAACGTATAGCTACAAGTGGAAGTACAGGAATTGGAACAGGTCCGCACTTACATTTTGAAGTACGTACATCTACAGATCCTAGTGATACAGTTAATCCACTTAAATATTGTCATTGGTAATTAACAATAAGAAAGGAGAATGCAAAAAGTGAAAATTAATAAATTAATAAGTATTCTCCTTATTTTTATGTTTATATTTAATATATCAGCTTATTCAATTGCAAGCAATGAAAAGAATATTCAAAATGAAGAACAAGAAAGCGAAATAAATACAGAAACAGAAAATATTGAAGAACTAAACAATCAGAGAGATGAAATAAAAGATAAACTTGATTCAGCAAATATTGAGCTTGAATATGTGCAAACAGAAATATCTGATGTACTTATTAAAATTCAACAATTGGATGATAAAATAAGAAAATATGAAAATGAAAATACAGAACTAGAAGATAAATTAAAAACTTTAGAAATGTCAACAAAGGAAACAACAGAAAGGCTAAATACTGTTACAGAAGACTATAATAAAAAAGAACAACAACTAAAAGAAAGATTAATTGCTTTGTATGAAGCAGGGACAATATCGTATTTAGATGTTTTACTTTCAGCTAAAACGTTATCTGATTTTTTATCAAAATACTATAAAATGATAGAAATTATGGAATATGATAATAAATTAATAGATATTGTAGAACAACAAAAAAATTCAATAGAATTAGATAAACAAAAGTTGGATAAAGAAACGGAAGAAATTAAAACACTAAAATTAAAAGTAGAGCAAAACCAAAATATATGTAGAAATACTAAAACTTTGCAAGAAAGTTATATGACTAAATTATCTGAAAGTGAAATAAAATTAAATGCAAAAATTCTAAAATATAAAACAGAAACAATGCAATTGGAAACAAGAATTAGAGAAATTAGTATGGAAAATGGAGAATATAATCTTCAATATACTGGTGGGTTAATGCTTTGGCCTGTTGCAATATCTGGTACTAAAATAACATCAGACTATGGATCAAGACAACACCCTGTTCAAGGAGTTAACGATTTTCACTTAGGAATAGATATAGGAAACACTGGGTATGGTGCACCAGCAGTTGCTGCTTTAGATGGAGTTGTTACTTATGCTGGAGAATTGGGCTCTTATGGCAATTGTGTTATTTTAAATCATGGAAATGGAATTTCAACACTATATGGTCATGGAAGAAAAGTAGTTGTTGAATTTGGACAAAGTGTAAAACAAGGAGACATTATATTAGAAACCGGCTCAACTGGCAATTCTACAGGACCACATTTGCATTTCGAAGTTAGAATTAATGGTACAACTGTAGACCCATTAATTTATGTTAAAGAACCAGAATAAAAATATAATATTTATAACTTTTTCAAATATAATATTATAAAAACAGAAAAGAGGAAAATTTCTTATATGGAAAATAAAAATTCACAAAAAATATATAAAATGATTATGCTTATAGTAATAGTTATTATTACTACATCATTAATAACATCTTTTGCAGTATATGAATACTTAAAAAACAATGGAATTTCAACAATAGGAAATGTAGATACAACATCATTAGATAGTTTAGAATATACATTAGCCAAATTTAGGACAGAATTAGAAAAAAAATATATTGGAGAAATAAATGATGAAGAATTAATTGAAGGGGCTCTTAAAGGATATGTAGCTGCATTGGGTGACCCATATACAACATACTATACAAAAAAAGAAATGCAAGAGATAATGGAAGAAACAAATGGAAATTTTGTGGGAATTGGTATATATATGACACAAGATGTAAAAAACAATGCTATATTAATAATAAAGCCAATTGAAAATTCACCAGCAGAAGAAGCAGGAATATTAGCTGGAGATATTATTAAAAAAGTAAATGATGAAGAATATACAGGAGATCAATTAAATGAAATTGCCAACAAAATAAAAGGGGAAGAAGGTTCAAAAGTAAAACTTGAAATATATAGAGATGGAGAAACAAAAACATTTGAAATTACTAGAAGAAAAGTTATAATAAGTCATATTACAACAAAAGTATTAGATAATAATATAGGTTATATAGCAATATCTGATTTTGAGGGAAATTGTGCAGATGAATTTAAAACTAAATATAAAGAACTTGAAAAACAAGGAATAAAAAAATTAATTATTGATATTCGTAATAATGGTGGCGGAATTGTAGATGAAGCTCTTGAAATTACTAATACAATAGTTGATAAAGGAAGTACATTGTTAATTACAAAAAATAAACAAAACGAAGAACAGGTGACAAAAGCAACAGAAAATGCAATAATTGATATGCCAATAGTGGTATTGATAAATGAATATTCAGCAAGTGCATCAGAAATTTTAGCGGGAGCTTTAAAAGATAATAACAAAGCCACTTTAGTTGGAACTACAACTTATGGAAAAGGCATAATTCAAGAACTTCATCAATTATCTGATGGAAGCGGATTGAAAATTACAGTAAGTGAATATTATACACCAAACCATATAGCAATTAACAAAATAGGAATTACACCAGATGTAGAAATTAAATTATCAGAAGAAGCAAAAAAACAAACAAATTTAAAAGAAGAAGATGATACCCAACTAAAAAAATCAATTGAAATATTAAAATAGTCTTTTAAAAATTTAACATTATGCAATAAAATGTTTGGAATTTTAATGTTTTTTAAATTAATGTAAAATTATTATTTGTTTATAAATTTAAAAAATATAATAAACAAATGGTGATTTTATGTTAACAAAAAAACTTAATTAAAAAATAGTTACAGGATAATGGTTTGGTTAAATTGTTTGGCTTAAAGTATGTAAATGTCCTTCAACGCAGAATAAAAACACTTTCCCCTGCGCGGACTTTAAGTAACTTTACCAAACAATTTAACTAAACTATTATCCTGCAATAGATAAAAATAAAAAAATTTTTGAAATATGTATTGACAATTCAAATTAAATTTAGTATACTAAACAAGTCGAAAGGAAATGGGCGCATAGCTCAGCTGGGAGAGCATCTGCCTTACAAGCAGGAGGTCATAGGTTCGATCCCTATTGCGCCCACCATTTTTTAAATTTAATATTAAGTAAATTTGAAAATAATTTACGGCCTGGTAGTTCAGTTGGTTAGAACGCTAGCCTGTCACGCTAGAGGTCGACGGTTCGAGCCCGTTCCAGGTCGCCATTTTTTTATTTAGTAATAAAATATGCCTCGATAGCTCAGTTGGTAGAGCAAGGGACTGAAAATCCCTGTGTCACTGGTTCGATTCCAGTTCGAGGCACCATCAAAAAAA
>CAZUAJ010000024.1:4943-13401 GCA_964618105.1 uncultured Clostridium sp. | reverse complement strand
GTAGTTTCTCTTCAGTCTGATGTCCAACTAGAATTAGAGCAGTAAACACTCGCCCCTCTACTAAGTTGACATAATACAGATAAAAAATTTTGTGTAAACTTTTTTACATGGAGTATATAGAATAATTTGTGTAAATTTTAAAGTTTACACAAATTATTCTATATATCCAGTACTTATTTAATTAGTTTCCTTTTCTTGCATTTTAATCAACTCATCAGCTTGTTCTTGGCTTAAATATCCATTTTCTACCATAGTAGAAATAACTTTTCTTTGCCTATTTAAAGCTAAATTCATATTAACAGTGGGTGCGTAAACACTAGGAGCATTTGGAACTCCAGCCATCATGGTCGCTTCATATAAAGACATATCCTTAGAAAATTTGTTAAAGTAACCATTACAAGCGCTTTCAATACCATAATAACCATCACCAAAGTAAATAGTATTAATGTAAAATTCTAAAATTTCATCTTTGCTATAATTATTTTCTAAATCATAAGCCATAAAAATTTCAGCAATTTTTCTATACATTGTATTAGTATCAGAGCCAATAAAATATAGGTTTTTAGCAACTTGCTGTGTAATTGTACTTCCACCTTCTAATAAATTTTTGCTACGTATATTTGAAACTGTAGCCCTTATAATAGCAATAAAGTCAATAGGACCATGTTCATAATAACGGTGGTCTTCAACAGAAACTATAGCATTTTTGTAGTAAACAGGCAAACTATTTAAATTAACATAATTATCATCACTTTTTATTTTTTCTATTTTAGTAGGCAAATCCATAGTATTTAATGCTTCAATATAAACTTTATGTCCTTGATATATAACAAATCCAGCAACAAGAATAATTAATGTAAAAATAAAAAGCAAGGTTCTTTTTATAAATTTAATCATAATTAAAACTCCTATATTTTTTTACATATATATTATAAACCTAAAAATATAAAAAATCTATTAAAATTTTCTTAATGTTATACGAATATTTTCTATTGACATTTTACTACAATTATAGATATAATTTTATAGGTGATAATTTTGAATAGAACAAAAGAAGAACAAAACATGAGAATATATCCCATTTATAAAATGCTATCATGGGATTTATTATTCTATTATTCAATAAACTTTATATTTTTAGTTCAAGTAAAGCAAATTAATGCATCAGATGTATTGTTTGCAGAAGCTTGTTACCCTATTTTTAAAATAATATTATTAATTCCACTTACAGCATTAATAAACAAAATTGGAAGCAGAAAAAGTTTAATTTTAGCTAATAGTGTAAATGTATTTTCTGTTTTAAGCTATATTGTTTCAAAGGACTTAAGCTTAGTACTATTAGGACAATTTTTGTCGGCAATAGCTTATAATATAAAAGGTATAGTAGAAACAAATCTTTTATATGACAGCTTACCAAAAAACGAAAAAAGGGGACATATATTTTCTAAAATAGATGGAAAGGGTACTTCATGGTATTATTATGCAGATGCAATATCTGCTGTTGCTTCAGGCTTTTTATATGTAGTAAATGGATATATACCATTAGTGTTATGCTTAATTTGTTGCATACTTTCAGTTATATTATCATTTAAATTTCAAGATGTAAAAAAATCTAGTCAAGAAGTACCAAATACAAAACAATACATAAAAGATTTAAGACATTCTTTTAAATATATGGTGCAGTCAAATAGATTAAAATACTTATTTATATTTGGTGCAACCTTCTCAGCTGTATTAAGTGTATTAACAAGCTTAAGAAGTGGAACATTAGAGCAAATAAATGTGCCAGAACAGTATTTTGGAATTATTTTTGCAACATTAGGAGTAATGTCTGGAATTACAGCTAAAAATCAAAGTCGAATTCATAATAAATTTACAAATAAAACTTTAGCCGTAATATCTATACCAACAGTAATTTCATGTATAATAATAGGATTTTGCGTACTTGGAAACTTTGGAATAAAAATAACATTAGCAATACTTATATTACTTTTCTTAATTCAATATTTAGCTAAAGGAGCTTTTTACACTTTAATAAAAAGATATTTAAACAATTTTACTACATCATCACTAAGAGAAAAAATTACATCTGCATATAATTTAGCAGAAAGCATATCAAGAGCTATTATAGCTTTAATTGCTTCATGGATACTAAAAATAACAACACCTTCTAATACTATTTTAGTATTAGGATGTATTGCTACAATAGCGATAGTTTTAATGTTAGATAAAATGAAAAATAAAGTAGGTCTAAAACCAGAAGAATATTCTAAAAAGGATATTGAATTTTTAGAATTACATTAGAGAAAATTCATTGACAAAAACAAAAACTTAATAGATAATATAGAAAAAGTTTATTGTACAATAATGCAATTATTAATTGCATATAATATAAAAGTTTATTAAAGTAAGCTAAAAATACCAAGGAGGAAAAAATGTATATATTTAATAGAATTACTGTAACACCACAGTTACCAAAAAGAATTGAAAAATTATCAGAAATTGCCTATAATTTATGGTGGTCATGGAACACAGAATTTTTAAAGCTTTTTAAAGAAATAGATATTGATTTGTGGGAAAGTGTAAATAAAAATCCTGTAAAGTTTTTAAAGTTAACAACTCAGGAAAAACTTGAAAATGCTTCACAAGATTCTAATTTTCTAAAAAAATACGACAAAGTAGTAGAAAATTTTGAAAATTACATGAAAAGTAAAAGTAATTGGTTTGAAAGAAATTATCCTGAAAATAAAAATGATTTAATTGCATATTTCTCAGCAGAATATGGTTTAGACCAAACTTTAGCAATATATTCTGGGGGCTTAGGAATACTATCAGGAGATCATTTGAAATCAGCAAGTGATTTGGGGGTTCCACTTGTAGCAATTGGCTTATTATATAAAAAAGGGTATTTTAACCAAAAAATAAATGGAAATGGAGTTCAAGAAACAGAATATAATGACATTGAAATAGAAAATTTGCCAATGGAAAGTGTAAAAGATGCTGAGGGGAAAGATATATTAGTAGCACTTCATTTTCCAAAGAAAAAGCTATATTTAAAAGCATGGAAAGTAAAGGTTGGCAGAATAGAATTATACTTATTAGATTCTGATATTGAAGCAAATATACCGGAATATAGGGAAATTACAAAAACATTATATGGTGGAGACCGAGAAATGAGAATAGAACAAGAAATTATACTCGGTCAAGGTGGAGTAGCAATGCTAAAAGCATTAGGATATAATCCAACTGTATACCATATGAATGAAGGACATTCTTCATTTTTAATATTGGAACTAATATACAATTTAATGAAAGAAAAACAAGTTTCTTTTGAAATTGCTAAAGATATTGTGTCTGCAAAAACAGTATTTACAACACATACGCCAGTTCCAGCAGGAAATGATATTTTTACTTTAAGCTTAGTAGAAAAATATTTTAAAGACTATTGGGATAAATTAGGAATTACAAAACAAGAATTTTTCAAAATGGGAATGAAACCAGATGCTAAAGTTGATACAACAGGTTTTAACATGGGAATATTAGCATTAAAAATAGCGGGAAAGAAAAATGGAGTAAGTAAATTACATGGAGCTATTTCAAGAGAGCTTTTTGGAGAAGTGTGGCCTAATATTGCAGCTAATGAATCTCCAATTACTTATGTAACAAATGGAATACATACTTGTTCATGGCTTTCACCATATTTAAAAGAGCTATATAATAAATATTTAATTCCATATTGGCAAGACAAAATTTATGATGACGAAGTATGGAAAAAAATAAATGACATTCCAAATGAAGAATTATGGAATGCACACCAAGAACGCAAAACAAAAATGTTATCACTTGTAAAAGAAAATACAATAAAAAGGCTAAGAAGATGTGGCTATAATTATGATGAAATAATGAAAATAGTAGACTGTCTAGACCCAAATGCACTAACAATAGGGTTTGCTAGAAGGTTTGCAACATATAAAAGAGCCACTTTAATTTTTAAAGATTTAGAAAGAATAACGCAAATATTAAATAATAAAAATCAAAAGGTGCAAATTATATTCGCGGGAAAAGCACATCCAGCAGATAAAGAAGGACAGGATTTAATAAAATATATACATGAAATTTCAATGAAACCACAATTTAAAGGAAAAGTATTTTTATTAGAAAATTATAATATAGAAATGTCAAAATATTTAATTAGTGGTGTAGATGTATGGTTAAATACACCAAGAAGACCAATGGAAGCTTCTGGCACAAGTGGTCAAAAAGCATCAGTTAATGGAGTAATTAATTTTAGTGTTTTAGATGGTTGGTGGGCAGAAGGTTATAATGCAAAAAACGGTTGGAAAATTGGTGAATCATTAGAATATTCTGACTACGAAAGTCAAGATAGAGCAGATAGTCAAAGCATATATGAAACCTTAGAAAATAAAATAATTCCAATGTATTATGAAAAAGACGAAAATGGAATATCAAATAAATGGTTACAAACAATGAAGGAATCTATTATATCTACAGGTGGAAAATATAGTACTTCAAGAATGTTAACAGACTATGTTAATAAATTATATATGCCTTTGTGTAATTTATATAATAATTATTATACAGACTTGGGAAGAGTGGGAGAATTTAACAATTGGAAAGAAAGTGTAAAAAATACTTGGAATGATATTGAAATTACTCAAGAAAATAATTTAGATAATATTACGCTAGATGCTGGAAACAACATAGAAGTAAAATGTAAAGTTAAATTATCAAATATTAGCAAAGATAACATAGAAGCACAAGTATATTATGGAAGAATAAGTGAAAATGGAACTGTTGACGATATAGCTATTATTCCAATGGAGTTTGAAGAAGCAGATGAAGAAAACAGAATATATACATATAAGGCAAAGGTTAATCTTGTTAATGGTGGAAATTATGGCTATACATTTAGAGTAATGCCAAAGCATGAAATGATGTTGGAGTCAGCAAATTTAGACTTAATTAAATGGATTACAAAATAACAAAATATAAAGGGCGTAAATATGCGCCTTTTATATGTATGGGAGGCAAAGTATGAGAAAAACAAAAATTATATGTACCTTAGGCCCAGCGGTAGACAAACCAGAAACTCTAGAAAGACTTATGTTAGCTGGAATGGATGTTGGAAGAATTAATTTTTCACATGGAAATTATCAAGACCAAGAAGAAAGAATTGCAAATTTTAAAACTGTAAGAGAAAAATTAACAAAAAAAGTATCTTTAATGTTAGATACCAAAGGTCCTGAAATAAGAATTGGAAAATTTGAAAATAATGAAATTTGGTTGAATGAAAATGATACATTTACATTAAAATCAGAAGAAATATTAGGAAATAATGAACAAGTTTCAATAACTTATAAAAATTTGTACAATGAAGTAAATACAGGAACAATTATATTAATAAATGATGGATTAATAAAAATAAAAGTTAAAGAAATAAAAGGAACAGATATTGTTTGCAAAGTGTTAGATGGGGGAAAATTAACTAATACTAAAAGTATAAATATTCCTGGAATGGAAATAAACTTGCCAAGTCCAACACAAAAAGATATTGAAGATATAAAATTTGGAATAAAAGCAGAATTTGATTGCATTGCAGCATCTTTTGTACGTAGTGCACAAGACATATTAAACATAAGAAAAGTACTACAGGAAAATGGTGGAGAAAAAATAAAAATAATAGCAAAAATAGAAAACAGGCAAGGAATAAATAATTTTGATGAAATTTTAGAAGTGTCTGATGGAATTATGGTTGCAAGAGGAGATTTAGGGGTAGAAATACCAATGGAAGAAGTACCAATTAGACAAAAAGAATTTATTAGAAAATGTAACAGAGCAGGTAAACCAGTTATTATTGCAACACAAATGCTAGAATCAATGACACATAACCCAAGACCAACAAGAGCAGAAGTAAATGATGTAGCAAATGCTGTATATGATATGGCAAATTATGTAATGTTATCAGGAGAAACAGCAACCGGTGATTACCCAGTGGAATGTGTTGAAACAATGAGCAGAATATGTGAAGCAGTAGAAAAAGCAGATTAAAAAAAGAGGTTCCTTATATAAATTATATAGGAAACCTCTTGTCTTAATATATTTTACATTTCACAATCATTATTATTATTAATGCAATTTGTATTATTCATTCCAGTTGTAAAAAATCTTTTTTGAGCAAGTCTATCTTGAACATTTCTTAATGCTTCGCCAAATCTTTGAAAATGAACAATTTCTCTTTCTCTTAAGAAGCGAAGAGGGTCAACAACATCTGGATCATCTGCACATAAATCAATTAACTTTTCGTAAGTTGCTCTTGCTTTTTGTTCAGCTGCTAAATCTTCTTGTAAGTTAGCAATAGGGTCACCTTTACATGCCAAATACGCAGCAGTAAAAGGTACACCAGAAGCAGATTGTGGGTATATATCTACACCATGGTCAGTATAGTAATCACCTAAACCAGCAGCCTTAATTTCTTCAATACTTAGTCCTTCGGTTAATTGATGTACAATTGCACCTACCATTTCCAAATGTGCCAATTCTTCTGTACCCACATCATTTAATGTAGCTTTTGCAATTTGATCAGGCATACCAAATCTTTGAGATAGGTAACGTAGTGAAGCACCAAGCTCACCATCAGGACCACCATATTGAGACATAATAAACTTAGCAAGTTTGGCATTTGGACATTTTATATTTATAGGATATTGTAATACTTTGTTATAAGTCCACATATTAAATATTTCCTCCTTCCCATGGCCAAGGCTCTTCAAGCCATCTCCACTTATTACATGGGTAGTAAATGCTTAAAGGTCCATAAATTTTTTGATATTTATCTTTTATATCGCGTAATTGTCTAGTATATTCTCTGTGTAAACAAAGTGCTTTTTCATCATCTGAATGAGTGTTTAAATATAAGCCTAATTCCACAACAGCAAAATTTAAACTCTTAATTGTATTTAGCATATCTGCTCTATTACAATCAGCATCTTCAGTATTACTACAACCACAAGAATTGTTTACATTGTCTGACATCATATTCGGAGTGTTATATCCAAATGCAGCATTAATTCCTTGTGGAGTATAACTACAATTTTTGCACATCATTTTATCTACACCACAATTACAATTTCTATTTTCATCATCCATTAACCATTACACCCCTCTCCAATTTCATTAGTTCTTTTTAAATATTCATTTTCAGCCATACTTTGACCTGGCATATATGGGCTTACCAATTCAGGAAAAATAGTACCCATTTTTAAGCCACAACAAGGTGTAAAAGTTCTATTCATTTCTTGAAGCGGAACATAGCTTTGACCTAACATTGGATTAGATGGGAACATATTTGAAACAGGTTCTTCATCAAAACCACAACCACATCCGCATCCAGATGTGTTGTCATTCATATTATTACAGCCACAACCGCAATTATTTCTAGAATCTTGCGCATAATCTGCTGTTGTTCCAACATTATTACACAATGCTTCTATAATTTCAGGATTATATTTGTTTTGACAACAACATCTATTATAACGATTAAACATGCTTTATTTTCCTCCTTAAATTTCAAATTATATTACATTTTATGACATAAACATGTAAACTGTGCTAATAAAAAAATATACTTTCATTTAGTTTTTAACACATTATAAGTGTTATACTAAAGAAAGCATATTGTAAATATATTAACTTAACTTAATAATTGCATGCAATTTTTTATTGTTTTTTATTACAACATAATGAACTCCATTTTCATAAGAATAAAAACAATCTACATTATCTCCAAGCATACAACCAGACTTATACATAATTTCAAAATTATTTAATTCACTTTTTTCATAAACTTCTTTAGGTAATGCTTCATAGGCATATAAAATATAGTACAAATTATGCATGTGACCATTAAAATCAATATCTCGTCTTAACACATTAAAACTAAAAGTTTTTTCCAAAATAGCTGGTTCTTTTAACTTAGCAATATCAAGTGTATCAAAAATTAATTTATTCTCAGGGCAATAACTATCACTTATTTCATCTGTAATTCTAGTAAGTTTTTTAGTATCAGAATTAACTAATGTCCATTTAGAACTTGCAACACAAATCAAATCACCATGACTATTATAAATTTCAAAATTTCTAAAAGTAAATAATTCATTAAAAGGTACAGACCAAGTTCGAGCTTTAACAGTATCTCCAAAAGCCACTCTTTTAAAAACGGAAACCTTCCAATTAAGCAAAATCCACGAAAGGTGTGTAGTAGGCATTTGGCTTATACCATAACCAGCTATATCAGAATGAACAGTAGCAATATTCTCAAGTAAACATAAAAATCCATAATTAGTAATTAAATTACCATCACCAATATGTCTAATATCAATTTTATAATCTCTTTCAATAAAACTCATTTCTCCTCCTTAATTTTGTCAGTTTTGGGGAC
>CAZUAJ010000024.1:0-4843 GCA_964618105.1 uncultured Clostridium sp. | reverse complement strand
GGGGACATACCTTTACAAAATCATTACAAAATATTATAATACAAATATAAAAAAATAACAATTAATAAATGGAAAATTAATACAAATTATTTATGGAGAATTTGATGAGAGATATAAAAAGAATAAACTTAGAAAAATGTAATGTATGTCCAAGAAATTGCCGGTGTAAATAGAATAAGTGGTCAGTATGGTTATTGTAAATGTAATGGCAGAATTAAAATTGCACTAGCGTCTGTGCATAATTATGAAGAACCAAGTATAAGTGGAAAAAATGGCTCTGGAACAGTGTTTTTTAGTAATTGCAATTTAAACTGCATATATTGTCAAAACTACGAAATAAGTCAGTTGGGTAAGGGAAAGGAAATAACAGTAGAAGAATTAGCTGAAATTTTCTTAAATCTACAGGCAAAAGGTGTAAATAACATAAATTTGGTTACACCTACAATGTATGTTTGTCAAATTATGGAAGCGTTAAAAATAGCTAAAGAAAATGGATTGCACATACCGGTTATATATAATACAAATGGATATGAAAATATAGAAACAATAAAAATGTTAAAAGGCTATGTAGACGTATATTTACCTGACTTAAAATATTATTCAAATGAGTTAAGCTTAAAATATTCTAATGTAGATAATTATTTTAAAATAGTAACAGAAGCAATAAAAGAAATGCAAAAACAAGTTGGAAATGCTGTGTTTGATGAATATGGAATAATTCAAAAAGGAGTAATTATAAGGCACCTTGTATTGCCAAATCATATTCAAAATTCAAAACATATTTTAAAATGGATAAAAGAAAATATGCCACAAGAAACTTACGTAAGTGTTATGGCGCAATATTTTCCAACATATAAAGCAAAGGAAGATAAATTATTAAATAGAAAACTAAATAAAAAGGAATACAAAGAAATAGAAAATTATTTATATACTTTAAATTTAGAAAATGGGTATATACAAGAATTAGGAGAACATGAAGAACAATATGTGCCAAATTTCTCTTGTAATATTTTTTGATTTTTGATATAGTAGTAATGAAAAAAAGTAAGGAGGAAATGTTATGAGTAAATATGATGATATTTATCTAGAAATGGTAGAAAAAATATTAAAAGATGGTTATTATGATCAAAACAGAACAGGTGTTGCAACATATAAAATTCCACATCAAATTATGCAATTTAATTTAGAAGAAGAATTTCCAATATTAACAACAAAATTTGTAGCATTTAAATCAGCTGTAAAAGAATTATTATGGATATTTCAAAAACAATCAAACAGTGTTGAAGAATTAAAAGCAGAAAATGTGCATATTTGGGATGAATGGGAAATGGAAGATGGTACAATTGGTACGTCTTATGGATGGATAGTAAAGGAATTTCATCAAATAGATACTTTAATAGAACAATTAAAAACAAATCCACAAAATAGGAGAATGATTATTAATTTATGGCAAATTCCTTATTTAGAAACAGGAGCATTATACCCATGTGTATTTAATAGTTGTTGGGATGTTACAGACGGAAAATTAAACTGTATGTTAACTATCCGTTCAAACGATTTGCCTTTAGGTAATCCTTTTAATGTTGTACAATATGCGGTATTAGTACATTTACTAGCTCAAGTAACAGGATACAAACCAGGATTATTAACAGTATGTATTAGTAATGCACATATTTATGAAAATCAAATAGAAGGAATGAGAGAGCATTTATCAAGAAAGGATAAAGCATTACCAGCACCAAAATTATGGATAAATCCTGAGATTAAAGATTTTTATAAATTTACAATAGATGACATAAAATTAGAAAATTATGAACATCTAGGAAAAATTAATATGCCAGTATCTGTATAAAAGGGAGAAAAATATGTTAAGTATTATAGTAGCAATAGCAAATAATAATGTAATAGGAAAAGATAATAAACTAATATGGCATTTGCCAGAAGATTTAAAAAGATTTAAAGCATTAACCACTGGTCATACAATAATTATGGGTAGAAAAACCTTTGAATCATTAGGAAGAGTATTACCAAACAGAAAACATGTTATATTATGTAATGATGCAAAAATGAATATTGAAGATGAAAATGTTGAAATTCTATCAGACATAAGTTTATTAGACAAATATATCAATTCAGAGAAAGAAAACTTTATAATAGGTGGAGCAACAATATATAAATTACTTATGCCATATTCAAATAAAATGTATGTAACAAAAATAAATCAAGAATTTGAAGGAGATGTGTACTTTCCTGAAATTAAAGATGAAGAATGGAAAATAATAAAACAGGAAAAAGGAATAAAAAATGAACAAAATCCTTATGATTATGATTATATAGATTATATAAAAAAAGAAAATTATATATAACAAAAATGCTAACTTTATAAGTTAGCATTTTTGCTGTTAAAAACTAATTAAGGTTATTTAATATGACAAGCCTCTTAAGATATTTTCATATCTTTCATAACTTGGCATATATTTGCTAATTATTTTCCAAAAATTCTTTGTATGAATTTTGTATTTTAAATGGCAAAATTCGTGTAATACAATATAATCAATAACATTTCTATCATATTTTGAAATGTTAGAATTTATTAATATTTTTTTATCTTCAATAGAAAAATGTGCAACAACATTATCAGCCATTTTTGTAATTTCATAGTCTTCAGGAGCATACCCCAATAATAATCGTGTTTTTTCCATAGCTCTTTCAACTTCTTGCTCAGCAACCTTTGAATAAAGTTTGTCAACTAATATTTTTAAAATTTGAGTAGTTTCCATTTTTTTATATTTATTAGGTAGAACAACTGCAATAGTACGATTTACTAAATTAATGCTTGGAGTATTTACGTTTTTATAATATAAACGTACTTGATGGTTTACACCTAAAACTAAAATACTACCTTTGTCAGAATATACTCTATTTTGTTCTTGATATTCTTCTATTTTATTTAAAATCCATTGTCTTTTTTCTTCAATAACTGATTGAATTTGTTTTCTAGAAAAATACCAAGGAGCATTGACAACAACTTCACAACCATCTACCGAAACATAGCAGTTTGAACCTATTTCCTTGTTTATTGTGTATGAAATTACATTACTTTTATTTTTAAAAAAGTTCATAATTAAAGCCCCCTTAACAAAATATATATTCTCCAAATTAATGTTCGTATACAGTATACAAAAATATGTTTGGTTTGTCAAGCAAAAAAATAAAAAAAAATAAAATTTTTTAAAAATAGAAATAAAAACTTTGATAATTCAACATTTATTGAAATTTATATTTTAAAAAAATATAAATTAGTGTATAATAATAATGTAAAATAAATAAAATACATTAGGAGGAAAGCAAAATATGTATGATGTAATAGTAATTGGAAGTGGACCAGCAGGCGTTACTGCAGCTATTTATGCAAAAAGAAGGAATTTATCTACACTAATTATATCAAAAGGAAATGGAGCATTAGAAAAAGCAGAAAAAATAGATAATTATTACGGATTTGCTAATGGAATATCAGGGAAAAAACTATACGAAAATGGACTAAATCAAGCTGTGAATTTAGGAGTGGAAATTGTACAAGATGAAGTAATAAATATGGAATATAAACTTCACTTTTTTATAGAAACAGTAAATTCAACCTATGAAGCAAGGGCGGTAATTCTTGCTACAGGAACTAATAGAAATATCCCAAATATAAAGGGAATTAAAGAATTTGAAGGAAAAGGAATAAGTTATTGTGCTATTTGTGATTCTTTTTTTTATAAACAAAAAGATGTAGCGGTACTAGGAGAAGGAAATTATGCAATTCACGAATTTGAAACACTGAAATCTATTGCAAATTCAGTAACAATACTTACAAATGGAAATAAAATAATTGAAAACAGAAGTAATGGAATTGAAGTGAACAATAAAAAAATACGAGAATTTAGAGGAAATAATAAATTAGAAGAAGTAGAATTTGAAGATAATACTATACAAAAATTAAATGGTGTGTTTATTGCAATGGGAACAGCATCAAGTAGTGACTTAGCAAGAAAAATTGGAGCTAGAGTTGAAAATAATAATATTGTAGTAAATGAAAATATGGAAACAACAGTATCTGGATTATTTGCAGCTGGTGATTGTACAGGTGGATTACTTCAAATCTCTAAAGCTGTATATGAAGGAGCAAAAGCAGGATTAGCTGTATTAAAATAAAAAGTAAAAAATATAAAATATTATAATAAGGAAAGGAGTTCGTATAATGATTAAATGTTCATTATACGAGAAAAGTTAAATGAGTGTAATAGAATTAAACAAAGAAAATTTTGAAAAAGAAGTAATGGAAGCTAAAATGCCAGTACTAATAGACTTTTGGGCAAGTTGGTGTGAACCATGCAGGATGATGTTACCAATAGTAGACAAAATTGCAAATGAAAGAGAAGGAAAAATTAAAGTGTGTAAAGTAAATGTAGACAATAACCAAGAACTAGCAGAAAAGTATGAAATAATGACAATTCCAGCATTTATAATAATAAAAAATGGAATTGAAACTGCAAGAACAATAGGTGTGCAATCAAAAGAACAAATAGAAAAATTAATTAATATAAAACTATGATTATACTATAAATTAAATTGGGTTACTAGATAAAGGTATAATTAAATTGTTTGGCTTAGAGTATGTAGATGTCCTGCAACGGGGAAAGTATTTTTATTTTCTGCGTTCGTCCCAACTGCATAATAAGCTGTAAATAAAATTTTACTTTCGTAAATTTTATAACAGCTTATAAATTGTTGGTCCCCACACAAGCTCACTTTGAAAATAAAAATGTACTTTCCCCTGCGCGGACTTTAAGTAAGTTTG
>CAZUAJ010000023.1:0-13675 GCA_964618105.1 uncultured Clostridium sp. | reverse complement strand
CTTGCAATTGATAGCAAAACAGGGTATAATAATAATTGCATAATAAATTACTAGAAGAGTGGGAACAAATCCCACTCTTCTATCGTAAAGGAAAGGAGCAGGGCGTCAAATAAAATGCAATTTAAGAAACGTCCAAAACTGCCATGGAAGAAAAAATAGAAAAATTGCTTGTAAATACAGTTGAGAATTTAGGATATGAGCTTTATGATGTTGTTTATGAAAAAGAAGCAAAAGATTATTATTTACGAATTTTTATAGATACTCCTAAAGGTATTAGTTTGGAAGATTGTGAAAAAGTAAATGATGCAATTAATCCTATACTAGATGAAGCAAATTACATAAAAGAGCAATATTATTTAGAGATTTCTTCACCAGGTGTTGAAAGAAGACTTAGAAAAGACAAACATTTTAAAGAAAGCATTGGAAAAGAAGTTGAAGTTAATTTATATAGTCCAATGACATTAAAAGATGAAGAAATAATTCAAAAAAAGAAGAAATGTAATAAAAATATATCAGGAATTTTAATAAGTTTTGACAAAAATAATATAATATTAAAAACAGAACAAGACGAAATACAAGTAGAAAGAAAAAATATTTCAAATATAAAAATAAAATTTAATTGGTAATAAGGGAGGAATTAAAAAAATGAAAAAGAAGGCAAATATACTTGCAATTGATAGTACAGAATTAATTATGGCATTGAATGAACTTGAAAAAGAAAAAGGAATAAAAAAAGAAGCAATACTAGAATCAATAGAAACAGCTTTAGTAACTGCATATAAAAGAAATTTTGACTCAGAAGAAAACGTTAAAGTAACAATGAATGGAGAAACAGGTGAAATTCATATATATGCTGTAAAAGATGTTGTAGAAGAAGTAGAAAATTCTAATACACAAATTTTATTAGCAGATGCAAAAAACATAGACAGTAAATTACTAATAGGGGATAAAGCGGAAATAGAACTTATGCCAAAAAACTTTGGTAGAATTGCAGCTCAAACTGCAAAACAAATTATAGTGCAAAAAATTAGAGAAGAATCTAGAAATTTAGTATTTGATGAATTTAATGAAAGAAAAGGTGAAATAGTTTCTGGTATTATTCAAAAAGCAGATGAAAACATTGTAGTTCTAGACTTAGGAAAGCTTGAAGCTATTATGCCAGCGAAAGAGCAAGTCTCAACTGAACATTACCGTGTAAATGAGAAAATTAGAGCATATATTTTAAATGTAGAAAAAGGACAAAAAGGTTCTCCACAGGTTACACTTTCAAGAGCTTGCAGTGACTTTGTTAGAAAATTATTTGAGCTTGAAATTCCAGAAATTTATGAAGGTGTTATTGAAATAAAAAGTGTGTCAAGAGATGCGGGAAATAGAAGTAAGGTTGCAGTATATTCACCAAATGAAAACATTGACCCTGTTGGTTCGTGTGTGGGACAAAAAGGAATACGTATTCAAAACATTATAAATGAATTGCATGGAGAAAAAATAGATGTCATTGAATGGAATCCAGATCCAGCAATATACATATCTGCTGCATTATTACCAGCACAAGTTATGGCTGTTGATGTACACGAAGATGAAAAATTTGCTCAAGTAATTGTACCAGATGACCAATTATCATTAGCAATTGGAAAAGCAGGTCAAAATGCTAGACTTGCTGCAAGACTAACAGGATGGAAAATAGATATAAAAAGTGAAAATCAATTTAGAGAAATGATAAAAAAAGCACAAGAAGAAAATGTTGAAGAAACAGAAAAATAAAGGAAGTGAACATTTTGAAAAAAATACCTACACGTACTTGTATAGGATGTGGAATTCAAAAAAATAAAAAAGAGCTTATGCGTATAGTAAAAAACCAAGCAGGGGAAATAAAACTTGATAAAACGGGTAAATTACCAGGTAGAGGTGCATATATATGTGATAAATTAGAATGTTTAGAACTGGCAATGTGCTCTAAGAAATTAGAAAGAACATTTGAAACTAAAATAGAAAAAAGTGTTTACGAAGATTTAAAAAATACTATAAATCAAGGAGTATAAATTTGGCTAATAATCAGAAAATATATGGTTTAATAGGACTAGCAACCAAAGCAGGTAAAATAGTAGCTGGTGCAGATGCATGTATGCAAGAAATAGAAAGAAAAAATATAAAATTGTTAATATTGGCATTAGATGCATCAGATAGAACTAAAAACACATTTAATGAAAAATGCAAAGAATTTAATATTAATATATATGAAGGGCTAACAATTAATGAAATTAGTTGTTCAACAGGGAAAATAAATAAAGCTGTTATAGGAATTAAAGATAAAGGATTTGCACAGGCGATATGTAAAATAATTAATGGGGGTGAAATGATTGGGTAAACTTAAAGTACATGAACTTGCTAAAGAATTAGGATTAGAAAGTAAGGAACTAATAAAAAAAGCAAAAGAAGTAGGTGTTGAGGTAACAAGTCATTTAAGCTCTTTAGAAGAAGAGCAAGTAAAAAAAATTAAAAATATTTTTGAAAATAAGGGAGTAAAATCACAGAAAAATATGGAGCAAGAAAAAAATAAAGAAAAAAAAGAAAAAAATACTAAGAAAGAAGATACACCAGTTATTATTAGACGTGAAGTTATATTAGCTGATGAAGAAAAACAAGAAAAAAAATCAGAAAAATCAGAAAGAAAAGATGTTGGATTTGTTGAAAGAAAAAACAATAAAGACTTTAATATTGTGTATAGAAAACAACAAGTAAAACCAATGACAGTAAGTGAATTATTTGGAATAAAAACAAATAAGAAAGAAGAAAAAGCTCCAGAAGTAGTTGAAGAAAAGAAAGCGGAAGAGCTAAAAATTGAAGAGAAAAAAGAAGAAATAAAACCAAAAGTAGAGAAAAATATAGAAAAAGAAATTAAAAAAGAACCAAAACCAGTAGAAAACAAAACTACTGTTACTCCAAATGCGGAAAACAAAACAAATTATTCTAATCGTACAAAAAACAATAATCAGTATCAAAACAATCGTTCAAATAATTCATATCAAAACCGATATGGTAACCGTCAAAACAACGGAAATTATGAAAATCGCCAAAATCAAAGAGATAATAAATTTGAAAATCGTCAAGGTGCTAATCGCTTTAATAATAACCGCCAAAATGGAGAAAATAGATTTAATAATCAAAATAGAAATGGACAACGACCTTTTAATAGAAATAATGGTAGACCATTGGATAACTATGGAATTGACAAAAACATTAAAGACATAATGGCAACAGAAATAGTAGAAAAAGAAGATAAAAGAGATATTAGTACAAGAGCAATTGACAAAGAAAAAGCAAATCGCTATGAAGATAATAAGGCTAAAAAAGGAACTAAAGCAAAGAAAAGTGATCGTTTTAGTGAAGACTTTAATGAAGGGAAATTAAAAGATTTAAAACAAGTAGACAAATTATCATACATGTTTAATGAACAAGAAGGTGGAATGTTAGACTATTATGATTTAACAACAGCAAGAGGAAAGAAAAACAAACGTAAGCTACAAAAAAATGAAGAAAGAACAAAACAAAAAATATTTGAGTTAACTGAAATTAAAATTCCAGAAATAATTACAGTAAAAGACTTAGCAGCTGAAATGAAAAAGACAAGTGGAGAGGTTATTAAAAAACTATTTAACTATGGAATTATGGCAACAATAAACAACACTATTGACTTTGATACAGCATTTTTGGTAGCACAAGAATTTGGAATTACAGCTAATAAAAAAGAAGAAGTAAAAGAAGAAGACATTTTATTTGATGAAACAGAAGACTCAGCTGATGAACTAGAAGCAAGACCACCTGTAGTTGTTGTAATGGGGCACGTTGACCATGGTAAAACATCATTACTAGATGCTATTCGTAGTACAAATGTTATTGAAGGTGAAGCAGGTGGAATTACACAACACATTGGTGCATATAAAGTAAATATAAATGGTAGAGAAATAACATTTTTAGATACTCCACGGTCACGAAGCATTTACAGCGATGCGTGCTAGAGGTGCACAAATTACAGATATTGCTATTCTTATAGTTGCAGCAGATGATGGAGTTATGCCACAAACAGTTGAAGCCATAAACCATGCAAAAGCAGCAGGTATACCAATTATTGTAGCAGTTAATAAAATTGATTTATCAGATGCAAATATAGAAAAAATAAAACAAGAATTAATGGAATATGAATTAGTTCCTGAAGAATGGGGTGGTGACACAATTTATGTTCCAATATCTGCTAAGAAGAGAATAAATATAGACAATTTACTAGAAATGGTACTATTAGTAGCAGATATGAAAGAGCTAAAGGCAAACCCTAATAAACAGGCAAAAGGAACAGTTATAGAAGCAAGACTTGACAAAGCAAAAGGTCCTATAGCATCAATGCTTATACAAAGGGGAACATTAGATGAAGGAGATACAATTGTTGTTGGTAAATCAATAGGTAGAATTCGTGTAATGAAAAATGACAAAGGTCAAAGAGTAAAAAAAGCCGGACCTTCAACACCAGTTGAAATAATGGGATTAACAGAAGTTCCAGAAGCAGGTGACACTTTCTACGAAGTAAAAGACGAAAAAATGGCTAAACACTTAATTGAAAGAAGAAAACGTCAAGAAAGAGAACAAGCAATAAACGAAAATAGTAAGGTAACATTAAGCAATTTATTTGAAAAAATGGAAAGCGAAAGTCTAAAACAATTAAATATTATTGTTAAAGCAGATGTACAAGGTACAGCGCAAGCATTAAAACAATCATTAGAAAAATTATCAAGTGATGAAGTTAAAGTAAAAGTAATACATGCTGTAACAGGTGCTGTAACAGAATCTGATGTACAACTTGCAAAAGCAGGTAAATGTATAATTATAGCATTTAATGTAAGACCAGTTAATACAGCAAAAGACATGGCAGAAAAAGAAGGAGTAGAAATAAAACAATACTCAGTTATTTACCAAGCAATTGAAGATGTTGAAGCTGCTATGAAAGGAATGTTAGATCCTGTTTATGTTGAAAAGGTAATAGGAAATGCAGTAGTAAGACAAACATTCAAGGTTTCTGGTGTTGGAACAATTGCAGGTGCATTTGTACTAGATGGAAAAATTGAAAGAAATGCTGGAGTTAGGGTAATACGTGAAAATGTTGTAATACATGATGGAAAATTAATATCATTGAAACGTTTTAAAGATGATGCAAAAGAAGTAACAAAAGGCTTTGAATGTGGACTTCAAATAGAAAATTACAATGATGTTAAAGAAGATGACACATTAGAATTTTACATTATGGAAGAAGTAAAACGTTAATTATAAAGTATTTAATTAATAAAAGGAGAGAATGTAATGCCAAAAAATGAGGCAAGACTTAACAGAGTTAATGAAGAATTAAAAAAAGAAATTAGCAGTGTATTAACTTTTGAATTAAAAAATTCAAAAGTTACAGGGCTAATTAGTGTAACAAAAGCTAAAATAACACCTGATTTTAAATATGCTAAAATTTATGTAAGCATTTTAAACTCTAAAAGTATTGGTAAAACAATGGAAGGACTAAAAGAATCTTCAGGATTTATTCGTAGTCAAGTTGCAAAAAATATAAATTTAAGAATTACACCAGAGCTTGTATTTGAAATAGACGATTCATTAGAATATGGTGCTAAAATTGATAGTATATTAGAACAATTAAAAAAAGAATAGGGGTAAAAAAATGACTTTAGATAATATTTTAGAACAAATAAATAAGGCAGAAAAAATAGTAATACTAACACATGAAAATCCAGATGGGGACGCAATAGGAAGTAGTTTAGCAATGTATCATGCATTAAAGGCTTATGGCAAAAAACCAGACTTAATAATTCCAGAACATCCAAGGGTGTTTAATTGCTTACCAGGAATAGAAGAAATAAAAACTGAAACAAATATAGAACATTATGATTTAGCAATTTCACTTGATTGTGCTTCTATAAAAATGTTAAATGGATTTGCAAAGTATTTTGAAAATGCAAAAACAAAAGTATGTATAGATCATCATGGAACAAATACAATGTTTGGAGATTACAATTATGTAAACCCAGATGCACCAGCATCTGCGCAAACATTATTAGTAATATTAGAATATTTTGGTATAGAAATTACCAAAGAAATTGGAACATGTATATTAGCAGGAATTATTACAGATACAGGTGGTTTTAAATATAAAGGGGTTACAGCAGAAACTTTTGAATTTGTTGCATGGCTTTTAAATAAAGGAGTAAATGTACCAAAAGTATATCGCCAAGTATTACAAACTAAAACAAAAGCAAATTTTGAATTACATAGACTTGCTAATAACAGAATAGAATTTTTGGCAGATGGAAAAATTGCATATACATATATAACAAAAGAAGATGAAGAAAATGTTCATTCAGAAAGTGGAGATCATGAAGGAATTGTTGAAACAGGCAGAGATATAGAAGGTGTTGAAGTTTCAATATTTATACGTCAAACAGAAAAAGGCTATAAAATATCACTTCGTTCAAATGACTATGTAAATGTATCAGATGCTTGTGTTGTATTTGGCGGTGGTGGACATCCAAGAGCAGCAGGTTGTACAATTCAAGGAAATATGGCTCAAGTAAAAGATAAAATATTAAGAGAAGTAATGAGATTATTATAATGGATGGAATTTTAATAATTAATAAAACTAAAGAATATACTTCACATGATGTGGTAGCTAAAGTGAAAAAAATATGTTGTGAAAAAGTGGGGCATACAGGAACTTTAGATCCAATGGCAACAGGGGTGCTTCCTTTGCTTTTAGGAAAAGGAACAAAACTTTCAAAATATTTAATAGACCACGATAAAATTTATATAGCCACAATACAATTAGGAAAACGAACTGATACATTAGATAGTGAAGGAATTATTCTAGAAGAACAAAATGTAAATGAATTAATACTAAATGAACAAAATGTAAATAGTGTTATAAAAATAATGCAAGGAAAGCAAATACAAACTCCACCGATTTATTCTGCAATAAAAGTAAACGGAAAAAAACTATATGAATATGCTAGAAAAGGTGAAAACGTTGAAATACCTAAAAGAGAAATTGAAATTTATAATATTGAATTACTAAATATAAACAAAGAAAACAAAACAATAAAATTTAAAGTTCATTGCTCAAAAGGTACGTATATTAGAACTTTGTGTGATACAATTGCTAAAAAACTTGAAACAATAGGCTATATGAAAGAGCTTGAAAGAATTAGGGTAGGAGAATTTGACTTAAACCAGTCAATTACAATAGAAGACTTGGAAGAAAACAAAAAAAATCAGGAATTTTTAAATGAACACATAATTACATTGCAAAAGTTCTTTGAAAAATATGATATATTAAATTTAGAAGAAAGTAAACTGAATTTATTTTTAAATGGAGTACAACTTACAAAAAACACACCAAATGGACTATATCAAGTAAAGGTTAATAATAGTGTAATAGGAATAGGAACTGTTAAAAATAAATTATTAAAAAGAGAAATAATATATTAAACAATAATGACTTTTGAATTTATTTCAAAAGTCATTTACATTAATAAAAATAACAATTATCAAATTGTATTTCGTTAGAAATACTGCCATCGTAAATACTTTTATTATTATTTTGTAAAGGAATTTGTAAGCTTATGTCATAAGAAAAGGTTTCATTTAATTTATTAACTATATGAATAGTAAAAGAAATTTCATTTTTAATAGAAGAAAGTGGTATAGAAGCACGCTTTAAAATTGAACCATCAAAAATTAAATTTTCTTCAATATTATTAATAATATAACCTGATTTTATGTTGCAGTTTAAATACCTAAGAGTAATGGGTAAAATTAAATTTTCATCAACACTAGGTTCTAATACAATATTATTTAACAATTCTTCTTTATTTTCAACTATATTAAAAACAATTTTATCTTCTTGAGTTTTGGCACTAAAAAGTTTATCGTCAGATAATAGTCCGAAATTTAAAATAGGAACATAACTTAAACTTAAGTTTCCAGTTTCGTTATTTGAAAAATTAATGTTATCAATATAAATACTAGAAATGCTGTATTTAGAGCTATTTTCGACTACTTGCAAATTATTATTATCTAATTGTTCAGTTAAATTATTATTAATATTATTTATGTGTATACCTATAGCAATATCAGTGTATTGACTAATGTTTAAATCCCACATAGCTTTTCCTTCATTATTATTAATGCCACTAGCACTACTATAACAATAAACTTTAGACAAAGAAAATACTGAAGTTCTTTTACTTAAATTAGTAACATCATTAGCAAAATTTTTTCTTTCAATCCAATTAGGAATAAAATATAGCGATAAAATTATTAACAAAATAAAGCAGAAAATGATTAATACAAATTTTGCCCAATGTGTTTTAAAAAACATTATAAAATTTTTATTTTTCATATAAACCCCTTAATAGTTTTAATAAAATTAAGATACCATAAATAAACAAAAAAATAAATAGATTTTGGTAAAAAAAACAATTGTAATTTTATTTAATTCGTGATAATATATATGTAATAATTAAATAAAATTTAATTATCCCTGCGTGGTACGTGTAGACTGGAATTTTAGAACCAACAAATTCTAAACGGGAATCTGTCTTTGAGTGTGGCGTGTAAGCTTATTATATATTGTAAGAAACCCAAAAGCATTCAACAAGATACCCACCTGTGTAAACAGGTCCTTAAAATTTCATTCATCTTACGGCTAAGGCGGGGTGTTTTTGTTGCAAAATAACTTATATAAATGATATAATATTTTTAGGTGAAAAAAATGAAACAAATAGAATTGCAAAAAAAAGGAGAAAATAATTTAAAACGAGTAAACATACAAGATGCACATATACAAGCGAGTATGCTACTTCAATATGTTTTGAATCAAACGAAACAACAACTAATTATGAACAGTGAAACAGAAGTAAATATAAAAAATGAAATCAAATACAACGAATACATAAACCAAATAATAAACGGAACTCCAATACAATATATTACACACAGCCAACAATTTATGGGACTTGATTTTTATGTAGATAAAAATGTATTAATTCCTCAACCAGATACTGAGATTTTAGTTGAAGAAGCAATAAAAATTATTGAAAAACTAAATTTAAAACTTGAAAATAACAATTCTAAAATATTAGATTTATGTACAGGTAGTGGTGCAATAGGTGTTTCAATAGCACACTATTGTAAAAACACAAAAGTAACTGCAACAGATATAAGTTCAAAGGCATTAGAAGTAGCGAATAAAAATGCAAATAATAATAATGTAAAAATAAAATTTATTAAGTCAGATTTATTTAATAAAATGGAAAATGAATTATTTGATATTGTAGTATCAAACCCACCATATATAGAAACAAATATAATAAAAACATTAAGTAAACAAGTACAAGCAGAGCCACATATAGCTTTAGATGGTGGTGAAGATGGATTGAATTTTTACAAAAGAATTCTAAGTGATGTACACAAATACCTTAATAAAGATGGATATTTATTATTAGAAATAGGGTATAACCAAGCAGAAACAGTTATAAATTTACCACATACTAATTTAAAATTAATAACAAAACAGCCAATAAAAGATTTGGGCGGAAATGATAGAGTAGTAATTTTTCAAAAAGAAAATAATATTGAAGAATAAGAAAGGAAACCAAAGGCAGATGTCTTTTTCGTATGAAGTAAAAGAAGAAATAAGTAAACTAAGTAATTTATCAAACAAAGAAATTGTAAAATATGAATTGCTAGGATATTTAGCTTCAAATAATATATCAATAGAAAAAAATAAAATTAAATTTTCAACTGAAAGTGAATATAATATTAACCGTTTTAGTAAATTACTAAATAATTTAAAATACACAAATTATACAATAGAAGTTATAGGCAAAAAATTTTGTGTTAGTGTAAACAAACCAGAATTTGATGAAATTTTATATAGTGATAAAATAACAATAAATAATATACAAATAAATGACCAAGAATTACTTGAAAAAGCATTTGTACGTGGCTGCTTTTTAGGTGGTGGCTCAATAAATAATCCAAAAAACACATATCATTTGCAAATAACATTTTCGGTAGAACAAAATGCAAATATTGTATTAGAAATATTAAATAAATATCAAATACAATTTAAAAACATAAAAAAGAAAAACGCATATTCAATATATACAAAAGATGGGGACGAAATTTCAAAATTTTTAGCATTTATAAATGCAACCAGTTCAGTATTAAAATTTGAAGAAATACGTGTATATAGAGATATAAAGAATAATGTAAATAGAAAAGTAAATTGTGAAACAGCAAACTTAAATAAAACAATTGAAACAGCTGTAAGACAAATGGAAAATATTAAATTTTTAAAACAAATAGGGCAATTTAAAAAAATGCCAGAACAATTGCAAGAAGTTGCAAATTTAAGGTTACAAAACCCAGAAGCATCTTTAACTGAAATAGGTACTATGCTTTCAAAACCAATAGGAAAATCTGGTGTAAACCATCGCTTTCAAAAAATAGAACAATTTGTTTTGAAGTTTAAGAATTGATTATTAAAAACATAATTCTGTATAGGATAACTATTTTGTATTACGCCTTCTTGCAAAGTAGGGACGAACGAAGAAAATTAAAAAATAGTTTCCTGTACAGAATACAAGTATTATAATATTAATAATAGAAAGTGAAAAAGAAAGAAAAAATAGGAGAAAAAAATGAAACAAATTGGATTATACATACACATACCATTTTGCAAGCAAAAATGTAGCTATTGCGATTTTTGTTCTTATGCAAATAAAGAAAAATTAATATCAAACTATATACAATGTTTATTGCAAGAAATTAGAGAAGTGGGAAGTAATAATCAAATAGATTTTCAAAATGGAAAAGATGAACTATTTATAGTAAAAACAGTATACATTGGAGGTGGAACTCCATCATTAATAGAAAGTAAATATATAACTGAAATAATGCAAACAATAAAAACAAATTTTGAACTAGAAGAAAATGCAGAAATCACAATAGAAGTTAATCCAGGAACAGTTACATTAGAAAAATTAGAAGATTATAACAAAGTAGGAATAAATAGGTTAAGTATAGGGCTACAATCTACAGCAGAACATTTACTAAAAGAAATTGGCAGAATACATACATATTTAGACTTTTTAGACACATATAGATTTGCAAGAGAAGCGGGATTTGACAATATAAATGTAGACTTAATGATAGGACTTCCAAACCAAACACTTCAAGAAGTACAAGACTCAATAGAAGAAATAGTATCAATGGAACCAGAACATATTTCAGTTTATTCATTAATATTAGAAGATGAAACACCACTAGCCAAAAAAGTAGAACAAGGTTTAGAATTACCAGAAGAAGAACTTGAAAGAAAAATGTATTGGACTGTAAAAGAAATTTTAGAAAAAAATGATTATACACATTATGAAATATCTAATTTTTCAAAACCAGGTTTTGAATCAAAACATAATTTAGACTGTTGGAATCAAAAAGAATATATAGGCTTTGGAATAGCAGCACATTCATATACAAATGGAATTAGGTATTCAAACATATCAAACCTTGAACAATATATACAAAATTATGAAACAAATAAAATAGAAGAAAACTTAATATTCCATGAAAAGCAGAATATGGAATCAATGCAAAAAGAATATATGTTGCTTGGCTTAAGAAAAATACAAGGTGTAAGTATACAAAATTTTAAAACAAAGTTTGTGGCAAACCCAGTATTTTTGTACCATTCAGAACTTGAAAAGCTTGTAAATGAAGATTTGGTTGAAATTGATGGAGATTTTATAAAATTAACTGCAAAAGGCTTAGACCTAGCAAACTTGGTTTGGGAAGAGTTTGTCTAATAATTCACAAAATATTCACAAAAAAAATTAGCAATTGGTATTGACAATTGCTAATTTTGGTTATAATATATAACAAGTTTAGCAAACAAACTAAAAGAGTGCTAAAACAAAAAGAGTTAGAAGGTGAAAATGTATTGGATGATAGAAAAAAACAAATATTACAAGCAATAATAGAAGAATACATTAGTACAGCAGAACCTGTAAGCTCAGGGGCACTAGTACAAAAATATAACTTAGACTGTAGTAGTGCAACAATTAGAAATGAAATGTCAGACTTAGAAAAACATGGTTACTTAGATAAACCACATACATCAAGTGGAAGAGTACCATCAGCAAAAGGTTATAGATTATATGTAGACGAACTTTTAAAAGATGATGATATAAGCCTAGAAGAAATAAAATACATACAATCTAAATTAGAAACAAGAGTCAATGAAATTGAAGAACTAACAAAAATAGCAACAAATACTTTATCAGAAGTAACACATTACACATCAGTAGCAATTGGACCAAGAACAAATTTGCAAAGTATTGAAGAAATAAAATTTGTACTTTTAGGTAATAGAATGTTAATGGCTGTATTACTTACAGATAGTGGAATTATAAAGGAAACAATTATAAAATTTGATGAAGATATTACAGAAGAACAAGTAAGTACGTTAAACTTTATATTTAACAACAAGTTAAAAGGCAAGCCAATAGAGCAAATAGATAAGCCTTTAGAAGAATACATATTTTCAGAAATGAATTATAGCTTAAATGTTATAAAACCAATTATGCAACAATTAGATAAAGCAATAAATGAAGAAGCACAAGTGTATCTAGAAGGAACAAATAAAGCATTTGACCTTCCAGAATTTAAAAGCTTAGAAGTTGCAAAAAACTTTGTAAATTTAATAGACACAAAACAAGTTATGCTAGATTTAATGGAAACAGGATTTGCAAAAGATATAAATGTGTACATTGGTGATGAAAACGAAAATGAGCAATTAAAAGATTTTAGTATAATAACATTTAAACATAAGTATCAAGACAAAGACTTAGGAACTATAGGAATTATAGGACCAAAAAGAATGGATTACTCAAAAGTTATTTCAGTTATGAAATACATTAGTAAAAAATTAAATGGTAAATAAGAAAGGAGAGCAAAATGGCAGAAGGAAAACATGCAATGGAAAAAGGAAAAAAAGAAGTTAAACAAGAGCCAAAAGAAACAAAATCAAATGAAGATTTAATTGAAATAAAAAAACAAAATGAAACTTTGCAAATTCAATTAGATGAAGTAAATGATAGACTAAAAAGAGTAGCAGCAGAATTTGATAACTACAAAAAAAGAAATGAAAAAGAAAAAGTTGGACTATATAGCTCAGTTATGGCAGATGTAGTAACAAACTTTTTACCAGTAATAGACAACCTAGAAAAAGCAGTATCAAGTCAAACAGAAGATGAAGGTTACAAGCAAGGCGTTGAACTTGTATTAAAACAATTTAAAGATGTATTAAAATCAAATGGTGTAACAGAAATTGAAGCACTTGGAAAAACTTTTGATCCAGAAATACATGAAGCTGTATGCTTAGTTACAGACGAAAACTTAGGCGAAAAAGAAGTAAAAGAAGAATATAGAAAAGGCTATAAAATTGGTGATAAGGTTATACGCCATTCTATGGTAGTTGTAGCAAACTAAATAAAGATTTTAATTTTTTAAAATATATAAATTTAGAAAGGAAGTAAAAATATTATGGGAAAAATTATAGGAATTGACTTAG
>CAZUAJ010000022.1:0-14194 GCA_964618105.1 uncultured Clostridium sp. | reverse complement strand
GATTGTAGTAGCAAAAATCCAGAAGAATGTGAAGTCTACATTGTCGAAGGAGATTCAGCTGGTGGTAGTGCAAAACAAGGCAGAGATAGAAAATTCCAAGCAATTTTACCACTTTGGGGAAAAATGCTTAATGTAGAAAAATCAAGAGCAGATAAAATATATAATAATGACAAACTTCAACCAGTAATTTTAGCAGTTGGAGCAGGAATTGGTAAAGATTTTGATATTTCAAAAATTCGTTATGGAAAAGTAATTATAATGGCTGATGCTGACGTTGACGGTGCACATATTAGAACATTATTATTAACATTCTTTTTTAGATATATGAGGCCACTTATTGAAAATGGAAATGTGTATTTAGCACAACCACCTCTATATAAATTATCTAAAAAAGGAATGCAAGATATTTATTGCTATACAGATGATGATTTAGCAAAAGCATTTAAAGATTTAGCTGAAAAAGGAATAGCTAGAGATCAAGTTGGAATTCAAAGATATAAAGGTTTAGGAGAAATGAATCCAGAACAATTATGGGAAACAACCATGGATCCAGAACACCGTATTTTAATTAAAGTAACTATGGAAGATGCAATAAAAGCTGATGCTATATTTACACTATTAATGGGTGATGAAATTGAACCTAGAAGAAACTTTATTGTAGAAAATGCTAAATTTGTTAAAAATTTAGATGTTTAATATAAAATTAAAAAAATAATTTTAATAGCCAGTAGAAAATTTACTACTGGCTATTAATCGTATAAAGCTAATATTAATTTACAGCTAAAACTTATATACCTAGTTTTTAATCTAATGTATATTACTATACAAATAAACTATTGCACCAAATATATAAATCAGTTGCTCGACTAATAGTGCACACATAACAACTATATTAATCCTTAAATAAGGACTAATAATAATCATTAAAATATACAAAACCAATCTTAACTTTGAATATATTATCTATATTTTCAACCATATATAAATAGTTTATTTTTATTAAAATAACAAAAATAAAACAAATATAGCTTAAATACAAATACTATACTCTCATCGCCGACATATTATTATCTAAAATTATTAAACAATAATAAATCTTTGCTCGAATTTTGAAAAGCTAATTAAATTAACCTAACAAAATTCTTAGTTC
The DNA here is from genome assembly GCA_964618105.1 of uncultured Clostridium sp. Classification (GTDB taxonomy): domain Bacteria; phylum Bacillota; class Clostridia; order TANB77; family CAG-508; genus CAG-273. The sequence goes on along the minus strand of CAZUAJ010000022.1, from coordinate 13,044 downwards.
AACTAATATTAACCTTATATTAATATTATGCAAAAAAATAAAAATATTATTCAAAAAAAATATTGTCGAATTTTGACATACGATTTTTATTGACTTTTTTAATAAAACAATATAATATAAAATTATAAGGTTTTAAATTATTTAAAATTTATTTTTATTAATTATGAATTTATTTCAGATTATTTTTATTCAAAAGATTATTTCTATTAATTTTTCAAAATTATTAATTAAAAATTATATAAAAAGAGAGAAGGTGAAAAAATAAAAAAAATAAATAAAGTACAAGAATGGCTTCCATATAAAGAAATATTAAAAAATGGAATTATTAAATTGAAAAATAATGAATATATAAAAATAATAAAAATATATCCAATAAATTTTAATTTAAAATCAGAATTAGAAAAGGAAGCAATTTTAAATTCATATAAAATATTTTTAAAAACATGTAATTTTAATTTTCAAATATTAATTCAAAGCAATAAAGAAGATTTAACTAAACATATTAAAAATATCGAAAAAAATTTAGTTCAAGAAAATATTGAAATTAAAAAAATTTCTCAAAAATATATTCAATATATTAAATATTTAAATCATAATAAAAAATCATCATCAAAAAATTTCTATATTATTTTAAAATATCAAAATGAAAATAAAAATAAAAATGAAATAAATATTGAAGAAAATGCAATAGAAAATTTAAATCAAAAATATTTTAAAATAAAAGAATCATTATCAAGATGTGGTAATTTAATAACAGATATTAATAATAAAAAACAAATTATTAATATATTATTTTCATTTTTAAATTCTAGAATATATTCAAATAATAATTAAAAATAAAAAATAATTAATATAAAATAAATTTAAAAATAAAAATTATTAATATAAATAAAGGAGGCAAATAATATTCAAAAAATAAAAAATAAAATAAAAAATAAATTAAAAAATAAAATAAAAAATAAAATTAATTATTTTAAAAATAAAAAAAATAATAAATTAAATTTTTTAGAAGGTGTATTTTCTGAAAAAGATTATATTTGTCCATCTTATATAAATATTTCTAATCCAAAATATATAGAAATTGATAATATATATTATTCAACTTTAATTATTACAAATTATTTTAGAGAACAGCAAGATTTAATTTTAAGAACAATTATTAATTCAAATATAAATTTAAATATTTCAATTTTTTATGAAAAACAAGATACCTATAAAACAATTCGTGATTTAACATATCATATTGGAAATGTTGGAGTTGATTTAAAAAATGGAAATCAAAATAGACAAGATATTGATATAGCAGCATTTACATATAATGATGCAAAATATATTAGAAAAGAAATGCAAATAAATAATGAAGAATTATATTTTTTATATATTTATATAACTACATATTCAGACAATATAAAAGAATTAGAAAATTTATTAAATAAATTAGAAGGAATTATTCAAAGCTGTGGAATGCAAACTAGAAGAGCATATTTTAGGCAAGAACAAGCTTATTTAACAACATTACCGTTAATGAAAAATTCTCTAGATTTAAAAGATGCAGCTAAAAGAAATGTATTAACAAGTGGATTAACTGCTACATATCCATTTATTTCGTCAGCAATATTTGATGAAGAAGGAATTTTTATAGGAACAAATCTTTATAATAATTCTTTAGTATTTATAGATAAATATAATTCAAATAAATATAAAAATTCTAATATGTGTATTTTTGGTACAAGTGGAGCGGGAAAATCATTTTATACTAAATTATTAGTTCTAAGAAACAGACTTCTAGGAATTGAACAATATATTATTGATCCAGATAGAGAATATAATAATATGTGTGAAAAACTAGGTGGAACACTTTTAAAAATAGGACCTACATCAAATACATATATAAATATATTTGATATTATGGAAGAAAGTTTAGATGAAGGAAAAGGATATTTAGCAAATAAATTAGGAAAATTAATAGGTTTTTTTGATTTAGTTTTTGGAAATTTAAACGAAGAAGAAAAAGCAATTTTAGAAGAAAAATTAATTAAATTATACAAAAATAAAGGAATTAATTTTAATGATAAAACACTATATAAAAAAGAAAAAAATAAAGCAATTATGAAACCGATTTTTAAAGATACTTATGATATGCCAATTTTAGAAGATTTTTATAATTTATTAGGAAATGATGAAAGAACAAAAAAATTTCAAATAAAATTAATTCCATTTGTAAAAGGCTCATTAAAATTTTTTAATAATTATACAAATGTAAATTTAAATAATTTATTAATTGTTGCAGATATATATGATTTAGGAGAAGAAAATTTAAAATATGGAATGTTTATTTTTACAGAATTATTTTGGAATCGAATAAAAAAGGATAGAAAAATAAAAAAATCTATTTATTTAGATGAAATTTGGAGACTAATTGGAGTAACATCAAATAAAAACGTTGCAAGTTTTATATATAAAATATTTAAAACAATTAGAAAATATGGTGGAAGCGCAGTTGCAATTACACAAGATATATCTGATTTGTTTAGTTTGGAAAATGGAATATATGGTAAAAGTATTTTAAATAATTCAGAAATAAAAACTTTTTTTGCATTAGAAGAAGAAAATATAAAAGTATTGGAACAATATTCTAATTTATCAGAAAAAGAAAAAATAGAAATAAAATCCTTAAAAAGGGGAGAATGTTTAATGTTTGTTGGAGATGAGCATATTCTAACAAAAATTGAATCTGCAGATTTTGAAAAAGAAATAATTGAATCAAAAAAATAATAAAATAAAAAGGATGAAAAATATGGAAAAATTAAATAACGAAATAAAAAATAAAATATTAAATAAAAAAAATATAATTTGTATTACAGGAACAAATGGAATAGAAAAAAGTATTTTTACAATTAATTTATCTAATTTATTATCAGATGAAAATAAAATATTAATTATTGATTTTGATATATTAAATAATAATTTAGAAAAAATATTAGGAATAAAAAATTATTCACAAAAAATAAAAAATAAAATAAAAAATAATAATTTATTAAAAGAAATAAAAATAGAAAAATTAATAATTAAAATAAATTCAAAAATAGATTTAATATCTGGAATTAATTTGCTATTTGATTCTAAATACAAAATAAGTCATAAGAAAATAAAAAATATATTATTAAAATTAAGAGAAAAATATAATTTAATTATTATTAATACATCTGTAGAATGTTTTTTTGATTATACAAAAGAAATAATAAAAAATAGTGATATTAACTTTTTTATATTAAATACTAATTTATTAGAAATAAAAAAAGCAAAAAATTTAATAAATATTTATATTAATGAGTGGAAAATAAATAAGGAAGATTTTAATATTATATTTAATAAATATAATATTAATGATTATGATTTAAAAAAATATTTTCCAGAATTTAAAATATTAAAAAATTGTTTATAAATTATTAAATAAGTATAGGAGAAAAGAAATGGATAATGAAATAATTTTAAATAATCAAGAATTAAATAAAAATGAACTTACAACACAAAATGAGCAAAATAATTTTTTAACATCAACTCTTGGAAATGTAATAAATACAGCAATTGATTTGGGCTTAAGATGGATATTACCAAATTTTGTTGAAGATCAGGTAATAGACATAAAAAACAGTTTAATTAAAGGCGGATTGAAAGAAGGCATAAATACTACATTAGAAAAAGGAATTGAAATTGGAAAAAGTTTAACAGGAATATTTACAGGTAAATTTGACAATATTTTTCAAGCACAAAATGCAATAAAAAGTGGCGGAATAATTGATGGAATTTCAAATGTAATAGATTCAGCATTAAGTTTTACTAGTAAAAAAGGAATAATTCCATATAATGTTGCAACATTAATAAGAAAAGGAAAAAATGCAATATTAGATAATGTAAGTAGTAATATTGAAACAGAATTTGCTAATCAAATAAATAATATTGAAAAAATTAAAAAATATGAAAATAATTGGAAAGAATATTACCAAAATCAAAATTTTGACGGAATGCAAAAAGAATATGAGAAAATAAAAGAAAAATTAAAACAAACATTACCATTAGAAGAAACTTTAAAACAAGCAAGGCAAATTGAAAATTTACATTTAATTATAAAAAACAATGGAAAAGATTTTAACCTTACAGATGAGCAAAAAAAATTAGCAGAAATGTTAGTAAAATAAACATAAATTTTAACGTTAAAATCATTGCAAATTTGTGCTTATTTTAGTATAATAAGGAAGTGAAAAATACTAGAAAAGAGGTAAAAAAATGGAGGCAAAAGACGAAAAAAGAAATGACGGAAAAATAGTAGAACGCGACATTGAAAAAGAAATGCGCACAGCATATATTGATTATGCTATGAGTGTTATTGTATCAAGAGCACTTCCAGATGTAAGAGATGGGTTAAAACCAGTACATAGAAGGATTTTATATGCTATGTATGAAGATGGAATCACATCAGACAAACCTTACAGAAAATGCGCAAATACAGTAGGTTCTGTTTTAGGTAGATATCATCCACACGGTGATGCTTCAGTATATGATGCAATGGTAAGATTAGCACAAGATTTTACACAAAGATATACACTAATTGACGGACATGGAAATTTTGGATCTATTGATGGTGATGGTGCTGCAGCAATGAGATACACTGAAGCAAGAATGGCAAAAATAGCAGAAACAATGCTTACTGATATTGAAAAAAACACAGTGGATTTTATGCCAAACTATGATGATCGTTTACAAGAGCCAACAGTTCTTCCATCAAAAATACCAACTTTATTAATAAATGGTTCTTCAGGAATTGCAGTAGGTATGGCAACTAATATTCCACCACATAACTTATCAGAGATTATTGACGGAATTGTTAAAATAATTGATGAAGATAATGTTACAGATGAACAATTAATGGAAGTTATAAAAGGTCCAGATTTTCCAACAGAAGGATTAATTTTAGGTCTAGAAGGAATTAAGCAAGCATATACAACTGGTAGAGGAAAAATTACTGTTCGTGGTGAAAGTGAAATTGAAGAAATGAGCAATAATAAACAAAGAATTATTGTAAATTCACTACCATATCAAGTAAATAAGGCAAAATTAATAGAAAATATTGCAGATTTAGTAAAAGAAAAAAGAATTGAAGGAATTTCAGAAATTAGAGATGAATCTGACAGAGAATCAAAAGTAAGAATTGTAATTGAATTAAAAAGAGATGTAAATGCTCAAGTTATACTAAATCAATTGTATAAACATACACAATTACAAGATACATTTGGAGTTATAATGCTAGCATTAGTTAATGGAGAACCACGTATTTTAACATTAAGACAATGCTTAGATTATTATATAGAACACAGAAAGACAGTTATACTTCGTAGAACACAATTTGACTTAGATAAGGCTCTTGCAAGAGCTCATATTTTAGAAGGATTAAGAATTGCATTAGATAATATTGATGAAGTAATTAATATTATTCGTAGCTCTTATGATGACCCAAAAGAAAGATTAATGAAAAGATTTAATTTATCTGAAATTCAAGCACAAGCAATATTGGATATGAGATTAAAAACATTATCAGGATTACAAAGAGAAAAAATAGATGAAGAATATAATGAATTAATGAAATTAATTGAACATTTAAGAGAAGTTTTATCTAGTGAAAGATTGGTATTTGATATTATAAAAGAAGAGTTATTAGAAATTAAACAAAAATATGGTGATGAAAGAAAAACAAAAATTGTAGCATCAGAAGGCGAAATTAATATTGAAGATTTAGTAAAAGAAGAGCAAACAGTAATTACTTTAACTCATTTTGGATATGTGAAGAGAATGCCAGTAGATACATATAAAAGTCAGAAGCGTGGGGGAAAAGGAATTACAGGTTTAGCTACAAGAGAAGAAGATTTTGTTAAACAAATATTTACAGCATCAACTCATGATACTTTATTATTCTTTAGTAATAGAGGAAAGTTATATAGACTAAGAGGGTATGAAATACCGGAAGCAGGAAGAACAGCAAAGGGAACTGCAATAGTTAATTTACTAAGACTAGATCCAGGAGAAAAAATATCTGCAGTTATTCCAATAAGTAATTTTGCAGATGGAAAATATTTATTAATGGGAACAAAACAAGGATTCATTAAAAAAACACCATTAAATGAATTTGATTCAAGTAGAAAAACGGGACTTTTATCAATTACATTAAGAGAAGAAGATGAGTTAATTGATGTTAGATTAACTGATGGACAAGATGATGTAGTTTTAGTTACTAAACAAGGAGCTTGTATTACATTTAGTGAAAAAGATGTTAGACCAATGGGTAGAACAGCACAAGGAGTTATAGGAATTCGTTTAGATGGAGAAGATTATGTTATAGGAATGGAATCTATAATAGAAGGGAACAAAGATGCAACATTGCTAGCAATTACTGAAAATGGATTTGGAAAAAGAACTGAGTTAGATGAATATAGAGTGCAAACAAGAGGCGGAAAAGGAGTAACTACATACAAAATAACACCAAAAACAGGAAATATAGTTGGTATTCGTATTGCAACAGACGATGAAGATGTAATGCTTATTACTGACAATGGAACTATTATTAGATTAAAAGTAAAAGATATTAGCATTTTAGGAAGGTCAACTCAAGGTGTTACTTTAATGAGAACAAATGAAGGAAAAGTTGTTAGTATTGAAACTATAAAACCTGATGAAAATGATGGAGAATAAACCAGAAAGGTAAAATAATAAAAATGATATTTCTATTTTAGAAATATCATTTTTTATTTTATTTTTTAAAACGAATATCTTCACCAAAAAAATAACATATATCATAATTTCCAACAATTCTAGAAACAATTCTTTCATCATAAATATTAAACAAATTTTGTAAACTCAAATTAGTTGAAATAATAGTTTTCTTATTTTTATTTAAGAGTCTACTATTTAAAATATTAAATAATTCTACTATTTTCATATTGTTTACCCCTTCAGTGCCTAAATCATCAATTATTAATAAATCTACATTTAATAAATAATCATAAATATCCTTAGAAACGTTTGGTTTACCAAAACGATAACTAATAATAGTATCAAGCATAACAGAAGCAGTTTGATATAATACGGTTTTTTCTTTTTTTAATAATTCATTAGCAATACAACTAGATAAAAATGTTTTTCCTAAACCTGTATTTCCTGTAAATAATAAATTACGTTGTTCTATATCATCAAAATTATTAATAAATTTATGACAAATATTTTTTATTTTCTTTATATTTTCTTTAGGTGAAATATCTGAATTATATTTAGATTTATTTATTTCATCAGAATAAAAATTCAAATTAAAATTATTAAAATTTTGTTTTTCTAAATTTGATATATTTGTTTTATTATATTCTATATTATAAATTTTTTGTTTTAAACAACTGCACATTTCTGTAAAGTTTCCATTAAAAATATAACCTGTATCATTACATTTTTTACATTCATAATTTGGAATTATTTTTTGAGCTTTTTCTCCAATATTATTTAATATATTTTCTTTTTGTTTTTTTAAATTTTCAATATTAGAATTTAATTTTTTTATTATTTTTTTATCATTATTTTTTGTTAATTCTTTCATTGAAGAAAATGCTAAAGCACTTATTTTTTTATCTATTTCATGAAGTTCAGGAAATTCTAAATATAAGTTTTCTTTTTCTTTTTGTGCTATATTTTCAACATTCATTCTTTTTTTGTCATATTCAATTAAAAGTGTTTTTAATGTTATATTATTCAAAATATTCTCCTTTATAAATTTAAATTATTGATTAGCATATAAAACATTTAAATTTTCATAAGTTCTTTGGTTATAATTTTGATAATTCATTGTTGTTTTTTCTAATTCCTTAATATTTTTACTTTTCTGTTTAATTTCTGTTAAATATTGTTGAACTTGATCTGCTGTTGTAAAACTGCGTTCATGCCAATCAGTTAATAATTTATCTATATAATCAAAACTTGGATTAACTTTAGACGTGGTTCTTTTTAAAGCTATTTCTATAATATCAAAAGTAAATTTAAAATCAACTAACCATTTTTCTACATAAGCATATTCATATTGAGAAAGTTGTCTTCCAAGTCCTAATTTTTTTATAATCATACTTGCAATTTTATTAACATTTTCTTGTTTTTCAAAATATAAATCTAAGTCATTAAATGTTTTAATATTATTTTTGGCCCATGCATCTGCAACTGTTTGAATATAATTTTTATGTAATGCAGATTTATCAAAACAATGATTAAATAATGCCATCATAACTTCATCGTCAAAACCATATTTTTTAAACCACATTTCAATATCAGGATACCATGTTGTTGGCATTAATCCAGAAAAATATCTATTATTTATATATTCCATTGTTTTAGCACGTTTTTGGCTTTCTGCTGATTTTTGTACTTGTTCGGCGGATAAAGAAACTCTAGGCTTATATAAATTATTTAGTTCTATTTCTTGTAAATTATTAAAAACATATCCGGTATTTTTTTTAACTATAACATTTTGGTCTTCCCAATATTTCATTGCATCTTGAATTACTTTAAAAGAAAGGTTTAATTTTTTGCTTAAGTCATTTAATTTTATATCTTTATCATATTTAGATAAAAATAATATATACAAATATACTTTAATATAATCACCATTTGCTTCTGGTAAATATTCTGTAAAAAATATATCCGGAAGATTTGTGCTTGAAAATAAAGGTAATAAATCATTTTGTTCTAATTTCATAAAAAATTCCCCCAATATGTTATGTTTTGTCAAATTATATCATTTTTTATTATAATTTACAATAAACTTATGGATAAAAGAATTAAAATTATTTTTTGAATACACATACATTTTGGGTTTAGTGATATAATTAAATAAATATATAATAATTTTAAAAATATTTTCATGATTAATGCTAAAAATACTAAATAATAAAACAGGTAAAGCAAAAATAATAAAAACAAATAATTTTATAGTAGTATTTTTAAATAATAAATTAATTAATAAAAAAATAAAAAAATCCCAAATAATATTTAAAAATAAATTAGGATAATCAATTATTCCAAATAATTTATTTTTAAAATTATAATTTTGTGGAAAAATAAATTTCATAAAAAATCCTTTCATAATTGTTAAAAAATAAACATTTTATATAGTTAATTTAAATTTAATAAAAATTAAATATTTTTTAATAATTTATTGCCAATATTAAAATTATTTGAAATATCTGTTGAAATTCCACCAATTAAATTTTGCATATAAGAATTTGCTCGAACTAAAGCATATATTCCACCAATATACATTAATTTAGAAATAGTATCATTTGAAGAAAAATTAAATGAAAAAATAATTAATAAAATAATTGAAATAAAAGATTGTTGCAGTAATAAAGATAAAATGGTTCTAAACCAAGTTTTAAAAAACCATGAAGTAGATTCATTAATTAAACTTAATATTGCAAAAGGTGTAAGTAAAACAAATACTTTTACCATAACAAATCTAAGAGAATATGAAAAAATTAAATTAAATAAATTAATTGAAATAAAACTTTTAATTAATCCATCAAAAGAAAAAATATTAAATTCGCTTTGTTCTAAAGAAATAATATTGTTTAATTTATTTATTAATTCATAAAAAGAAATATCATGTCCAAAAATATTTTTTCCTAAATTTCTAATGGCATCTGAAATAAAACTATTTATTTGTATAAATTGACTACAAATAAAATATGAACAGTTCATAACAATTCCAAATATTAATAATTTAAAAATAAATTGATAGGGTCTTTCAATTTGTAAATTCATGTAATAAGAATAAATTAATCGAATTGCGTAATAAATAGAAAAACCTATTAATAAAGAATTAGCAATTACCAACAAACCATTATAATTATTTGTTCCAAATATTTTTTGAAAAATAGAATTATTTAAAATATTTGTATCTATAAAAGTTAATTCATCTAAAGTGTTGTAAATAGTATTATCAATTGAAGAAAACAGTGTTTCAAATATTGAATTAATTGTTTGAACAATTGAGGTAGTTAAATTAGTTGTGTCATTCAAAATATATACCCCCTAAGTTAATAAAGACTTTATTGCTGATAAAATTAAGTCAAGAACAAGAATAAATCCATAAGAAAATAAACTGCCACGAATTAATTTTTTTGCAGTACGAATTTTTTCTTCATCGCCAAAACTAAATTTTTTCATAAATATACCAACAGCAACAGCAACCGCAGCGGCTGGAGTAGCTAATGAAAGCATCCAATTTTCAATTTTTTCAAAAGCTGAATTTAACTTGTCTACAAGTTCAGGATTACCATTAAATAAATTTGCACTTACATTAGAAGAAAAAATAAATAAAAATAAAATAATAAATAAAATAAATAAATATTTTTTTTTGAAAATAAAATTAAACATAAATAAAAAACCTCCTAAAAATAATTAAATTTTAAAATATGGAAATAATTCTAATTCTGATGGTGGAAGAATTTCAGATCCAGTAGATAAAAAACTTAAACAATGAAAGCTAGATAAATGCCTAGTGAAAAAATTTGTATCATATACAAAATCATTTTGAATAGTAGTGGTAATTGTTTCGGAAATACTAGAGTTTTTTGAATTTAAAGAATTGGTAAAATAACTAAAAACAGTTTCTTTTGCATTTTCAGAAATTCCTTTTGATATTTTTTCTTTATCTTCTTTACCAATTTGTTTTTGAGCATTTTCAATTGTAAAAATATCATCATTACGAAACCATAATTTATTTATTAAACTTTGAATAATAACATTTACTGCAGATTGTTCATGTAAAGTATTTAATAATGAAGTATAACTTTGAGTAGCAACAATATTTATACATTTAGCTTCTCTACTTTGAGAAAAAAAATTACAATCCGTTTCTGTACAATATTCAGAATACTCATCTGAAATAAAACAAACACTTCTAAAATCGTTGTTTTTGCTATTAGCAAGTCTTGTCATTACATCTGTTTGAAAATCTAATTTTAAATATGCTGAAATAATTTTAGATAAATTTGAATATTCGTTTATATTCATATTTAAAACAACAATTTTTCCTTTATTTATTACTTCTTCAAAACCAAAAAAGTTAAGCTCTTTTTTTTCTGGACAAAAAGTTTTTAATATGTCGTAATCAGAAATAAATGAATTTGTAATACGTGTAATTTCAGACTTTAAAATAGATAAGGTTCGTTGGTCTAAACATAAATATTCTTTTTCAAAAAAATTTAAACTAGAATATAAATCATAAATTTGATTTTTAGAAAATTTATTTTTAATAAATTTGTTTCGTAAATAATTAATTTTTTCTAAATAATAATTGGGTTCAGTAATTAATTTATGTAATTCATTAAATGTTACATAATTATTATTATATAATCTACATAACTTAATACATTCTTCTAAAATTTGGGCGGATTTATCAATCCAGTAACTTTCAGAGTTATTTTTAGAAAAAAGAAGCAAAATTGTTTTTAATCTGTTTGCAAGTATGGAAGGCTTTAAATTTGGTTTATGTAAAGGATTATATTTATATTTGCCATTTAATTCAATAACAATAATATCTTTTTCTCTATTAAATTCATTTGCAAATTCTAAAACTTTTTTATAATAATTACCTTTAACATCTAAAATTAACATTCCTAATTTTTTTTCGTTATTATTATTTTCATATTTAATTAGTTGTTTAGTAAAAGGATACATGGCACTACTAGTTTTGCCTGTACCAATTGTACCTGTAATTAAAATATTTTGGTATAACCCTTTTTCAGGTAAATAAATTAAATCTTTTGTATTAACATTTTCTCCAATTAATAATTTTAATTCACTTTTTTTATTTAAATTTTTTAAATGATGATTTTTTTTATTTGATTTATTTTTATTTAATTTTTTTATATTTTTTAAATTAAATAAATTAAAAAATAAATTAGAAAAAAATATTCCAGAATAAGTATAGGTAATTAAAAATAAAATTTTTAAATATTTCCATAAAGTAGGCTGTTCTAAACAAATATCAAATGGATGTAATCCATAATTTATAATAATACTATCTTGAAAATAAATTGGAGAAAATATTTTGTAACCTATAAAACAAAAAATAAGAGTAAAAAATAAAATGAATAAAAAACGTTTAATTCATAAACACCTCCTTAAAAAGTTATTAATTTAATTACTAAAAAATTATTTGAAATAATTAGAATTTTTTAATTTTAATTTAGAACCTTGTAGATTATGAAAAATTTTAATATCAAAAAAATTATATAATGAATAAAAAAATATAAAAGTATTGATAATAAGAATAATAAAAAAATAATCAATTAAAATTATAAAACAACACCACCTTCCAATTTTTTACAATCATATAACATATTTTTAAATTTGTCTATACTTTTTAAAAAAATTATGTTAAAATTTAATTGTTTTAATAATTAAATTTTAGAAGGGAGAAAAAATATGCAAATAAATAAAGATATGACAATAGGAGAACTTTTAGAAAAAGCGCCAGAAAAAGCAGAAATTTTATTAGAAGCTGGAATGCATTGTTTAGGATGTCCAGCATCACAAGCAGAAACGATAGCAGAAGCTTGTGAAGTACATGGAATAGATGTAGAAGAATTAATTAAAAAATTAAACACATAAAATCATATACTAAAAGTAATTTTGCTTAACATTTTATGACAGAAACACAAAAAATTCAAAAAAATTTCACAAAAAGTAAAAAATGTATTGACAAATATAAAAAAATAGTTTAAAATAAGGCTTGTGCTAACATAAGTGGTTAGTTACGAGCTTGAAACTTGGGTCATTAGCTCAGGTGGTAGAGCACTTGACTTTTAATCAAGTTGTCCGCGGTTCGAGTCCGCGATGGCTCACCATAACTAGGATTTAATTTGATTAAATCCTAGCAAGTTTCTTTTATGGCCCCGTGGTCAAGCGGTTAAGACATCGCCCTTTCACGGCGGAGACATGGGTTCGATTCCC
>CAZUAJ010000021.1:2471-15039 GCA_964618105.1 uncultured Clostridium sp. | reverse complement strand
ATTTAATAGGGAGGACAAACTAGACTTTTTTGAGCAAATAATTGAGAGAGTATTTGTAATTGCGATTAATTTTACAATAAATGGCAATAATAAATATAGAAATTATTTGTACAGGAGTTGATGTTTATGCGAGAAGATAATGCAAAAAAGAAAAAATATAAAAAGAAAAATGATTTTAAAATAAATTTTATATTTAATGAAAAAGGAGAGGGATTAGAAAAAGTTATAGAAAGAGCATTTGGAAATTATTGCCAAAAGAAAATTTGAAATATAAATGGTATTAAATGGGGGAATATGGTATAATTAAGTCAGCCGTTAGTGAGGAAACGAACTTTACGGATGAGTTATGCAACTGAACGAGAGTGAAGTTGTATACATTTAAAAAGAGTATCAATATTATCTCATTATCTTTAATTAGCTAGAAGGGAGGAAACAGTGGGCTATACAATAATGAATAATATTGATTATAGAGTAGGTATATATATAAGGCTTTCAAGAGAAGATGAAGAAAAAGAAAAATATCAAGAAAGCGAAAGTATTGGAAACCAAAGAACTTTACTAATGCAGTATATTAAACAAAATAGGCTAAATTTTATATCAGAATATGTTGATGATGGTGTAAGTGGTACAAGTTTTGATAGACCTGCATTTAATAGAATGATAGCAGATATTGAAGCAGGTAAAATCAATATGGTAGTAACCAAAGACTTATCAAGGCTAGGTAGAAATTATGTGCAATCAGGATTATACATTGAAACATATTTTCCAGAACACGAAGTAAGGTTTGTAGCTATTTTAGATAATATAGATACAGCTTATGACACATCAAATAATGATATAGCACCATTTAAGTCAATATTAAATGAAATGTATGCAAAAGACACATCAAAGAAAATAAATAGTGTCTTGCAATCAAAAAGAAATTTAGGAGAATATTTAGGAACTGCACCTTATGGCTATAAAAAAGATCCAGAAAATAAATACCATTTAATAATAGATGAAGAGGCAGCAAATGTTGTTAAACTAATATATCAAAAATATTTAGAAGGCTTTGGTACAATGCAAATAGCAGATTATTTGAGCAAAAAGAAAATTCCAATTCCATCAGATTATAACAAAAGGAAAAGAGGAGCAAAATCTCTAACTTATGGATTGTGGCAACAATCTACTGTAAGATTTATTCTTTCAAACGAAATTTATACAGGAACAGTAATACAAGGAAAAAGAAAAAAGGTAAGTTTTAAATCCAAAAAGTTTATAAATTTACCAGAGGAAGATTGGGTTAAGGTAGAAAATATGCACGAAGCAATAATAAGTAAAGAAGATTTTAAAAGAGCAAAAAAAGTAATTCAAGCAACTAAAGGCTCAAGAGTAGTACAGAATGATTACTTATTCAAAGGCTTACTTCGATGTGGCGAGTGCAAAGGATATATTGGAATAAGAAGTCCAGATAAAAATGGCAATATTTATGGAAGATGTCAAAGGTATGGCAGATATGGAAAATTTGATGTATGTTCTCCACATAATTTTAATTATCAAGTTTTTGAAGAACAAATGCTAGAAGTCTTAAAAGAAGTTTGCAAAGAATATACAAACAAAAAGAAACTAGAAGAAATTGCAAAACAAACTAAAACAAAACAAGCAAAACAATTTGATATAAAAAAACAGATAGATTCTTTTAAAGAGACAATTGAAAAAGAAACTAGAAAACTTGAAGTACTGTATGATGACAGATTGGCAGGAATTATAACACTTGAAGAATATATGAAAAATGCTAATCGAATAAAAGAAATTGTAAAAGGATATGAACAAAACATTAAAGAACTTGAGCAAGAACTATCTGGAGAATGTAATAATACAAAAGATGAAAATAGATTAAATAATTTAGTAGATGAATTTTTGAATATGGAAAAACCTACCAAAGAAATAATTAGAGAGTTTATTGAAAAAATAGAAATTCATAGTGATAAACAAGTTGATATATATTTCAACTTTAAACCACTACAAGAATTAAAAAATAATTTTAGTGTTGCTAAAAAGGAATATGAGAGAAAATGTTCATAACAACAATACACACATGGGGCAATTTGGGCAATTATTGCATTTAGTATACTAGGTTTTGGTGATAAAGCTGCAGAATACTATAGAATGATAAATCCAATTGAGCATAGTAGAACCAAAGAAGCAGCAAATAAATACAAAGTAGAGCCTTATGTAATTAGTGCAGATGTATACACTCAAAAAAACTTAGCAGGTAGAGGTGGTTGGACTTGGTATACAGGTTCAAGCAGTTGGATGTATGAAGCGGGCATAAAATATATACTTGGTTTACAAATTGAAAATGGATATCTAAGTATTAAACCATGTATTCCAAATGATTGGAAAGAATATAGTTTAAAATACAAATATGGAAAATCTATATATAATATTTATGTAAGCAATCCAAATAATAAGTGCAATACAGTTCAAAGTTTTAAATTAAATGGAGAAGAAATTAAAGAACAAAAAATACAGTTAAATACTAATGGGGGAGTATATAACATAGAAATTGTTATGTAAACCAATTTGCCTTGCGAACAAAAATGTGGTATAATAATTATAATTAAGTTCAAGTAACTAATTTATTTATTAAAAAAGAGAGGTTTTACATTATGAAAAAGAAGTTCAACATGGCAAAAATTTTGGTTCTCTTTATCCTTGTTGTAGGAACTCTTACTGTAGTTTTTGCAGCATGCAAAGTTATTTCCACATCCGGAAAATTGTTGGTATTAAATGACAACATCCAGTTTTACAATGAACAGACAAGAAAAACCGATGCAATGACTAAAGATGTAGAACACTATTTTAAAGAACGGCAAAAAATTTATGACAGCGATGATATTGTAATTCACTTCTTTGCAAACCAAAATACCTTGGCAAAAATGATAATTCTTATTATTGCAGTAGCAAGCTTTCCGGCACTCTTTTATATGTGGGCATTTGTTATCGCAACTCAAATTGGAAAAGCTAGACGTAGAGCCTACAAACAGAGAAGAAGAAATTCTAATTGAATAGCTTGAGAAATTGCAACTTTTCGAAGCTGCAATTTCTTTTTGCAAAAATATTACAAAACTATTTCAAAAATATGACAAATTATTTAAAAAAACTTGTACAAAATTTGTTAATATGATATAAATATAGTATCAAAGTTATAAGTCTTAGTGTTAAGAAAGGTGGGCTTTTTGTGGAAAAGAAAAAAGAAAATTTTTATGATGAATTTAGTTTAGAAGAAAAACAAATAAAATTAAATAACGGAGAAAATAATAAAAAAACAATTCTTGTTGTAGATGACGAAAAACCAATAGTAGATATCTTAACATACAATTTACAAAAAGAAGGATATGCAACATTAGAAGCAAATGATGGAGAACAAGCAATAAAAATTGCAACAGAACAAAAGCCAGATTTAATACTACTAGATATTATGCTTCCAAAAGTAGATGGTTTAACTGTATGCAAAAAATTAAGACATACTTTAAATATTCCTATTCTAATATTATCTGCAAAAGATGAAGAAATTGATAAAATTTTAGGATTAGAATTAGGAGCAGACGATTATATAACAAAACCATTTAGTGTTAGAGAACTAATGGCAAGAGTTAAAGCAAATTTAAGAAAAGCAGAAATTAAAGTACAACATTTAGAGAATGATGAAGAAAACAAAAAAGAAAATGTATTAATAAATGTAGGTGACTTAAGCATAAATATAGAAAAATTTGAAGTAAAAGTTAGAGAAAAGGTAATAGATTTAACTTTAAGAGAATTTGAAGTATTAAAATATTTAGCAAATCAGCCAGGTCAAGTAGTAACAAGAGAAACTTTGCTTGAAAAAGTTTGGGGGTATGAATATTATGGAGATATTAGAACTGTAGACGTTACAGTAAGAAGAATTAGAGAAAAAATTGAAAAAGATACATCTGCTCCAAAAATTTTAATTACTAAAAGGGGAGTTGGGTATTACTTAGCATCTAATTAATTCAAGAAGGGAAAACTCTTAAAATGATAAAAAGTATACAAACGAAAATTATATTAATTTTTTTTGCAATAGGAATAATTATAATAGGTGGATTATCTACATTTTATATAGTTGGATTAAAACAAATGCAAACAGAAATGCTTGGAAAAGAAATAAGCTCACAAGGACTTGAAATAATAATAACAGAAAAAATTTTACAAGCAGAAATAATTATGAGTATTGCAATAGTGTTTTTTGTATTAATCACTTTATTTGTTGGTTATTTTATTTACAAAACAGTTGTAAAACCAATAAATGGCTTGATTAAAAATGCGGAAAGAGTTGCAAAAGGAGAAGAAGTAGAATTTAACAAAATAGATAAAAAACAAACACAAATACAAGAACTATCTAATGCTTTTAACATTATGACTAAAGAACTAAAACAAAACTTGAATGAAGTAGCTAAACAAAAAAAGCAAATTGAAACAATTTTGCTATATATGACAGATGGAATTATTGCATTTGATATGAATGGAAAAACTATATATAATAATCCAGCTGCTATTGAATTGTTACAATTAAGTAAAGAAAAGAACACATTTGACAGTATATTTGAAAATTTTAAAACAGATATAAATTTAGAAAAAATAGTATATTTAGAAAATTGGACTTCATCAGAACAAAGAATAAATATAGGCGAAAAATACATAAATCTTTTATTTGCACCATTTCAAGACGAAAACAACAAGCCTGATGGAGTAATAGTAGTAATACAAGATATTACAGAACATGTAAAATTAGACAATATGAGAAAAGAATTTGTTGCAGATGTATCTCATGAATTAAAAACACCTATTACATCTATAATGGGGTATGCAGATACATTACTAGAAAGTGAATATGATAAAGAAATGCAAACAAAGTTCTTAACAGTTATTAGTGCAGAAGCAAGAAGAATGGCAAGGTTGGTTACAGATTTATTAGTACTTTCTAGATATGATAATAAAAAAATTACAAAAGAAGAAGCTGTATTTGACTTGGGAGAAATAACCAAAAATTGCATAGACAGACTAAAATTTGAAATTGAAAAGAAAAATCATAGTGTAGAATGTTTTGTAACAGCTAATGTTCCTCCAGTAAATGCAGACAAATATGGAATTGAAAGAGTAATATTAAATATAATTTCAAATGCTATAAAATACACTCAAGAAAATGGAACAATTAAAGTATATGTTGGATTTGTATATAATGATGCATATATAAAAGTAATTGATAATGGAATGGGAATACCAGAAAATGATTTACCTAGAATATTTGAAAGATTTTATAGAGTAGATAAAGCAAGATCTAGAGAACTTGGTGGAACTGGACTAGGACTTCCAATTGCAAAAGAAATAATAGAACAAAACAATGGAAGTATTGACATTAAAAGTGAAGTTGAAAAAGGTACTGAAGTTGTAATAAGAATACCAGTATATAAAAAATAGAAAGAAGGTTTAATTGCATAATGATTATTAGTGATAAATTGCGTAATATATTAGAATGGATTTTTTGTATTGTAATTGCTTTTGCTTTAGCAATAGTTATAAAATATTTTGTTGGAACACCAACTATTGTAAGTCAAGTTTCGATGAAACCAACCCTACAATCAGGACAAAGACTAATTTTAAATAGGTGGATGAGAACAATAAATGAAATGCCACAAAGGGGAGAGATAATTACTTTTGAAGCACCATCAAAGGTTAGTTACAGTAGTTCAGAAGAAGTTGATTTACAAAATCCTATTGCTAAATATGAAAAAGAACCAAAAACTTGGTGGGGAAAATTTATATATTATGTATTAGAAATAGGAAAAGAAAGCTATATAAAAAGAGTAATTGCATTGCCTGGAGAACATGTTAAAATTGAAAATGGTAAAGTATATATAAATGGTGAAGAACTAGAAGAATCATATTTGCAACCAGGAGTAACAACTCAAGCAAGTTATGAAACAAATTATGCTAATTATAATTATTTTTCGGAATTTACCGTACCAGAAGGCTATATTTTTGCAATGGGAGATAATAGAAGTCAGTCAACCGATTGTAGAGCATTTGGATGTATTCCAATAGAAAAAGTAGAAAGTAAAGTTTGGATTAGATTTTGGCCACTAAATTTATTTGGAAAAGTATAGAAAAATTATTTAATAAAAGTAAGCTATAAATATAAAAAAAGAAGGGAACGTAAAATGTCCTTTGAAAATTTAATAGGAAATGAAAAATTAAAACAAATACTTGAAACAGCTGTAAAAAATAATAATGTTTTACATAGTTACATGTTTGTTGGAAAAGAAGGAATAGGAAAAACATCATTTGCAAAGGAATTTGCTAAAATGATGTTATGTATTAATCAAAATAAAAAACCATGCAATAACTGTAAATCATGCATGGAATTTAATGGCGAAAGCCACCCGGATTTTGTACAAATTATTCCTGAAGACGGAAAAACTATAAAAATAGAACAAGTAAGATTTATGCAAGAAAAAGTACAAGAAAAGCCAGTAACATCAAGTAAAAAAGTATACTTAATATTACAAGCAGAAACAATGACAAGAGAAGCAGCAAACAGTTTATTAAAAACATTAGAAGAACCACCAGAATATGCAGTTATTATTTTAACAACATCAAATGAAAGCAAAATACTAACAACTATAAAATCAAGGTGCATGAAATTACATTTTGAACCTATACCAGAAGAAAAAATAATAAATTATTTAAAACAAAATGGAATAGACGCCAATATTACAGAAAACATGTTAAAACATTGTGAAGGAAGTATAGGAAAAGCTCTAAAAATAAATGATTTAAAAGAGCAATATATTCAAATAGAAGAATTAATTAACATATTGGAAAAACAAAATATAACACAAATTTGGAAAAAAGCAGAAGTGCTTTATTCAGCAAAAGAAGATGTTATTGACTTACTAAATTATATGGAAATTGTTATATATAATTTGATAAAAAATAAAAATAAAACCAATTATATAAATGGAATACATATAATAGAACAAACAAAACAAAGAATATTAGCGAATGCTAATTATGATATGTCAATTGATAACTTATTACTAAAATTATGGGAGGAAGTTAATTGAAAAAAATAGTAGGAGTTAGGTTTAGAAAGCCAGGAAAGGTATATTTTTTTGATCCTGAAAAACTAAGTATAGAAAAAGGACAAAAAGTAATAGTAGAAACGAGTCAAGGACAAGAAATTGGAGAAGTTACTACAGGTGTAAAATTTGTTCATGAAGAAATCCTAAAATTTCCATTAAAAAAAATAGTTAGAATAGCAACAAGAATAGATATAAGAAATGATGAAGAAAATATAAAAAAAGAAAAAGAGGCATTTAAAATAGCAGAACAAAAAATAAAAAAATACAAACTTGATATGAATTTAACAGAAGTTGAATATAAATTTGATAATAGCAAAATTACATTTTTCTTTACAGCAGATAACAGAATAGATTTTAGAGAGCTAGTAAAAGACCTAGCCGCTATTTTTAGAACGAGAATTGAATTAAGACAAATTGGTGTAAGAGATGAAGTTAGAAAAATAGGTGGAAATGGAGTTTGTGGTAGAGAACTTTGTTGTTGTACTTTTTTGGATAACTTTGAAACAGTATCTATAAAAATGGCAAAAGAACAAAATGTTTCATTAAACCCATCTAAAATATCAGGAAATTGTGGAAGACTAATGTGTTGTTTGAAATATGAACAGGATGCTTATGAAGAAAAATTAAAAAGACTTCCTAAAATTGGAGCCATAGTAAGAACGGAAGAAGGGGAAGGAGTAGTAGATTCAATACAAACATTAAGGGAAATAATACGAGTAAAATTTAAAGATGGTGAAGACATTTTTTATAAAAGATATCCTGCAACAGAAGTTAAAATAATAAAAAATATTGGAAGAGAAGAAATAGACCCAGAAGAAAAAGAACATGAAAAAGAATTAGCAGAGCTAGAAAAATTGGAAAAGCTAGATATGCAAAATAAAACAGAAAAGGATATATAATTAAAAAAATAAGCATAAAAATAATAAACGAAATACTAAATTTAAAAATAAATGTAGGATGAAAGGTGGTGAAATAAATGGCATATAAAATTACAGATAAATGTATTAGCTGTGGTGCATGTGCAGCAAGTTGTCCAGTGTCTTGCATTTCACAAGGCGATGATAAATATGTAATAAACAAAGATATGTGTATATCATGTGGAACATGTGAGGGAATTTGCCCAGTTGGAGCACCAGAAAAAAGCGAAGAATAAAAAAAGCTCGACGATAAAAGTCGAGCTTTTTCTGTGCCATAAGTTATATTAAATTGTTTATTTATTTTTTTCGTATTACTTTTAATTTAGAAAAAATGTATATTAATAAAAATAAACAAGTGAAAAATACAATAATTGCAACATTAGTAATTACAACATGAGAATAATTATAATTATTACCAGTTGGTGGAATAATTAAAAAACTTAAAGCTCTTATTTTTCCACCATCTTGAGCTACATCAGCGGCTACGGTACTTGTACTTCCAGTATTTAAAATTTTGTCTTCAGAAAATGTTGCGTAATTAGTAAAGGCAGAAGACCTATTTAAAACAGAAGAAGTAAGAATAGTGGTTAATATAAGTTTTTTTCTATATTCTTGAGCGGCGGGAGTAACATTTCCACCAGAGTTAGAATATAAATAACCATCTTGATATCTCCAACCATAATCTGCATTTGTTTTGTTTTCGGTTAGTAATTTTTGACTAGAACTATATTGCAAGGAGCTTTCAGGAAAATCTTTAATAACAATATTTTTAGCATCAAAAGCATTAGTTATGCTAATTACATACTCAACTGATAAAGTAGCACCATGCAATATTTCAGAATCTACTTGTAATATAATTCTATCACTACCAGGTATAATACCAGCATTATTTAAATCTAAATTAGTTGTTGGTTCAGAAAGCAAAATTACTTTCATATATATTTCATCATAAATACCATTAACTAAAGTATCTGCCATGTTGCTAGTTGTAGTTTGCATGTTTTTGTGTAAAGAACTTGTGCTTGTTAAATTTTTGAAAGAGTTAGTTATGGCTGTTTCAACAAAAATTGATATTGTAGAAATATTAGAACTATGAATAGTTTTAATATTGTTTATAGATTGACTCTCATCACCTAAAGCTCCGTCTGATAGAGTAATAACTATTTTTATAGCATCAGAATTACTGGAATTAGTAAGCATTTCTTTTGCAGTTGATAAAGAGCTAGCCATACAAGTACCACCACTTGCGTTCATAGAATTAATAAAACTTGAAATTGACGATTTATCATTAGTTAATTCCAAATAACCTAATTGTTCAGATGCAAACTTAACAAAACCAAATTTTAAATGTTCATCACCAATTTTATTAAAAAGCTTATCTACTAATTCTTTTGTAGAAGTTTTTAAAGTACTAATACGAGTACCACTCATAGAGCCAGAGTTATCTAAAACAAAAACGATTTCAACATCTTTCATATTTTCTTCAATATCAACACTCGAATCAGTATCAACTGACATGTTTGATAAAATAGTACCATCAGACAATTTTAATTGAAAAGCATTAATTTGCTTATATGCTAAAATTCCTTCAGATTCATTTTTATAATAAAATGTTTTACCAGTTGATTTTGCAGCAAAGCATTGATTACCAAAAATAATAATTATAAACAATATTAAAAATAATAAAATTTTTTTCTTCATCTTATGTTACCTCTATATTAATTATATCATACAATATAAAAAAGAAAAGCCATTTTTTTGAAAAAGTATAAAAAATTAAAGACAGAAGTTATTTTTTTTCTGTCTTTAAAAATTATTTTGTTGCTTCTTCTAATTTTAAAAGTGCATTCCAACGTGCATCAACTTCTTTTTGAAATTCTTCAATCATCCACTCGTTACCAGGTTTAAATATATGCTTAAAACGTTTTTGCGGTTTTAAAAATTCTTCAACAGGTAATTTCTTTGCAGGTTTATAATTAATAACATATCTTCCATCAATTATTTCATATAAAGGCCAATAACATGTTTCAACAGCTAGTTTATTAATTTGCATTAACATATCTGCAGGGTATCCCCAACCTCTTGGGCAAGGTGCCAAAACATTTAAAAAACATGGACCTTCAGTATAAATCGCTTTTTCTGACTTTTCATATAAATCTTTAAAATTAGCATAAGCTATAGTTTGAGCAACATAAGGTAAATGATGTGCAGCCATAATTTCTGTTAAATCTTTTCTAGATTGTAATTTGCCTGGTATAACTTTTCCAGCAGGAGAAGTTGTTGTGTCTGCAAACTTAGGTGTTGCAGATGAACGTTGAATACCAGTATTCATATATGCACCATTGTCATAACATACATAAACCATATCATGACCTCTTTCCATAGCACCAGATAAACTTTGAATACCTATATCATAAGTTCCGCCATCTCCACCAAAAGTAATAAATTTAGTATTTTTATCACCTGGTAATTTACCTTGCTTTTTTAATGACTTATAAGCAGCCTCAGCACCAGAGCAGGTTGCTGCTGCATTTTCAAAAGCGGTGTGTATATATGAATCAGTCCAAGCAGAATATGGATATATAAAACTTGAAACCTCCATACAACCAGTAGCATTACTAATAACTGCATGGTCTTCTGGCTTTAAAGCTCTTAAAACCATACGAGCAATAGGTGGAGCACCACAACCAGCACACATTCTATGCCCAGCTGTAAATCTAGAAGGCTTATTTGCCATTACTTCTTTTAAATTATATGCCATAAAATTCTCCTCACTTTCTTAATCCAACATAACGATAAAAATTATCTATTTTACCAGTTTTTACCACTTGCATTAAATGGTCAAATATTTCATAAATATTATCAGAAGTAGTATCTCTACCACCAATACCGTAAACATAACTTACAGCAGGTACTTGTTTTTGAGCTGTATACATACTAGATGTAACATCTTCAAACAAAGCACCACCCATAGCATTTAAAGAATCAGCTTTATCCATAATTGCTACGGCTTTTAAGTTACCTAAAGCTTCAGCAATTTCTTCAGCAGGGAAAGGTCTAAATACTCGTACTTTAATCATACCAGCTTTAACCCCTTTTTCTCTTAATTCATCAACAACTGTTTTGGTTGTTCCAGCAGTTGAATTCATACAAACAACAGCAATTTCAGCATCATCCATTTTGTATTCTTCAAAAAAAGAATATTTTCTACCAGTCATTTTTTCAAAATCCTTACTAACATCTAAAATAACCTTTTTAGCATTTCGCATTGCTTCAGCTTGTTGATATTTATGCTCAAATAAATAACTTTGAACATCCAAAGGACCAACAGCAATAGGTTCTTTGTCATTTAATAAATAATGTTCAGGTTTATATGTTCCAACAAATTCCTTTACTTTAGCATCTTCAATTAACTCAATATTTTCAATAGAATGTGATGTTATAAAACCATCTTGACATACC
Source organism: uncultured Clostridium sp. (assembly GCA_964618105.1). GTDB lineage: Bacteria > Bacillota > Clostridia > TANB77 > CAG-508 > CAG-273. The sequence continues at coordinate 3,515 of CAZUAJ010000021.1, read as the reverse complement.
ATTAAAGGCAATAAAACATCTTTATGCTCTGCAATTCTGTGAGCCATAATTAAATTGTCATAAGCCTCTTGATTATTTTCTGAAAACAACATAATCCAACCTGCATCTCTAACACCCATTGCATCTGAATGATCATTATGAATATTTAAAGGTCCAGAAACAGCTCTATTCACTAAACTCATAACAATAGGAAGTCTTAAACTAGAAGCAATATAAATCATTTCCCACATATATGACAAACCATTAGCAGAAGTAGCTGTCATTGCTCTTGCACCAGCAGATTCTGCACCAATACATGCACTCATAGCACTATGTTCACTTTCAACAGCCACAAACTCAGTATCTACAGTACCATTACTAACAAAAGTAGAAAAATATTGTGGTATTTCAGTTGAAGGCGTTATAGGAAATGCGGCAACAACATCAGGATTGATTTGTTTCATTGCAACAGCTGCAGCTTCATTCCCACTTAATCTTTCTCTAATTCCCATAAAATAAAATCTCCTTTTCATAATTTCTTTACAGTAAAATATAATATTTTTTCGTTTCATCCTACATTAAAAACAATATATTACCACTGCAAAAAGACTTATTTAAAATTATTCCACCATTTCAATAGCATGGAAGGGGCAAACTTTAGCACAAACTCCACAACCTTTACAATAATCATAATTAAAATTCTCACGCTTTCCATCTTTGTTCACAGGAATAGCATCATCAGGGCAAACAGGAAAACATAAACCACATTGAATACACTTTTCAGAAATATACACAGGTTTTACACTTCTCCAATCTCCAGTTTTAAAATTTCTAGCATTACCAGCCTCATAAATATTACCACCAATAGTCATATCACAAGCTGGAGTATTCTTATCAATCATTTTAATCATCCTTTCTTTTTGTCAGTTTTGGGGACGTTCCTTCAACTGACATTTTTGTCATCTGCGGGGACAGACCTTGATTTTTAAGGTGTGTCCCTCTAACTGACATTTTTGTCAGTTGAAGGAACGTCCCCAAAACTGACATTTTTTAAAGCTATTTCTA
>CAZUAJ010000021.1:0-2371 GCA_964618105.1 uncultured Clostridium sp. | reverse complement strand
TTTTTGTCAGTTGAAGGAACGTCCCCAAAACTGACATTTTTTAAAGCTATTTCTAAAGCCTTCATATTGCCTTCTATAACTTCAGGTTTTTTTGCAAATTTGTGCTTAAAAGAACTTTCCATATCAGTTAAAAAGTCTTTTTCGTCAATTACACCACTTACTTTTACAATTGCAGCAAGCATGGGTGTATTAGGAAAATATTTGCCAAGTGTTTCCAAAGATATTTTGCGAGCATCAATTGTATAAACTTTGCCAGTATAGCCATTGAGTAAAGATTTTAATTCGTCATAGCTTTTGGTAGTATTTATAACAATAGCACCATCAGATTTTAAACCAGCAGTTACATTAACAGTCTGCAATAAACTATCATCAACAACTACTACATAATCTGGCTCATATATATTGCTATGAATACGAATTGGTTTATTACTTATGCGGTTGTAAGCTGTAATTGGTGCTCCCATTCTTTCTGGACCATATTCAGGAAAGCCTTGAATATATTTACCAGTATTAAAAGCTGCGTCTGCAAGTAAAAGTGAAGCAGTTTTTGCACCTTGTCCACCTCTACCATGCCATCTAATTTCTATTAAATCTTTCATTGTTTAAGAAGCTCCTCCTTAAATATTAATTTTCAACTAACATTTTATTATTAAATTATTGTAATGTCAAGAAAATACCAGTTTAACAAAATGTTAAATTTAAAAAAATAATAAAATGAGCATAATAAAGTAATTGACAAAGTATCTTTTTTAAATTATTATATAAATAACCAAAGTAGTATTAATGGAGGGGTTGCAAATGAAAAATATATTTACAAGTGAAAAAGGTATTATGACTGTATATGTTACTGTGGCAGTAACAACATTTACAATTATTTTAATAGCACTTTTTTCTAGTGCAGCATCAATAAGAAAAAATCAAATAAAAACACTAATAAAAATAAAAGAAGTATATGAACAGGATAATTCAAAAGAAGAAGAAATATATCAGGCAGTAATAGACAAAATGCGTACAAAGGTTACCGTTATGGTTACGGCTACAGAAGTTTTGGCAAATGAAAACACACAAGCTAAAATTACATACGACGACGTAAATTGTGTAAATACAAATAAATGCAAATATGTATATAATACATCTGCAAATGCATTAGGAACAAATATATCAAGTTACACTGGAGGACAAGTTTCTAATGGAAGTACAATAAATTTATCTGCAGCAACTGCAGGAACATATTATTTACATGTGTTAACCACATTCAAAAGTGGAAAAGCAATAGAAACTATAAGTAGTCCTATATCAATAATATCTCGTGATTCAATAATATATAGTGCTGCAAATACTACATCAAATAAATATTATACATTTACTGCTGCAGCTACAGGAACATATAAACTTCAAGTGTGGGGAGCTCAAGGTGGTTATCGTTCTAGTTCAACCTATGGTGGACTAGGCGGATACTCAACAGGAACAATTAGCCTTGATAAAGGAACAAAATTATATGTATATGTTGGCGGAAAAGGTGGTAATAGCTCAAGCTCAACAGGTAGTGTTAGAGCTGGTGGATATAATGGCGGCGGATATAGATACGGATATTGTGGTGGCGGTGGAGCTACTGATATAAGATTTGTTTCAGGAGATTGGAACGATTCAAGCTCACTATTTTCAAGGGTTATAGTTGCTGGCGGTGGCGGTTCAGATGGTGCAACTTCAAAAAGCGGAATGTATGGTGGTGGAACTGAAGGAGGAAGTTCAACCCAAAACTATACAGCTAGCTCAAACTATTGCGGTAAAGGTGGAAAACAAGGATACTCAGGCTATTCAACATCATATACAATAGCTACTCAGGCAACAAGTGGTTTAAACTCAAATTCTACATCATATTATTGTGGTGGATTTGGTTTTGGCGGCGGTGGTGTATACAAAAGTAGCGGATATGGTGGAGCCGGAGGTGGAGGCTGGTACGGCGGATCTGGAACAGTACCTGATGGCTCAGGGGATGATGACCGTGGAGGCGGTGGAGGCTCTGGATGGGTTTTCACACAAGCAAATTACAGTACATGGCAATCGGCAAATTCAACAGATGCTGCAAAATATACTGTAAATACAAAGTATTATTTAACAAATGCTACAACAACAGCGGGAAATACATCATTTGAATCTACTTCTGGTGGCACAGAAACAGGACACTCAGGAGATGGATATGCTAAAATTACTCCTATATCAATAGTAGGAACAAGTAGTACAGTAACATCAGAATAAAATAAAGAATACTCCTTATAGCTAAGAATATAAGGAGTACTTTTTTACTTTTATTTTTCGTGAAGTGAAAATTTAAATTCCAGTTTTAGATAGTAGAAAAAAATTGTAAGAG
>CAZUAJ010000020.1:0-15630 GCA_964618105.1 uncultured Clostridium sp. | reverse complement strand
AACGACCTATCGGTTAACAGCCGAGCGCTCTACCAACTGAGCTAATGGAGAATTTTTAAAACTAAAATTATTATAATACACATTATATCAAAGTGCAATAGTTTTTATTCAAATTCTAAAAATTAATTTTTAATATTACTTGCTAAACTATATAAATAACGTTAAAATATAAAAAGAATAAAAATTCATGAGGTATAATATTTTGAAAATTAAAGGAAAAATAAGAGATATAATTTATAAAAATGAAATAAATAGTTATACAATAGCTACATTTGAAACAGAAGAAAAAGAAACTACAGTAGTGGGGTATCTTCCTTTTATTGAAAAAGGGGATACATTAGAAATTATAGGCAATTTTGTAGAACATCCTGAATATGGTAGGCAATTTAAAATTGAAACTTTTGAAAAAATAATGCCAGAAGACTTAGATTCAATCGAAAGTTATTTAGCAAATGGAACATTTAAAGGTATTGGTCCTTCTACAGCCAAAAAAATGGTAAAAACATTTGGAAAAGATGTGATAAATATTATAAAATTTGAACCTGAGAAGTTGTCTTGTATTAAAGGAATAACAAAACAAAAGGCAATTGAAATTTCAGAATGTTTTAATGAAAATTGGGATGTTTGGCAAATAGTTATATATCTTAAAAAATTTGGAATTAGACCACAAAATGCTGAAGCTATATATAAAAAAATTGGAACAAATACAATAAACACAATTGAAGAAAATCCATATATTTTAATAGATTTAACTACAAAAATAAATTTTGCTCAAATTGATCAAATTGCATTAAAAATGGGAATGGACATAGAAAATGATAAACGTATAAGAAGTGGAATAAAGTATGCTTTAAAGTTGTCTACAAACAACGGTCACTGTACAGTATTATATGAAAATTTAATTCAATTTGTAAAAGATTTATTAAATGTTTCAGAAGAAATGATTGAAAACAATATTATATATTTAAAAACAAGAAATGAAATTATTTTAGAAGATAGAAATAATCAAGAATGGGTGTATTTGCACAATTATTATGAAGCAGAAAAAAATGTTGCTGAATGTTTAATAAACTTAGATAATTATTCAAATGTAAAAAAAATAAAACATTTTGAAGAAAAACTAAAAAAAATAGAAAAGATTTCTGAACTTGAATTATCTGAAAAACAGAGAGAAGCAGTAATTGCAGTACAAAAACATAATGTTTGTGTTATTACAGGAGGACCAGGTACAGGTAAAACTACTATAATAAAAACAATTATAGAGTTATATAAACAGGAAGGAAAAAAAGTCGTTTTATGTGCTCCTACTGGAAGAGCGGCTAAAAGAATGAGCGAAGCAACAGGAGAAGAAGCAAAAACATTACATAGATTATTAGAAATTGGCAAAACCAGTTCTGATGAATTGCAAAATATAGACCAAAACATTGATGTTGCTCCTTTAGATGCTGATGTAATTATAGTTGACGAAGTTTCAATGGTAGATATATTTTTAATGAATTATTTGTTACAGGCAATTTATAAAGGAACTAAACTTGTTTTGGTAGGCGATAGTAATCAGTTGCCATCTGTTGGACCTGGCAATGTGTTAAAAGACATCATTCAGTCACAAAAAATCATGACAATTACTTTAAATAAAATTTTTAGGCAAGCTGCAAAAAGCAAAATTATCTTAAATAGTCATAAAGTAAATGAAGGAAATAGTATTTTTAGTAAAAATGAAACAACAGATGAAGAACTTTTAAATGATTTTTTCTTTATTAATGAAAATAATAAATTTAAAATATTAGAAAATATTATTTCTTTATGTACAGGCAGACTTGAAAAGTATGGAAATTATAACTTTGCGCAAAATATACAAATAATAAGTCCAACTAAAAAAGGTGAATTGGGAACTAAAGAATTAAATAAAAGTCTGCAACAAGCAATAAATCCTGCATCAGAACGAAAAAATGAAAGAAAATTTATAGACACTATATTCCGTGAAGGGGATAGAATAATGCAAATAAAAAATAATTATGATATTTACTGGGAGAAGGAAGAACCAGTTTTAGAAATGGGAAAAGGTGTATTTAATGGAGAATATGGTACTATATTAGATATAGATGATACAGGAAAAAAATTAAAAATTAAATTTGATGATGAAAAGTTGGTTTGGTATGGATTTGAAGAATTAGAACAAATAGAACATGCATATTGTATTACCGTACATAAGGCACAACGGAAGTGAATTTGATGTTGTAATTATGCCAGTAATGCAAGCTGCTCCAATGTTACTTACACGTACGCTGTTGTATACTGCTATGACTAGAGCAAAAAAAATGCTTATTTTAATAGGTAATCCAAATATAATAGAATTTATGATTCAAAATGCAGATAGTAAAAAAAGAAATACAGGACTAGAGTTTAAATTAAAAAATCAATAAATAATAAATTATTTATTGACTTATATGTAAAAAAAATATAAACTATTAATATAAGAGATTATAAATTTTTTAAAGTTAGATGAAGTAATAGACACTTCACAAATGGTAAGAATTCTATTTAAACAAACATACAATATAACGGAATATTTAGAATTAACTTGGAATATAAGAAAATAATTAAGAGCAGTTATTAAAAAAAATATGATAATAATTTGGGGGCAATATTTTAGGAGGTTTTTATTTGGACTTTTTAAACAATTTGCTCTTTTTAATTTATCCAAAAATTTGCGGAATATGTGGAAAAATTGGAAATTCATATTTATGTGAACAATGTAAAAATAAGTTAGAAAAAAACAGTATATTTGCCAATAAAATAATAAATTATTCAAATAATAGCACAAAATATTTTGATGAATATGCTTATATTTTTGAATATAATTTAATAATTAGAGAAAAAATAATTCAATATAAATTTGGTAATAAGGCATATTTGAGCAAAATGTTTTCTGAATTTTTTATGAAAAATGAAAAAATATGTGGATTTTTAAAAAAATATGATATAATTATTCCAGTTCCAATGACAAATAAAAAAATAAGAAAAAGGGGTTATAATCAAACTCAATTAATAGCTAAAATAGTAGCTGAAAATATAGATACATTAACATTAGAAAACAATGTATTAGTAAAATATAAAGAAAATAAAGTGCAAAGTAAATTAACAAAATTGCAGAGAGCTGAAAATGTTAAGAATGTATATAAACTACAAGATACAGAAATAATAAAAGGAAAAAACATTTTAATTTTAGATGATGTGTATACAACTGGTGCAACTTGCAATGAATGTGCAAGAATGTTAAAACAAGCAAAACCCAAAAAGGTTGGAATAATTACAATTGCAAAAGATTATGGTAGAATACAAACAAAAAATTCTAGAAAGGATTGAAATAAATGGAAGATTTAATAGAAAGTATTTTGGATTATATTAGAGCAGAATATACGGATTATGCAATTATGATTAATGGTGAATGGGGCAGTGGTAAAACCTATTTTTGGAATCATAAAATAAAGCCAAGAATTGAAACTATGCAAGTTAATGGAAAAAAGTTGACTCCAATTTATATGTCGTTATATGGTATTTCAAACTTAGAAGAAATAAGCAAAAAAATATTTATTGAAACAACTCAATTAATGGATAAGAACTTAAAAAAATTTATGAACTCAAATGGAGCATCAAATATACCAGAGTATGCTAAAACAGGATTAGATATGGCAAACTTTTTTGGAGTTACACAAAATGGAGATAGAATTGATTATGCACAATTTTTTTCAACAGATGATAAGGTGCTTTGTTTTGATGATTTGGAAAGAGCAAATGTAGATGTTATTGATATTTTAGGATATATTAATAATTTTGTTGAACATGATCACATAAAAACTATAATAATTTGTAATGAAAAAGAATTGTCTACGAAGTTAAAGAATAGTAATCTAGAAATGAAAACCTTTATAGCAACATATTTATTAGACAAAGAAAATAAACTGAATATAAAAACAGACAAGCCAATGGTTGAAAGAATTAGAGATACTATTGAATATGTTTTTGACAAAGCAAATGATTATGAAAGAATTAAAGAAAAATTAATAGGGGAAACTTTTGAATATGCACCAGAATTCAATTATATTATAAATGGTTTATTAATGAGATATGAAAATGATGCTGATTTAATAAGATTTTTGAGAGAAAATACAGCATTAATAACATCTACATTTAATAAAAGTGGCACAAGAAATTTACGTATTTTAAAGCATGCATTAAACAATTTCAAAAAAATATTTGATACAGTAACAGATTCATATCCAAATACAAACAACAGAATATTACAAACAATGCTAATATTTACAATAGCTATTTCTTTTGAAATTAAAGCAGGAAAAATTACTAAAGATAAATTTGTAAACATTAATAGTAATGAAGAATATAAATCTGTTTTAGTATCTTCAAGAGTATTTATGGATAATAGGCAATTCTATATTAAAGAATTTGATAATAATTATTATTATAATTTTAAAGCAGAATACAGGTTCTTTAAATTTATTGAAAAGTATGTACGTACTCGTATTTTCGACATGAAAATTTTTAAAGAAAATATGGAAATTATAAGAGATACAGTAGATACAAATCAATTGCCTGGTTATAAAAGGCTTCTTACCGAAGAATATTGGAAGATACCAGACGACCAATTTAATGGAGTAATAGACGAAACCCTAGAGTATGTAAAAAATGGAAAAATAGAAATAATACAAATTGTAAAATTATTTTCATATTTTGCGTATTTTATAAAAAAAGATTTAATAAATTACGATATGAGAACAATAAAGTCTGTATTTTTTAATGGAATGAATATTTCATCATTAACATCTAAATATTGTGCAAATGTTGAAGAAGAATTATCTCAAGTTGCAGTTGAAGAAGAATTTGAAGCTGACATGGAAGAAATACTAAAACATTTTAACGAAATAAATATGCAATTAAAAACCAAAATGTACAATGAAAAAGCAGAAGAAATATTTAAGTGTATTCCAATGAAGATGGAGCTATTTTATGACAAGTTTGACAAAGAATGTATGAATATTCCAATATTCAAGTATTATGATTCTTTCCAAACATTTCAAAGAATTTCATGTGCAAGTAATGAAGATATAGTAACAATAAAAGAAAAATTATCTGATAGAGCAAAAAGATTTAAAGAAGAAATTAAAGAAGAAATACCAAACATTAAAAAATTAAAACACATTATAGATGATTATATTGATGGTAAGCTTCCTAGTATTAAAATAGTATTATTGCAAGATTTTTCTAATGAGTTGGAAAATATAATAAAAAGTTATGAGTTAGAAAAAAGAAATATATTAAATATAGAAACAAATGAAAATGTTTAAAAAATAAAATGTATAAAAACTTCCTTTTAAAGAAATAATAAGAATAATCAATATTAAGATTATTAAGCAAAATGCTAAAATTTAAAAGGAGGTAATATTTTGAAAGCAACAGGGGTAGTAAGAAGAATTGATGATTTAGGGAGAGTTGTTATTCCAAAAGAAATTAGAAAAACACTAAGAATAAAAGAAGGGGATCCACTTGAAATTTTTACAGATAAAGAAGGAGAAGTTATTCTAAAAAAATATTCTCCAATAGGAGAATTAACGGAATTTGCAACAGGCTATGCAGAAACTTTAGCAAAAACTACAGGACATATTGCATGTATTACAGACAAAGATACTGTAATTGCAGTGTCTGGCGGTTCAAAAAAGGAGTTATTAGAGCAAGATATTAGTGAAGAACTAGAAAGACTAATGGATGATAAAGAAAAATATACAAGCAAAGAAAATAACGACTTAGCTATTCCAATAACCAAAAATGAAAACAAAGAAAGAAGATACAATTCTCAAGTTGTATATCCTATTATTTCAGATGGTGATGTAATTGGAACAGTTATATTGTTATCAAAAGATAATAATACAAAAATGAATGAAGTTGAACAAAAAGTGGCACAATCAGCAGCCAGTTTTCTAGGAAGCCAAATGGAAATATAACGTAATGTATATGTAATATTAATGTAATATAAATGTAACATAAAAAAGCTTGATTATTTATTATAAATGTAGTATAAATAATATGAAAAAAATAGAAATTGAACTCACAAAGGAGGAATACCAATGGAAGAATTTGAAAACAACAATTTTGTAAAGGCTGATGTACCAGCAGAAGTTAGTACTTGGACTAAAATTAAAAATTTCTTATTTCAAGAAATAAATGTTACATTAACACCAAAACAAGAAAGAGTGTTCAAAGAAGTACATGATTTCTGGCATCAAGAAGTTAATCGTGATTTTTGGTTTCAAGAAATTGAAGTTATAGACAATATTACATTATAGTTTGGTTAAACTTATTAGCTTAGGCTGATAAGTTTTTTTCTATTGTATAGAAAAATTAAGGATTTTTACTATATTATAAAATTAGATTAGATAAGATTATGAAGGTTGTAAAGGAATTTAATATTTTATCTAAGAAGACTTGAAAAGTATTCTTTTTTGATATAAAATTACATTGTTTAGGATATACTAAATATATTAAAAATTGAAGATGTGAAAACATCAAAAAGGAGGAAACACTATGTCAATAAAAATAGGAATCAATGGTTTTGGAAGAATTGGTAATTTATCAATGCAAGCAGCACTAAACAAAGAAGGTGTAGAAGTTGTTGCAATAAATGACCCATTTATAACAGCAGACTATATGGCATATATGATGAAATACGATACAATCCATGGAAAATTTAATGGAGAAGTTTATGAAAAAGATGGAAAATTAGTTGTAAATGGAAAAGAAATTAATGTATATAATGAAATGGATCCAAAAAATATTCCTTGGGGAAAAGATGGAGTTGAGTATGTACTAGAATGTTCAGGTGTATTTACAACAACAGAAAAAGCAAATGCACACATAGAAGCAGGAGCTAAAAAAGTTATTATATCTGCACCATCAAAAGATGCACCAATGTTTGTTATGGGAGTAAACAATGAAGAATATACACCAGATATGAACATTATTTCAAACGCATCATGTACAACAAACTGTTTAGCACCGCTTGCTAAAATTATAAATGATAACTTTGGAATTAAAGATGGATTAATGACAACGGTTCATAGCATTACTGCAACTCAAAAAACAGTTGATGGAGCATCAAAAAAAGACTGGAGAGGTGGTAGAGCAGCAAGCTATAACATAATACCATCATCAACAGGAGCAGCAAAAGCAGTTGGAAAAGTAATACCATCACTAAATGGAAAATTAACAGGTATGTCATTTAGAGTACCAACAGTAGATGTATCAGTTGTAGACTTAACATGTAACCTAGAAAAACCAGCATCTTATGAAGAAATTTGTTCAGCAGTTAAAAAAGCATCAGAAAATGAAATGAAAGGTATTGTTGAATATATATCAGACCCAGTAGTTTCATCAGACTTTATACATGATGAACACACATGTATTTTTGACAGTACAGCAGGAATTGCTTTAACAGATAGTTTTGTAAAATTAGTAGCTTGGTATGACAATGAATGGGGTTACTCAAACAAATTAGTAGATTTAGCTATTTATATTGCAAATAAATAATGTCAGTTTTGGGGACGTTCCTTTAACTGACAAAAATGTCAGTCGAAGGAACGTCCCTGAACTGACAAAAATGTTAATAGAAAGGTAAATAAATATGGAAAAGAAAACAGTTCGCGATATAGATGTAAAAGGTAAAAAAGTATTAGTACGTTGTGATTTTAATGTTCCATTAAAGGATGGAGAAATTACAGATGATACTAGAATTAGAGCAGCACTTCCAACAATAAAATATTTATTAGAAAATGGAGCAAAGGTTGTACTTTGTTCTCATTTAGGAAGACCAAAGGGAGAAGTTAATGAAAAATATTCTCTTGCCCCTGTAGCTCAAAGATTATCGGAAGAATTAGGAGCACAAATAAAATGTGCAAAAGATGTAACAGGGCAAAGTGCAAAAGATATGGCAAATAGTTTACAAGAAGGAGAAGCTGGTTTATTAGAAAATGTTCGTTTTGATCCTAGGGAAGAACAAAATGATGACAGTTTAGCTGTTGAATTGTCAGAATTAATTGGAAACGATGGAATATATGTAAATGATGCATTTGGCACAGCACATAGAGCACATGCTTCAACAGAAGGAGTCGCACATCATGTTGATAATGCAGTAGCAGGACTTTTAATGGAAAGAGAAATTGAAAAATTAGGAGCAGTGCTTGAAAAACCAGAGCAACCATTTGTAGCAATTTTAGGGGGAGCTAAGGTTTCTGATAAAATTGGAGTTATTGAAAATTTAATGGAAAAAGTTCAAACTATTGAAATTGGTGGAGCAATGGCAAATACATTTTTAAAAGCTAAAGGATATAACATTGGTTCATCTAAATATGAAGCCGACAAAATAGAAGTAGCTCAAGAAATAATGAAAAAAGCTTTTGCAAAGGGTGTAGAGATTGTACTTCCAAAAGATGCACGAGTAGCTAAATTACCTAAAGATGCAGAGCTAACGCCTGAAAATGTTGAAACAGCGGAACATAAAAAAGTAAAATTATATACAGATAAAGAAATAGAAGAAGGAAAAAGCGAAAGTTTAGATGGTTGGCAAATATTAGATGTAGGAGATACTACATTAACATATTTTGCAGATAAATTGGAAAATGCAAAGACTGTTGTATGGAATGGACCATTAGGTTATACAGAAGTGCCTGAATTTGCACAAGGAACTCAGAAAATTGCAACATTTATATCTAGTACTAATGCTAAATGTGTAATTGGTGGTGGCGATTCTGTAGCAGCAATACAAAAAATAAAAAAAGCAGCAAAACAAAGAGGCGAAGATGTAAAAAAACAATTCAGTAATATATATTTATCAACTGGTGGTGGTGCATCTTTAGAATTTTTAGAAGGAAAAAAAATGCCAGGAATTGTAGCTTTAAATAACACCACAAAACAAAAGTGTAAAATAGAAGAAGGCGGAAATCAAAAAAACAATGAACAACAAATTTCTGATTAAGAAAAGAGGAAACAAAATGAGAAAAAAAGTTATTGCAGGAAATTGGAAGATGAATATGCTTCCAAATGAAGCAATTGATTTTATTGAAAAAATAACTCCAACAGTAAAAGACTCTGAAGCAGAAGTAATACTTTGCATGCCTTATACAGACCTAATGTATGGATTACTTACATCACAAGATACTAATATAAAAATAGGAGCTCAAAATATGCATTGGGAAGAAAATGGAGCATATACAGGTGAAATATCTGGCAAAATGCTAAAATGTATAGGAGTGGAATATGTAATTGTTGGACATTCTGAAAGACGACAATATTTTGCTGAAACAGATGAAACTGTTAATAAAAAAGTAAAAACAGCATTGGCAAATGGATTAAAACCAATTGTATGTGTTGGAGAAGACTTAAAGCAAAGAGAACAAGGCGAATGTAAAGAAGTTATAACAAATCAAACATACTTGGCATTACAAGGATTAAATGCAGAACAGTTGAAAAATATTATAATTGCTTATGAACCTATTTGGGCAATTGGAACAGGAAAGACAGCTACGTCGGAAGATGCAAATGATGCAATAAAATCAATTAGAAATCAAATAGAAAAAGACTTTGGCAAAAAAACTGCTGAAAATATTATCATATTATACGGAGGCAGTGTAAAACCAGAAAACAGCAAGGAACTTTTTTCAATGTCTGACATAGATGGTGGACTTGTTGGAGGAGCAAGTTTAAAAGTGGAAGAATTTGCTAAAATAGTGTCAATTTAATTGAAAAAGAAATGGAGAATAACAATGGACAGAAAACCAATAATGCTAATGATATTAGATGGATTTGGAATAAATGATAATGAAAGTGGAAATGCAGTAAAGCTAGCTAATACACCAAATATAGATAAACTAATGAAAACATGGTCAACAACGCAAATTTACACAAGTGGCTTGGCGGTTGGATTACCAGAAGGGCAGATGGGAAATTCAGAAGTAGGACATACAAACATTGGCGCTGGAAGAGTAGTATATCAAGAATTAACACGTATTACAAAATCAATTGAAGACGGAGATTTCTTCAGTATTAAGGAATTAACATCTGCTATTGATAATTGCAAAAAACATAATTCTAAGCTTCATATTATGGGATTACTTTCTGATGGTGGAGTTCATAGCCATATTAGACATTTATATGCTTTATTAGAGCTTGCAAAGAGAAAAGACTTTGAAGATGTATATGTACATTGCTTTTTAGATGGAAGAGATACACCACCTGCATCAGGAGAAAGTTATATTTCACAGCTAGAAGAAAAAATGAAAGAAAAAGGTGTAGGAAAAATTGCAAGTATTTCTGGCAGATTTTATGCTATGGATAGAGATAAAAGATGGGAAAGAGTAGAAAAAGCATATAAAGCCTTAGTGTATGGAGAAGGTGAAAAAGCTACTTCTGCAATCTCGGCTATTGAAGCTTCATATCAAAAAGAAATATTTGACGAATTTGTTGAACCAACAGTTATTTGTAACGGTGATGAACCAACAGCTACAATAAATGACCATGACTCAGTTGTATTTTTTAACTTTAGACCAGATAGAGCAAGAGAAATAACAAGAAGTTTAGTAGATTCTGAATTTGACGGGTTTGAAGTAAAAAAATTAAAACTTTATTATGTGTGTTTTACTCAATATGATGAAACAATACCAAATGTAGAAATTGCATTTAAGCCAGAAACATTAGTTAATACTTTTGGAGAATATGTTTCAAAAAAAGGCTTGACGCAACTTAGAATTGCAGAAACAGAAAAATATGCACATGTTACATTCTTTTTTAATGGTGGAGAAGAAAAACAGTATAAAGGAGAAGACAGAATATTAATTCCATCTCCTAAAGTACAAACTTATGATTTGAAACCTGAAATGAGTGCAATAGAAGTTACAAACAAAGTTGTTGAAGCGATAAAATCTAATAAATATAATTGTATTATTTTAAATTATGCAAATCCAGACATGGTTGGTCATACAGGAAGTTTAGAAGCAGCTATTAAAGCAATTGAAACAATAGATGAATGCATAGAAAAAGTTGTTGAAGCTATGGAAGAAAAAGAAGGTGTGATTTTAATGACAGCTGACCATGGGAATGCAGAGCAAATGATAGATTATAAAACAGGAGAACCGCACACAGCACATACCACAAATCCAGTTCCTCTAATTTTAATTGGAATGCAAGGAATAAAATTAAAAGAGGGAAAACTTGCTGATTTAGCGCCAACAATGCTAGATATTATAGGCTTAGAAAAACCTACAGAAATGACAGGAGAAAGTCTTGTTGAAAAATAAATGTATGTATTAGAAAATAAAAAAGGAGAGAAAAGATAATTATGAAAGATTATTTAGAAATTGAAAGTATAAGAGCACTAGAAGTATTAGACTCAAGAGGAAATCCTACAGTTCAAGTAGAAGTTGTAACTGAAGGTGGATTTTCAGGAGTTGCAATGGTTCCATCAGGAGCATCAACAGGAAGCTTTGAAGCGGTTGAATTAAGAGATGGAGAAAAAGAAAGATATTTAGGTAAAGGTGTATTAAAAGCAGTAGAAAACGTAAACAAAATAATTAGCAAAGAAATTGAAGGCATGAATGTATACGAACAAGCCAAAATAGATGCAACAATGATTAAACTAGATGGAACAGAAAATAAAGGTAAATTAGGAGCAAATGCGATGCTTGGTGTATCTTTGGCAGTAGCAAAAGCAGCTAGCCAATCTTTAGGAATGAGCCTATACAACTACATTGGTGGAGTAAATGCAAAAGAATTACCAGTGCCAATGATGAATATTATGAATGGTGGAAAACACGCAGATAGCTCATTAAGTGTACAAGAATTTATGATAATGCCAGTTGGTGCAAAAACATTTAGTGAATGTATGAGAATGGGTGTAGAAGTATATCACAACCTAAAAAAAGTGTTAAAATCAAAAGGTTATTCAACAGGTGTTGGTGATGAAGGCGGATTCGCACCAAACCTAGGAAGCGAAGAAGAAGCAGTAAAACTAATTATAGAAGCAATTAATCAAGCAGGATATAAACCAGGAGAAGATGTATGTTTAGCACTAGATGTTGCAGCAACAGAAATGTTTGACGAAGCTAAAAAAATTGGAAAAGATGGATACTATTTCTGGAAAACAAATGAATTTAAAACAAAAGACCAGATGGTAGAATTTATAGTAGAATTGGCTGAAAAATACCCAATTATTTCAATTGAAGATGGGCTAGCAGAAGAAGACTGGGAAAGCTGGAAAGTGCTAACAGAACGTATTGGAGATAAAGTTCAATTAGTAGGAGATGACTTATTTGTAACAAATATTAAAAGATTACAAAAAGGAATTGACAATAAAACAGCTAATAGTATTTTAATAAAATTAAACCAAATTGGAACATTAACAGAAACATTAGATGCAATTGAACTTGCACATAAAAATGGATATACAGCAGTTGTATCACACAGAAGTGGTGAAACAGAAGACACAACGCTAGCAGATGTTGCAGTAGCAACAAATGCAGGACAAATTAAAACTGGTGCACCATGCAGAACAGATAGAGTTGCAAAATATAATAGGTTACTAAATATTGAAAATGAATTAGGTGATGTAGCAATATTTAGAGGTAGAAAAGCTATAAAATAAAAATATTTAAAAATAATAAAACTTGTAAAAAACTTCTTTGAAGTTTTTTACAAGGATAATCATATTGGGGTATCGCCAAGCGGTAAGGCATCGGACTCTGACTCCGACATTCCTGTGTTCGAATCACAGTACCCCAGCCAAAATTATATTATACGAACTGTAAAAATGAAGATAGTTAAAACAAACCATCTTCATTTTTTAATTATTTTATATTATTTAACTTTCTAAATTTAATAATAATAAGTGAAATAATAATACAGCCTAAAATTATAAAAATATAACTATAATTTCCTGTTTGAGGTATAGGATCTTTTGAAACTGTATTATCTTTTGGAACATCAGGAATTAATAATTGTACTTTAGGAGAAACATCAGAAGAAGATTTATCTTTGCCTTCATCTGTTTCAAAATCAATATCTATCTTTTCATTTGTTGGTAAAATCTTTTTAATTATTTCTGCATTATATTCATCTTTTAATGTTAAATTATAACTTAAATAAGCAACTTCTCCTTCTTTTAATAATTCAATTTCCCATATAATACTATTATCAGAAGAGTCAACTTTAGCAGAAACCTTACCAATATTAGGTGACTTTACATATTCAAAATTAAAGTTTTCTATAATTTCTTTAGGAAAATAATCTTTAATAATAATATTTTTCAAAGAATTATCTTTACTTACAGCAATATTTTGATAAATGTTTTCGTTTAAAGTCGCATACAAATTCTCATAGTCTATATAATAAAATTTTCCTGCTGTTGGAGCTGTTTGAGTTCCAAACACTTCAGTAGCAAGCTCACCATAAGTCAAATGTTTAGTTGAACTATCAACAATAGGAGCTGAGGGATTTTCAGAAGAACTATTATCTGAACCCATTAAAATAGAAAATATTTTGTAGCCATTAGTTTCTAGAGATTTTAATTTGTTTTTAGTATTAGTCGCATTTACCCCAGAATAAGTCATTGTATGTTCAGTGTCTAAAGAAAGGTTAGGAACACAATCTGATATTAAAATAATATATTTTTCAGATTGTGTACTAGTGGTAAAATTAGATTCTGCAACACTTAAACCAGCTTCAATATTTGTACGTGGTCCGCCATTTTCAGAATAACTAGAAATGGTATTTTTTATAGTATCTTTTGAATTAGATAAATTTAACAACAATTTTGCATCATTTATAGTACCTTCAGTATAAGTACTAGTATTTGTTATACTAGAAAATCCAACAATACCAATTTTTAGATTTTCAAAATAATTAAATAAATTCTCAGTAAATTTATTAGCTGTTTCAACAACATATTGATTTTTTACTTTATTTTTGTAAGTTTCAGTCATACTTTTAGAATTATCTAATACTAAAAAAAGTTCTATAGGTTTTGTAACTTTGCTATTTTTTTCAGCATTTTCTAAAGTTAAGGTTAATGTAATCTCTTTTTTATTAGCATTAAATTCAGTAAGTTTTTTTGTAAATTTTCCAATATCTTTAATGTTTATTTCACAAATGCTTTTATCAACAACATTCATTATTGTTTTACTAGCACTTACAGTTGTAGCAAGTGAACTAGTGCACGTTAAAAGCATTAAAATAAAAATAATAAAAATAATAAGTGATTTATTTTTCATAACAAATAACTCCTTTACTTTATATTTCAATAAATATTATATCTCGAATATGGCTAAAAATCAAGCAATAATAAAGAAAATTAAAAACTAAGTATATTTTTATTATAAAAATATTGTAAAATAAAAATTGTAATGATATAATTCTAATGAAATATATACAAAAGAAGGAGGAATATATATGTTAGGATTACTTGGATTCGTAGTTGGTATAATATCTGTAATACTATCTTTTTTTAAAAATGCACTTTTACTTTCATTTATTGTTGCAATTGCATCAATTATAATTGCTATTTTATCAGCTTATGACAAAGATATAACAGATAAACAAAAAGAAACCAAAGATTCTAGAGCTTTAGAAGTTGGAACTGTTATTATTGCAGGCGCTGCAATATTTAGCTATTTTGTTTTTACAATTATATAATAAGAAAACTAACTGTATTAATTTTACAGTTAGTTTTT
The DNA here is from genome assembly GCA_964618105.1 of uncultured Clostridium sp. Lineage (GTDB taxonomy): Bacteria > Bacillota > Clostridia > TANB77 > CAG-508 > CAG-273. The sequence continues at coordinate 844 of CAZUAJ010000020.1, read as the reverse complement.
TTATTTAATATTATTAAATAAAAAACTAATAAATAATAATATTAAAAACAACCAAAAATATTCTTTAAAAAAAGCTAATAAATTAGGAATAAATTGAAATTCATTTTTTAGTAAATCTATAACCAACCTTACAAAAAGATAAATTAAAAAAATAAATAACGGAATACTTACAACATTATAATTTAAAGCAGTAAGTAAATCAAAATTAATAATAGCCCAAAAAGCTCTTGTCATACCACAGGAAGGGCACAAAATACCAGTAACTGACCTGAAAATGCAAGTTACTGGTAGAATAGATATTATATATAAAAAAATTATTAAAATTATTAATATAATAAAATTCTTTATTCTATTCATTGATTAGTCCTTTAATTTATTTCCATTTCCGTCAACAGAAATGTTTCCTGATAAAATTAAAATTCCCTCAATAAGTCCCCAAATACTAGAAGCAAAAGCCAAAAATCCACAGCTTAAAAGTGAAATTAATAATTGCGCAATTGCTTTTCCTGTATAACCTAAATAAAAGTTATGAACTCCAAATGTACCTAGAAATATACCTAATAAACCAGCAAGTAATTTTGATTTTGCTTCTGGATTTGTTGCTGTGCTATCATTAATAGTTTCTTTAATTTCTGGTTCTACATTGCTAGTAGTAGAATTTTCATTAACTACATTTTTACAATCTTCACAAAGGTCTTGACCATCATCAATTGGTTTACCACATTGTTTACAGAACATAATAATTTCCTCCTCATATATTAACTATACTTTTATTATACATTATTCTACAAATTTTTCAAGATGTTTAATAAATTTTAAAAAAATTGGAGTAAATATTTTTTTG
>CAZUAJ010000019.1:0-16084 GCA_964618105.1 uncultured Clostridium sp. | reverse complement strand
AACCACAAGATGGTAAACCAGTTACAGTACCTACACAAGATATGATTTTAGGTGCATATTATTTAACAATGAATGTTGAAGGCGAAGCAGGAGAAGGAAATTATTATTCATCACCAGAAGAAGCTAAAATTGCTTACTTTAATAAAGACTTAGGATTACATGCTAAAATATTTGTAAGAATTCAAAAAGAAATAGATGGTAAATTAGAAACAAGAAAAGTTGAAACAACAGTAGGAAGATTAATTTACAATGAAGGAATTCCACAAAACTTAGGATTTGTTGATAGAACAAAACCAGAAAACATATTTGAACCAGAACTTAATTTTGCAGTATCTAAGAAAAACTTAGGAAAAATAATTGCAAAATCAATAAATGCAAATGGTTTAAGTGCAACAGCAGAGTTACTAGACTATATAAAAGCAACAGGATTTAAACATTCTACAACAGCAGGTATTACAGTTTCAGTAGATGATGTTAAAGTACCAGAAGCAAAAAAACAAATTCTTGCAGATGCAAATGAGCAAGTAAATAATGTATTAAAACAATATAAACGTGGTTTAATAACAGAAGAAGAAAGATATAACTCAGTTATTAAAATATGGGAAAAAGCAACAGATCAAGTTACAGAAGCTATGAAAAGTAACTTTGATGATTTAAACCCAGTGTATATGATGAGTCAATCAGGAGCCAGAGGTAACATAAACCAATTAAGACAAATTGCAGGTATGCGTGGCCTTATGGCTAGTACAACTGGTAAAACAGTCGAAATACCAATTACATCTTCATTCCGTGAAGGTCTAGATGCACTTGAATACTTTATTTCTGCACACGGTGCAAGAAAAGGCTTAGCAGATACAGCGTTAAGAACAGCTGACTCTGGTTACTTAACAAGAAGATTAGTTGATGTATCACAAGATATTATAGTACGTGAAGAAGACTGTGGAACAGTTGAGGGTCTTGCAATATCTGACATTAAAGATGGAAATCAAGTTGTTGAAAAAATGGAAGAAAGATTAGTTGGTAGATATCCATTAGAAAATATAATTAACCCAGAAACAAAAGAACTAATAGTTGATATAAACACTATGATTACAGACAAAATAGCAGAACAAATTATAGCAGCAGGAATTGAAGAAGTAAAAGTACGTTCAGTATTAGGTTGCCGTACAAAACATGGTGTATGCCGTAAATGTTATGGTATGGGTCTAGCAACTCGTGATGAGGTTAATATTGGTGAATCAGTTGGTATTATAGCGGCTCAATCAATTGGTGAACCAGGTACACAGCTTACAATGAGAACAATTCACTCTGGTGGTGTCGCAGGTGTTGCCGACATTACACAAGGTCTTCCTAGAGTTGAAGAGTTATTCGAAGCTCGTAAACCAAAGGGATTAGCTGTAATGTCAGAAATAGACGGAAAAGTTAAAATTGTTGAAGACAAAAAGAAAAAAGAAATTGTTATTACATCAAAAGATGATTCAAAAACTTATGCAATACCATTTAGATCTAAATTACGTGTAAAAGATGGAGATGAAGTAAAAGCCGGAGATGCATTAATTGAAGGTGCTTTAAATCCAAACGAAATACTTGCAATAAAAGGACCAAACGGAGTATATGAATACTTGATTCAAGAAGTTCAAAAAGTTTATCGTAACCAAGGTGTTGATATCAACGACAAACACATTGAAGTAATTGGTAGACAAATGCTAAAAAAGGTTAGGATTGAAGACAATGGAGATACAGATATGTTTGCAGGTTCATTAGTGGATGTACATGAATTTGAAGACAAAAATGCAAAAGCAGAAGCACAAGGAAAACGCCCTGCAACAGGAAAACGTTTATTACTAGGAATTACAAAAGCATCACTTGCAACAGACAGCTTTTTATCAGCAGCATCATTCCAAGAAACAACAAGAGTATTAACAGAAGCAGCTGTTAAAGGCAAAGTTGATGACTTGATAGGACTAAAAGAAAACGTTATTATTGGTAAGTTAATACCAGCTGGAACAGGACTTGCAGCTTATAAAAATACAAAAATTAATACAGAACAAAATGAAGAAATAAAAGCTGAATAAAAAGAAAAAACCGTCATATTGACGGTTTTTTTTATAATATAGGAAAAATCGAAGATTTTGCCTATATACAAGGTTAAGTTACCTTGGGCTGTGCCGGTTGCAAAGCAACCGTGTACATCTGGCGAAGCCACTTTTCTTATTGACTATGCTATGGGCTGTAGTCTAAAAATTCGCGAATAAGCTATGTTATTATGAGATTAGCATGTTTATGAAATGAATAAATTGACAAAAGCACATAAAAATAGTACAATAGTACATGTAAAAGAGGAGCTTATTTTATGAAAAATAGTAATAGTAAAAAAATATTTGAAGGTTTAATATCTAGAACTAAAATATATTTAGTTCTAATTATGATACTTTTAATTGTAATTTGTATATTAGATATACACTACTTTATACCATCAATTATATTATATATATTAATATTAGTTTATACTTATTGGAGTAATCAAAAAAGAAGAACAGAACTATCAGATCATTTACAAGACTTAACGCTAAATGTAGATAAACTTGCAAAAGATACTGTTAAAAATTCACCATTTCCTTTAGTTATAATTGAAACAAATGGGAATATGATTTGGAAAAGCAGTAAATTTGTGAAAGAATTTGCAAATGTAGATATAAATAATATTTTAGGTGACTTATTAAAGCAAATAAAATTAGAAATAGAAAATAATGAAGAAAACCTAGAAAAAAGTATATATAGAAAAATTGAAATTGGAAATAAAACTTATGAAATAGTTGGAAAATACACTAAATCAAAAGATGAATATATGTGCACAATATACTTTTTAGATGAAACAAAATGTATTGAACTAGAGAAGGAATACCATAATTCAAAAATTTGTGTTGGACTAATTATGGTGGACAATTTTGAAGAAGTAAATCAGAGAATTAGTGATGAAGAAAAACCATTATTAACAGCACAAATAGAAAAAACAATTTATGACTGGGCAGCAGGCTTTAAAGGTTTAGTTGTCAAATCTGAAAGAAACACTTATGTATGTATATTTGAACAAAGGTATTTAATAGAACTAGAAGAAAATAAATTTAATATTCTTGATCAAATAAAAGAGCTAGAACTATCTAACAAGATGCAAATAACATTAAGTATTTCAATTTCAGCAGAAGGAAAATCTAACTACGAAAAATATAAACTAGCACAAGCAGGATTAGACATTGCGCTAGGAAGAGGTGGAGATCAAACCATAGTTAGAGAAAATGGAAAGTATCAATTTTTTGGTGGAAGAACACAAGAACTAGAAAAAAGAACAAAAGTAAAAGCTAGAATTATTTCAGATGCTTTAGAAGAATCAATACAAGAAGCCAAAAATGTTATGATTATGGGACATATAAATGGTGATATAGACTCAATGGGTGCAAGCATGGGAATATACCGTTTAGCCAAAAGCTTGAACGCAGAATGTTACATTGTGAACAATTCTACGGGGATAGGGCTAGAAAACTTTATGGAAGTTGCAAAACAAGAAAAAGAATATCAAGAAATTTTTATAAATAAAGCTGAAGCATTATCAAAAATAACATCAGAAACACTGCTTGTAATTGTAGATACACATAAAAGAAATTATGTAGATGTACCCGAATTGTTAGAAGAAACAACTAAAATAGTAATAATAGACCACCATAGAAAAAGTACAGACTTTATTGACGAAGCAATACTTTCGTTTCATGAAGTATATGCCTCATCTGCATCTGAACTCGTAACAGAAATATTGGAATATTCAACAAAAGACATAGAATTGAAAACAATAGAAGCTGAAGCACTATATGCTGGTATTATGATGGACACCAAAAACTTTACATTCAAAACAGGTGTAAGAACTTTTGAAGCAGCTGCTTATTTAAGAAAAAGTAGTATAGATATTATAAAAGTAAAAAAATGGTTCCAAAGTGATTTAAAAACATATACTAAAATTTCTAAAATAGTAGATAATGCTGAAATTATTAATAATACAATAGGAATATCAATTTATGATGAAGAAGATAAAAATGCAAATATAATTTGTGCTAAAGCTGCAGACGAACTACTAACAATTAGTGACATTACAGCATCCTTTGTTATAGGAAAACTAGGAAATAAAGTTTGCATTAGTGGTCGCTCAATAGGGGATATAAATGTACAAGTTATACTTGAAAAACTTGGTGGTGGCGGACATATAACTTTAGCAGGTGCACAAGTTGAAGGAATGAGCATTGAAGAAGTAAAGAAACTTTTGATGGGGAAGATTATGGAATATTTTTCAGAAATTACCAATTAATTTCAAAAATAATCAGTATCTTGCTTTGTCAAAGTGCATTAAAAACGCGGTTACATACACGCGTATGCGCCCTTGCCTTTTTAATACACTTTTCCGCGCAATATACTAATTTTTTTTGAAATTACATTTCATAATAATCAGTATCTTGCTTTGTCAAAGTGCATTAAAAACAAAAAGAAAGGAGAAAAGCTATGAAAGTAATATTATTACAAGATATAAAAGGTGTAGGTAAAAAAGACGAAATAATAAACGCCAGTGATGGATATGCAAGAAACTTTTTATTACCTAAAAAAATGGGTCTTGAAGCAAATGCCGAAAATATGAGCAAACTAAAAGCAAAACAAGATTCAAAAAAATATCAAAAATCAGTTGAAAAAGAAAATGCAGAAAAAATAGCAGAACAATTAAAACATATAACATTAAAAATAGCTGTAAAATCTGGAGAAAATCAAAAAATATTTGGTTCAATAACTTCAAAAGAAATTGCAGAAAACCTAAAAAAACAACATAACATTGAAATAGACAAAAAGAAAATAGACTTAAAAGAGCCTATTAAAGTATTGGGAGTTTCAAATGTTAATATTAAGTTGTTTGAAGGGGTATTAGCTATTTTAAAAGTTCAAGTACTCTAAATTTTAAAAATAATCAGTATCTTGCTTTGTCAAAGTGCATTAAAAACGCGGTTACATACACGCGTATGCGCCCTTGCCTTTTTAATACACTTTTCCGCGCAATATACTAATTCTTTTTAAAATTACATTTTGAAATAATCAGTATCTTGCTTTGTCAAAGTGCATTAAAAACAATGAAAAAGGAGAAAAAAATGGAGCTAGGCAAAATTCCACCACACGATATTGAAGCAGAACAAGCTGTTATAGGAAGTATGCTAACAGACAAAGATGCAATTATGTCTGCAGTTGAAACCTTAAAACCAGAAGACTTTTATCGTGAAGATAATAAAATAATATATGAAGCAATTTTAAATTTATATAATCGTGCAGAACCAGTGGATATAATTACTTTAAAAACAGAACTGCAAACTATGAAACAGTTAGAATCAGTTGGTGGATTAGAGTATATTGCTCAGCTTCCAGACAAAGTTCCAACAACTGCAAATGTCGAACAATATATTAAAATTGTAGAAGAAAAATCTGCATTAAGAGCACTAATTAAAACAGCGAATGATTTAATTAGTTTGGGATATGACCAAACTCAAGATGTAGAAGACATATTAGATACAGCTGAGAGAAAAATATTTGATGTTATACAAAATAGAAATCAAAAAGGATATTCTTCAATAAAAGATATATTAGTAGATTCATTTACACAATTAGAACAATTATATAATCAAAAACAACATATAACTGGCGTACCAACAGGTTTTGCAGATTTAGATTTTATAACAGCAGGATTACATAAATCAGATTTAGTTATATTAGCAGCAAGACCTGCTATGGGAAAATCAGCATTTGCACTAAACTTAGCTACAAATGCGGCTGTAAGATATAACACACCAGTTGCAATATTTAGCCTAGAAATGTCTAAAGAGCAAATGACAAACCGTATTTTATGCAGTGAAGCAATGGTTGATAGTAACAAAGTTAGAACAGGTAAAATAGAAGATGACGATTGGCAAAAATTAGCTGAAGCATCAGGGAATTTATCACAAGCACAAATATTTATAGATGACACACCAGGTATATCTGTAATGGAAATACGTGCAAAATGTAGAAAATTAAAGTTAGAAAAAAATATAGGAATGGTAGTAATTGATTATATTCAATTAGTACAAGGAAGTAATAAAAGAAATGGTAGCCGTGAACAGGAAATTTCTGAAATTAGTCGTTCATTAAAAATACTTGCAAAAGAAATAAATGTACCGGTTATAGCATTATCACAACTTTCTCGTTCTGTAGAACAAAGACCAGATCACAGACCAATGCTTTCAGACTTACGTGAATCTGGTGCTATTGAACAAGACGCAGATATAGTTATGTTTTTATACCGTGATGATTACTATAACCAAGAATCAGAAAAGAAAAACATTGCAGAAGTTATACTTGCAAAACACAGAGCTGGTTCTACAGGTACAGTTGAACTTTTATGGTTAGGTAGTTACACCAAATTTGCAAATTTAGACAAATATAGAGAATAAAAAGGAGCAAAATGTTAGAAAAAATTTTAACAACAATAAACAAATATAATTTAATACAAAAAGGCGATAAAATCGTAATAGGAGTATCTGGCGGACCTGACTCAATGTGTCTGCTAGATTCTTTGTATTGTTTAAAAGAAAAACTGGAAATAGAAATTATAGTAGCACACATAAATCATACTATAAGAGAAGAAGCAGATGAAGAAACAGCTTATGTAGAAGATTATTGTAGAAGTAAAAATATAAAATGCTATATAAAAAAAGCAGAAGTGGAAAAATTAGCAAAAGAGCAAAAATTAGGAACAGAAGAAATGGGAAGAAAAATTCGATATGAATTTTTTAAACAGGTAGCACAAAAAGAAAATGCAAATAAAATTGCAACAGCACATAATTTAAATGATAATGTTGAAACAGTTTTATTAAATATAATAAGAGGAAGTGGCACCACAGGACTTAAAGGCATTGAAATAAAAAGAAAAGAAGCAAATTTGGAATTCATACGCCCAATACGAGAATGTGTAAGAGATGAAATTGAAAATTATTGTAAAAGCCAAAACTTAAATCCTAAAATTGATAAAACAAATTTTGAAAACATATATAACAGAAATAAAGTAAGAAATGAATTAATTCCATATTTAAAAAAAGAATTTAATCCAAATATATTAGAAGGAATAAATAGATTATCTGCCATTGCTAAAGAAGAAGAAGAATATTTTGAAGAAATTATAAGTCAAAAGTATGAAGAACTAAAAATTGGGCAAAATCAAAACGAAATTATATTAAATCTTAATAAATTTAATAAACTTAATAAGGTTATAAAATCAAGACTTATTTTATATACTATTAGCAAGGCAAATGGTAATGTTCAAGGAATTTCAAAAATACATGTAGAAGATATTATTAAACTTTGTGAAAATAATATTGGAAATAAATATTTAACTCCAAATAAAAATGTGAAAATATATATAAAAAAAGGAAAAATTTTTTTTACAGGTAAAATTAACCTTCCGTAGGCAAACCATTGATATAAGCTAATTTGCTAAATGAAAGTTTTGTGAAAATACTTGAATTTAAAATATTAGTATGTTATAGTCTAAATGTTAAAAAACGTAAAGAGGAGGAGCAAATTTGAAAAATAGTATAAAAACATTAGCAATGTGGCTAATTATAGGAGTAATTTTAATAGTACTTGTAAGTTCTATTATAGAAAATAGTGATAATAAATTAGCATATTCTGAACTTATTTCTAAAATTGAAGCAGGGGAAGTTAAAGAAATTATACTAGAACCTGACGGTGTAAAAGCAGAAGTAAAATTAAAAAATGAAAACTTTTCAAAAGAAGTAAATATACCAAGTGTAGAAAATTTAATGAATAGTTTAGATAAAAGCATGAAGGAAGGCGAAATAAAAGTAACAGAAAAATCTGAATCTATATGGATTGTAATTTTTAATTTATTAACTCCATTTGGAATACTTATTATATTTTTTATTTTTTGGTTTTTACTTATGGGTGGAGTACAAAATGGAAACGGCGGAGCTGGTGGCAAAACAATGTCATTTGGTAAAAGTCGTGCTAGAATGATAAATCCATCAGACAAAAATAGAGTAACATTTAATGATGTTGCAGGTGTTGACGAAGAAAAAGAAGAACTAGAAGAAATAGTAGAATTTTTGAAAAATCCAAGAAAATTCACAGAAATGGGTGCTAGAATACCAAAAGGTGTTTTATTAGTTGGTCATCCAGGAACAGGTAAAACACTTTTAGCAAAAGCAGTAGCAGGAGAAGCGGGTGTTCCATTTTTCTTCATAAGTGGTTCTGACTTTGTAGAAATGTTTGTTGGTGTTGGTGCATCAAGAGTTAGAGATTTATTTGAAGAGGCAAAGAAAAAAGCCCCATGTATTATATTTATAGACGAAATTGACGCAGTAGGACGTCAAAGAGGCGCTGGTTTGGGCGGTGGACATGATGAAAGAGAACAAACATTAAACCAATTATTGGTTGAAATGGATGGGTTCTCTGCAAATGAAGGGGTTATAGTATTAGCTGCAACAAACAGACCAGACATATTAGACAAAGCATTACTAAGACCGGGTAGATTTGACAGGCAAATAGTAGTATCAAATCCAGATGTAAAAGCAAGAGAACAAATATTAGAAGTACACAGCAGAAAGAAAAAACTATCTGCTAATGTAGATTTAAGAACAATAGCTAAAAATACTTCAGGCTTTTCAGGAGCTGATTTAGAAAATGTTCTAAATGAAGCAGCATTATTAGCAGCTAGAAGAAATTTACCAGAAATAGGAATGCAAGAAGTTGAAGATGCTATGGTGAAGGTAACAATGGGACCTGAAAAACGTACAAGAGTAAGAAGTGAAAAAGAACAAAAATTAGTTGCTTTCCATGAAGCAGGTCATGCAGTAGTAAGTAGATTTTTACCTACTCAAGACCCTGTACATCAAATATCAATTATACCTAGAGGTATGGCAGGTGGTTACACAATGTATCGCCCAACAGAAGACAAATCATTTATGTCAAGAACAGAAATGGTTGAAAACATAGTTTCATTACTTGGTGGTAGGGTAGCAGAACAACTTGTGTTAAATGACATTTCAACAGGTGCAAGCAATGACATAGAAAGAGCAACACAAATTGCAAGAAGCATGGTTACTAAATATGGTATGAGTGAAAAAATAGGAACTATTACATTAGGCTCAAGCCAAGAAGAAGTATTTTTAGGAAGAGATTTTGCACAAGCTAAAGAATATTCAGAAGAAACAGCAAATTTAATTGATGAAGAAGTAAAAAGCATTATAAATTTTGCTTACAAAAAAGCAGAAGAAATATTAAATGCAAATATGGATAAACTAACAAAAGTTGCAAATGTACTTCTTGAAAAAGAAAAAATTGACGGCGAAGAATTTGATGAAATATTTAGTGAATAATAAAAAGTGGTCAACGTTCAAGTTGACCACTTTTTATACAATTTTTAAAACATTTTGTTTTGTATTTATAAATTTATCTGTTACTTCATAAGTATTTAGCACATCATTAGCTATTACATTTCCTAAAGCTTCATCATTTGCATGAATATATGCTAAAATTTCACCACACTCAACCTTGGCTCCAATTTTCTTTTCAAGAATAATTCCAACAGAAAAATCAATACTATCTTCTTTTTTCTTTCTACCAGCTCCCAAATTCATTGATGCTTCACCTATTTTTTGTGCATTAAGTTCTTTTATATACCCACTTTTACAAGAGAAAACAGGGATTATGTATTTTGACTTCTCAAATTTATTTGTATTTTCTAAATAACTAATATCTCCACCTTGTTTGCTTATCCATTGCTTTAACTTTGTATAAGCATTTCCATTTTGAATTTGCTGTAACATTCTTTGTTTATTTTCTTCTATATTATTTCCTTTACCAGCAAGTTTTATCATATAAGCTCCAAGTGCTAGTATTACTTCTTCTACATCTGGCTGCCTATTTCCTTTTAAAAATTCTATTGCTTCAATTACTTCTAATGTGTTTCCAACTGCTTTTCCTAAAGGTTCATCCATGCTTGTAATTACACATACTGTTTCCTTATTAGCTAATTGTCCTATTTTTTTCATAGTTTCAGCAAGTTTTGTAGCATTTACTAAATTTTTCATAAATGCTCCACTTCCAGAGGTTACATCAAGTACAATTTTATTTGCTCCTGCTGCTATTTTTTTACTCATTATGCTAGAAGCAATAAGTGGAATACTTTCAGTAGTTGAAGTAGCATCTCTTAAAGAATATAGTTTTTTATCTGCTGGTGCTAAATTTAAAGTTTGCCCCATTAAAGCTATCCCTATTTCTTTTACATTTGAAATAAACTCATCTACTGTAAGATTTGTATTATAGCCAGGAATAGCTTCCAATTTATCTATAGTTCCACCTGTATATCCTAACCCCCTGCCTGACATTTTTGCAACTGGAATGTCAAGAGATGCAATTATTGGTGCCAAAATTAGTGTTACTTTATCTCCTATTCCACCAGTACTATGTTTATCCACTACAGAGCCTAATTCAGACAAATTTAATATATCACCAGAATGTGCCATTGCTAAAGTTAAGTTTGTAGTTTCTTCTTCATCCATACCATTTAAATAAATTGCCATTACAAGTGCAGAAGCTTGATAATCTGGTATATTACCATTTGTATAATTTTCTATAAAGTATTCTATTTCATGTTTATTTAGTTTTTGTTTATCTCTTTTCTTTGCAATTATTTCTAATATATTCATTTTTCACTCCCATATACAAAAAAATAAATTATCATACAAAATTCTTAATAAAACTATTGCGATGTAGTGGGCATGGTCCAAACTCTTTTATTGCTTTTATATGTGCTGCAGTTCCATAACCTTTATGTTTAGCAAAACCATACTGCGGATATATTTCATCCCACTGTTTCATTATTCTATCCCTTGTTACCTTTGCTATAATTGAAGCAGAAGCTATTGAATAACTAACTGCATCTCCATGAATAATTGATTTATATGGTATACCATCTGTATCAATTTTAGTTAGTGCATCTACCAAAATTGCATCTGGTTTCACAATTCCTAGTTCAGGTTTTAAAGCAAGCTTTTGCTCCATATCTTTTATGGCTTCTGTTAAGCCTTTTTTAGTTGCTTGTAGAATATTTATTTCGTCAATTTCCTTTTGACTTACAATACCTACCCCAAAGCTAATGGCTTCACTTGTTATTTGTTCATATAATAACTCTCTTTTTTTCTCAGATATTTTTTTGGAATCATTAACACCTTCTATCATTGAATTTCTTGGCATTAATGCAGATGCAACAACAACAGGTCCAGCAAGTGGACCCCTTCCGGCTTCATCAATTCCTGCAATAGCATTTAATCCTTTTTCACTATACAATTCTTCTTCTATTTTTTTTAAGTTCATTAATCTTTCTAATTCTTTTTCTTTCATTTCTAATCCTTTTATTCTTCTATTTTTAATTCTTCAATATTATCCAAATCATAATAACTGTTGCCATTTAATTCATAACCTTTAGTATAGTAAACTTTGGCTTCAGTGTATTCTACAATATAATATGAATTATCTTCTAACGTAATTTGTGTTAATTCTAGTTCATTTAAATTTTGCTGATTTAACACATAATATTTTTTTCCTTTTTCATTAATGTTAATTGAATTTTTATTTAAAAATTCTTGAATAGCAGGTTCACTTTTTATATCTGAAATTTTAGTTCCCACTAATACATCATCTTTTTTTTCTAATATGTAATCTGAAGATATTTTTTTAACCTTAGCTTGAACTTGTAATAAATCTGTTTTCATATCTTCAAGACCTTCTTTTGTAGTTTGAAGTTTTACAAAATACACAACTCCAAATGTTATAAATGCAATTACTAATACCAATACTATTGTACTTAAAAGGGTTAATCCTTTTTGACTTTTCATAGTTTCTTCTCCTTTATTTTATTTATATACCTATTATATAAGTAATATTACTTTTTTTCAAGTCAAAATTTGTTGCCTTTTATTTTGTTTTGTAGTATTATAATTATAAATATTACTAATGAATTTAAGGAGAGTTACATGTTTGAAACTAAATTTGACTTTTACAGTCCAATAAATTTTAAATCTTATAACTTAGACCAAGTTATTCGCTATCAATTAGATGTTCTAGGCAAGCTTGATCCTTTTACTAAAAAGCATAGTGAAAATGTTGCAAATTTATGTTGTAGACTTTGTGAGCGCTTAAGATGTAAAAAATCATTTATTGTACATTGTACAATTGGAGGATATTTACACGATATTGGAAAAATGTTTATTCCACCAGAAATTCTAAACAAGCCAGACAAATTAACAGAAGAAGAATATGAAGTTATAAAAACACACACCACTCTTGGCTATAATTTATGTATGAGTGATGTTAAACTTCGTCCTTATGCCTTGTTTCCGTTAGACCATCATGAAGCATTAGATGGTTCTGGATATCCAAATGGCCTTCACAAAAAAGACATTCCTTATAGTGCACAAATTGTTCGTATTGCAGACGAATATGACGCACTTGTTACCAAAAGGCAATATAAAACACATGTTAATATTTCTGAAACATTAAAAGACTTAATAAAAACTGCCCAACCAGACCCAAGATTTGTTGCATTAGACCAATTAAGCTCAAAAGAAAAAACTGGAAAAATAAATGGAACTATTTTAAAACAATTATTTAAAGTAGTTATTGAAGATACATTATATGAAATAAGTGGTGTTATGGACTATGTTGATTATTTAAAAAATCAAATTAAACGTCTAGAATTAATTGAAAATTATCAAAAAAAAGCTGATGCTTCAAATAATGAAAAAACAAAAAATTATTATCACGAAGGAATGACTCTTTTATTTCAACAAGGCGAAAATATGGAAAATTATAAACAAATTTTAAGTGAATACAATGAAGCATTAAAAAATAGAAAACATGTAATTGAGCAATTATATGCTGAAATAAAAATTATAAAAAAACTAAGAGTTTAATACGGGGAGGATTAATGAAAAAAGTAATTACAATGCCAAAAAGAATATTAATAGCAAGATTAGCTATATTTTGTTTGATGTTTTTACTAGTTATTCGTTTAGCCTATTTACAATTTGTTAAAGGTTCAGACTTAAAAGAAAAAATGTACAATCAACTAATAACAAGTCGTACTATTAGCCCAAAAAGAGGAACAATATATGACTCTACAGGAAAAGCATTAGCTATAAGTGCAGATGTTGACACTATTAGTATAGCTCCTACATCTATAGTTATTTTAGATAATGAAAATAAAATAGATGAAAGTAAAACAAAATCTTTAAAAGAAAGTTTCTCAAAAGCTGTTTCAGAAATTTTTGAACTAGATTATAATGAAATTTTAGAAAAAGTTTCTAGTAATTCAGAATATATTACATTAGCTAGAAAAGTTGAAAAAGATAAGGTAGACAAGCTAAAAGAATGGATGGAAGAAAATAAATTTTATTCTGGAATAACTATTAGTGAAGACACAAAAAGATATTATCCTTATGATAATTTAGCATCTTCTTTAATAGGGTTTTGCGGTACTGATAATGACGGGTTAGAAGGTCTAGAAAAAGCATGGGATGATGTTTTAACAGGTACTCCTGGCAAAGTAACAACAGCACAAGATGCTATTCAAGAATTTATACCTGACAATAATCAAACATATATACCAGCTGAAAATGGTAGTGATATAACATTAACTATTGATGCAAACATTCAAAGTATTGTTGAAAAATATTTAAAACAAGCATGTATTGATAATAAATGTTCACGTGGCGGAAATGTAATTGCAATGGACCCAAAAACTGGTGATATTTTAGCTATGGCAACATATCCTGACTATAATTTAAACACACCTTTTGAAATGCCAAATTCAGTATCAGAAAAACAATGGAAAAAAATGAGTTCAGAAGAACAGTATAACACAATATACAATTTATTTCGTAATCGTGCTATATCAGACCCTTATGAACCGGGTTCTGTTTTTAAAATAATTACTGCAGCTATCGCCTTAGAAGAAAACCTTGCAGTTCCAGACAAAGCATCTGTTTATTACTGTAAAGGATACCAAAAGGTTTCAGAAGTTAAAATTAGTTGTGCAACAAAGTCAGGACACAGTTATGAAAGCCTACGTGAAGCTTTTGCTGTTTCTTGCAATCCTGCATTTATGCAAATAAGTGAAAAAATAGGTGCAACTACAAGTTATAAATATTATAATGCATTTGGTTTTTTTGAAAAAACTGGAATTAATACTATTGGTGAATCAAACTCAATATTTTGGAATTTAACAGATGTTGGATCTGTTGAACTTGCTACAATGTCCTTTGGTCAAAGGTTTAAAGTAACACCTATTCAAATGATAAATGCTGTTTGTGCAGTTGCAAATGAAGGGGTTTTAATGAAACCAAGAATTGTAAAAGAAATAAAAAATACTGACACAGGTGCTATTACTACAATTGATACAACAGAAGTTAGACAAGTAATTTCCAAAACTACTGCACTAGAAATGATGGATTTAATGGAAACTGTAGTAACAGATGGCTCTGGAAAATATGCAAAAATTAAAGGTTATTCAATTGCCGGAAAAACTGGTACATCTGAGCCAGACTATAACACAGATGAAGGATATACTGCTTCATTTGTTGCAGTAAGTCCAACTGAAAACCCAGAAATTGTACTATTAGTTACTCTTTATGATCCAGACGGACCAAAAGGCTATAGCGGAAACACAGTTGCAGCTCCTGTTGCAGCCCAAATGCTAAAAGAAATTTTACCATATATGCAAATATCAGCAAACAATTCTGCAAATAGTTCTTCTACAAAAACAGTAACTCTTCCAAATGTAACAAATAAAACAGTTGCTGAAGCTCAAAAAACATTAAAAAATGCTGGTTTTACAGTTAGCACTTCTGCTGAAGCAACAGACATTGTAACAGAACAATATCCTACTAAAGGTTCAGAACTAATTAAAGGTTCTATAATAAAATTATACACAGAAATAGAAAATACAAAAGTTTCTAAACAAGTACCAGACTTAACAAATAAATCTTTGTCACAAGTTAAAACAATACTTAATAATCTAAATTTAAATTACAGTGTTACAGGCTCAGGAACAGTGATAAGCCAAGAACCTATTGCAAACACACAAGTTGAAGAAGGTACAATAATAAAAGTAACATTAGGAAACTAAGTAACCATTTAAAAATAAAATTATAAAATAACCACTAGAAAAATATTTTTCTAGTGGTTATTTTAATAAAATTTATAATATATTTTTATTCACAAAATTATTAAATTGTTCATTAGCTAAAAATCTAGTTAAATTTTTATTAGAAATTCCTGTACTTAAAGCAATATCTTCTAAATTCAAATTTGTATTAGGATTTTCTTCAATAAAATTTTCTAGTCTGTACATTTCACTTTGGTCTTTTTGAAGGCAATTAGGACATGTATTACCATCAGAAACAAAAAAACCACCACAACGACTACATTTATTAAAATTCATAACCATTACCCTCCATCTCATTTGTAACAAAAATATTATATCATAAAATTTTACAAAAAACCACAAGATTTATAAAAAATCCCCTTAATTTTTCTATATTTTTCTATTGACATTAAATGTCATGTTATTTATAATATATTTACAATCATTAATTTAATGTAATTTTAAAAATATAAAATTGATTGTAAATATTATTATACGAGGAGTGAACAAATGAAAAAAATACTAAAAAATAAAAAGGGTATTACATTAATAGCATTAGTAGTAACAATAGTGGTGCTTTTAATATTAGCAGGAATAAGTATAAATGCAATAATAGGGGATAATGGAATAGTAGGAAAAGCAAAAGAAGCGCAAAACAAAATGGAAAATGCAATAGAAAGTGATAAAAATGCACTAAACAGTCTTAGTACATGGATGGATGAAATGTTAAAAGATCCACCACCATCAATAAAAGTAACAATAGGTGGTTCAGAAGTAACATTAACAGAAGAAAATGTAGGTCAA
>CAZUAJ010000018.1:0-16791 GCA_964618105.1 uncultured Clostridium sp. | reverse complement strand
AGATTTATCAAAGGTAAAGGAGGATTTATAATGAAAGAAGAAAAAAGTTTTTCTAATACTTCCATTAACTGGTACCCACGGACACATGGCAAAAACAAAAAAACAAATAATAGAAGATTTGAAACTAATTGATGTGGTTGCAGAACTGTTGGACGCACGTATACCGCTTGCAAGTCAAAATCCTGACATAAAAGAAATTATAAAAGATAAAAAAAGATTAGTAATTTTAAATAAATGTGATTTGGCAAGCGAAAAACAAAATAAAAAGTGGATAGAATATTTTGAAAAAAACAACATACCGGCAGTTTTAACAGACTCTGCAACAGGAAAAGGAATAAATGAGACTATAAAAAAAATAGAGCAAATTTATGATAATGAAAAATTTGAGAATAGGGGAAGAGTTGGTAAATCAATAAGAATAATGATCCTTGGAATTCCAAATGTAGGTAAGTCTTCTTTTATAAATAGAATAGCTAAGAAAACGGTTGCACAAACTGGAAATAAACCGGGTGTAACAAGACAAAAACAATGGATAAAAGTATCAGAAAGAATAGAGCTATTAGATACTCCAGGAGTATTATGGCCAAAATTGGGCAATCAAGAAATAGCAATGAATTTAGCTTATGCAGGAACAATTAAAGATGATGTTTTACAAACAGAAGAAATAGGTTTTGGTTTACTAAAAACATTAATTACAAATTATATGCAAAATTTATTAGAAAGATATAAACTAACACAAGAACAAATAAATGAAATAATGCAAAACGATAATTTACAAGAAAATGAAAAAGTGTTAGAAGTTATGAATTTAATTGGTAAAAAAAGAGGTGCAATTATTTCTGGAGGAGAAATAAATATAGAAAAAGTTGCAAATATTTTAATTGATGATTTCAGAAACGGAAAATTAGGAAAAATTACATTAGAAGTAGTAAAAGGAGAATAAGTTGGAAATATTTAATAGAAATAAAAGTATAGAAGAAATAAATCAAATGTCGCCATTAACATGGGCATATATTGGTGATTGTGTATATGAACTATACATACGTACAAAATTGGTAGATACAACAAAATTAAAACCACATGAATTACATATAAATTCAATAAAATATGTAAAAGCCAAAGCACAAGCAGAAACATTAAAAAAGCTAAATGAAATATTAACAGATGAAGAAAAAGAAATAGTTAGAAGAGGTAGAAATACGCAAACACATCATATTGCTAAAAATGCAACTATGCAAGACTATATGTATGCAACTGCATTTGAAGCATTAATTGGATATTTATATTTAACAAAACAAGATGAAAGACTATTTGAAATTATAAAATGGTAATTTTATAAAAAACATTATCATGTAACATGGTGGCTACTAAATTTATATACGTGTCTTGACGAATGTTTGCAAATATGTTATAGTATTAAAGCAAACTAAAAAGGCCCCTTGGTCAAGCGGTTAAGACGCAGCCCTCTCAAGGCTGAATCATGGGTTCGATTCCCGTAGGGGTCACCAAATAAAAAATCATATAAATACTGTTGTTTCAGTACTTATATGATTTTTTTATACTTGAAATAATGCAATAGCAATGAAACATAATATGATTATTTAATTTCAAAATAATAAACAAAAAATAAAATAATAAAAAACCTTGACAAAACAAAAATTTGGTATATAATACAAATATACAAACAATAATTCGTATGTAAAGGAGAAGAAAATGGTTACTACATTACATATAAAAAATGTTGGAATTATAGATGATTTAAGCATTGAATTAAATGAAGGTTTTAATGTACTAACAGGTGAAACGGGGGCAGGAAAAACATTAATAATAGGCTCACTTGCAATTTTAGCAGGTGGTAGATTTTCAAAAGAAATGATTAGAAATGGAGAAGATTTTTCTTTTGTAGAAGCAAATTTTTATTGCCCAAACAATGCTTTAGCAGTTGATAACAATATAATAGTATCAAGAGAAATACATTTAAATGGTAGAAATTCATGTAAAATAAATGGTAGGCTAGTTACTGTAAATGAATTAAAAGAATTTATGAGTAAAATAATTGACATTCATGGACAACATGATAGTCAACTAATTTTAAATCCTATGCAACACATTGCATATTTAGATAAATTTATTGGAAAAGAACTGGAAGAAAATTTATTTATATACAAAGAAAAACTAACAAAATATAATAGTTTAAAACAAGAACTAAAAAATACTTATGGAGAAGATAAAGAAAAAGAAAGAAGACTTGACCTATTACATTATCAATACAATGAAATTGAACAATCTAAATTAAAAGTAAATGAGGAAGAAGAACTAGAAGAAAAACACAAAATAATGCAAAATGCAGAAAAACTAAAAGATAATTTATGTCAAATAGATAATGCATTAAACGAAAGTGCCATAGTTGCAATAAACAGTGCAATTCGTAATTTAGAAAAAATACAAGATTGTGGAATAAAATATAATGAAAAATTGAGTGTATTAAAAAATAGCTACTATGATATTCAAGAATTAGCAAGAGATTTAAGCTATATGAGAGAAAAAGTTGATTTTGATGAAGAAGAAAGAAATCAAATAGAAAATAGGCTAGACCTAATTTATTCATTAAAAAGAAAATATGGAAACACAGTTAAAGAAATATTAGAATATGCCAATAAAGTTGAAGAAGAAATACATAAAATAGAAAACTTAGACGAGTATCATAAAAAAATAAAAATACAAATAAATGTAATAAAACAAGAATTGCTTGAAATAGCAAATAAAATAAGTGAAACAAGAAAAAAATATGCAAAAGAGTTGTCAAGTAAAATAAATAATGAACTAAAAGATTTAGAAATGCCAAATGCGAAATTTGAAATACAAATAATTACATCAGAAAAATTTAATGAAACAGGAATAGATAATGTGGAATTTATGGTATGTACTAATATAGGTGAAGAAATGAAACCACTTATAAAAACTGCATCTGGTGGTGAAATGGCAAGAATTATGCTTGCAATAAAAAATGTATTAGTAAATGTTGATGAAGTAAGTACATTGGTATTTGACGAAATTGACACAGGTATTAGTGGTAAAGCATCTAAAGCAGTAGCAGAAAAAATGAAATCAATTGCCAAATTACATCAAGTAATTTGCATAACACATTTACCTTCAATTGCAGCAAAAGGTAATCATAATTATTACATAAGTAAACAAACTAAAGAGAATAAAACATATACAAGTGTAAAAAAATTAAATGAAGAAGAAACAATTGAAGAAATTGCAAGAATTGCATCTGGAGAAATTACAGAAATAGCAAAGGCACACGCACAAGAATTAAGAAAAGCTTCATAATGATTGTTTTTTAAAAAATTGCTTCCAAATGTTTACATATCAAGATTTATAAGGTATAATATTATTGGAAAATAATAAATAAAAGGAGAGTTTATATATGGAAGAAAAAAACACAAACAACCAAGAAACAGAATTAGATTTAAATCAACTTATGAAAATAAGAAGAGAAAAATTAGCGAAATTACAAGCTGAAGGAAAAGATCCTTTTGAAATTATAAAATTCAATGTAACACACAACAGCAAACAAATAAAAGAAAACTATGAAGAACTAGAAGGAAAAGATGTTACAATAGCTGGTAGAATGATGGCTAAGCGTATAATGGGTAAAGCTTCTTTTTGTCATATTCAAGACAACGAGGGAAAAATACAAAGCTATGTTAGTATAAATGATTTAGGAGAAGAAAGTTATAAGCAATTTAAAGAAGACGATATTGGAGACATTATAGGAATTACTGGTTTTGTATTTAAAACAAAAACAGGTGAAATTTCTATACATGCAAAAGAAGTTACGCTTTTGTCAAAATCTTTAAGACCATTACCAGAAAAATTTCATGGATTAAAAGATACAGACTTACGTTATCGTCAAAGATCTGTTGACTTAATTATGAATCCAGAAGTAAAAGAAACATTTAAAAAGAGAACAGCAATTATTACAGAAATCAGAAAAGTATTAGATGAAAAAGGTTTTATGGAAGTCGAAACACCTATATTGCAAACAATAGCAGGGGGAGCATCAGCCAGACCATTTATAACACACCATAATACACTTGACATAGATATGTATTTAAGAATTGCAACAGAATTGTACTTAAAAAGACTTATAATTGGTGGATTAGATAAAGTATATGAAATAGGCAGAAATTTTAGAAACGAGGGAATGGACGTAAAACATAATCCAGAATTTACTTGTATAGAATTATACCAAGCATATACAGACTTAGAAGGAATGATGAATATAACAGAAGAAATAATTAGAAAATGTGCAAGTAAAGTATGTGGAACAGGTAAAATAACATACCAAGGTGAAGAAATTGATTTAGAAGCACCATTCAAAAGAGTTACTATGATAGATGCTGTTAAAAATGTAACAGGAATTGATTTTAATACAATAGAAACAGACAAACAAGCACAAGAAGCAGCAAAAAATATAGGAATAGAAATTGACCTTATAAAGACATCAAGAGGCGATATATTAGCACAAATATTTGATGAAAAAGTTGAAGAAACATTAAGACAACCAACGTTTTTATATGAATACCCAGTTGAAAATTCTCCACTTACAAAAAAATGTCCAAATAATCCAAAAATGACTCAAAGATTTGAATTATTTATTGGAGGAAGAGAATATGGAAATGCATATTCAGAATTAAATGATCCAATAGACCAATATGAAAGATTTTTAAAACAAGTTGAAGCTAGAAACGCTGGTGACGAAGAAGCAAACATGATGGATACCGACTTTATTGAAGCACTAGAGTATGGTATGCCACCAACAGGTGGATTAGGAATGGGAATTGACCGTTTAGTAATGCTACTTACAGACTCGGCATCAATAAGAGATGTATTGTTATTTCCAACAATGAAACCTTTAGATTAATTTAGAAAGGAAAATTCAAATGAATTTTGACACTAGATATTTATACATAATTTTGGTAATTATTGCAGTAACAAGTTTACTAGGTGGAGGGTTTAACTTGTTAAGTGTACTTCTTACATTACCAGGAGTACTTATAGCAATAACATTTCACGAATATGCACATGCATTAGCTGCATATAAGTTAGGAGACGAAACACCAAAAATTCAAGGAAGACTAAACCTGAATCCACTAACACATCTAGATCCAATAGCAGTAGTATTATTACTATTTACACATATTGGATGGGGAAAACCGGTAGAAATAAATCCTAATAATTTTAATAGAAAAATATCTGCAAGAACAGGTGAAGCAATAGTAGCTGCTGCGGGGCCATTAATGAATATTTTACTTGCTTTTGTACTTACAATAATATTTTATGCATTGCAAATGTTTGCTACAAATTTTGCTATTAATACACAAACAGGTATTATTATAATGACAATGATACAATACGCAGTAATTGTAAATGTTGGTTTAGGTGTATTTAATTTAATACCATTACCACCACTCGATGGCTCAAAAGTATTAATGGGATTTTTATCATATAATGCAAAAAGATGGTTTGAAGAACATGAAAACATATTTTATATAATATTTGTTGTAATTTGGATTACACCACTTTCAAGTTTAATAATTTCGCCAGCAATTAATGCAATTATGAATGGAATAGAGGCTATTGTTGGAGCATTGTTTAGTTTATTTATATAAAATAGAATTACATTTTTGTTTTTTAGTGTTACTATCAAATATTTGCTTTACGCATAATTAGAATGAGGAATAAAAATGAAAGACACATATATTTTAGGAATTGAATCAAGTTGTGATGAAACTTCTGCTTCTATTGTAAAAAATGGAAGAGAAGTTCTTTCTAATGTAATAAATTCACAAATAAAAATACATGAACAATTTGGAGGAGTTGTGCCAGAAATAGCATCAAGAAACCACATAGAAGCTATTTCAAATGTAGTAAAAGAAGCCATAAATCAAGCAAATATTACAATGGAAGATATAGATTTAATAGCATGTACTTATGGACCGGGTTTGGTGGGAGCTCTACTTGTTGGTGTATCTTATGCAAAAGCATTAAGTTATTCATTAAATAAACCATTAATAGGAACAAACCATATACATGGACACATAGCGGCAAATTATATTACACACACAGAGTTAAAACCGCCATTTTTGTGTTTAATTATTTCAGGTGGTCACACACACTTAGTACATATAAAAAGTTATTCTGAATTTGAAGTATTAGCTAAAACTAGAGATGATGCAGTGGGGGAAGCTTTTGATAAGGTTGCAAGAGTAATTGGACTTGGTTATCCGGGCGGACCAAAAGTTGATAAACTAGCAAAAGAAGGAAAGCCAAATATTGAGCTTCCAAAAACACACATAGACAATTTAGATTTTAGTTTTAGTGGATTAAAAACAGCAGTTATAAATTTACATCACAAGAATCCAAATATAAACAAAGCAGATTTATGTAATAGTTTTGAAAAAACAATTTCAGAAGTATTACTAGACCACACTTTAAAAGTTGCAAAAAAATTAAATATAAACAAAATAGCATTAGCAGGCGGGGTTTCTGCAAATACATATATAAGAAGTGAATTTCTGAAACTAAAAGAAAAAGGTTATGAAATATATTATCCTGAACCTATATTATGTACAGATAATGCTGCAATGATAGCATCAGCAGGGTACTATACATATATAGTGGGTAATACATCAGACCTAAGTTTAAATGCAGTTCCAAATTTAGGAATAAAATAGTGAAAACATATAAAATAAATTATGCTAATAATAAAATTTGAAAGGAAAATGAAAATGGCAATATATACAATAGCAGATTTACATCTTTCGTTTTCACAAGATAAACCAATGAGTGTATTTGGTGAAAATTGGGAAGGTCACAGCGAAAAAATAAAAAAAAATTGGATATTAAAAGTGAAGCCAGAAGATACAGTAGTATTGCCAGGTGATTTTTCATGGGCTATGCATTTAGATGAAACCTATAAAGATTTTGAATATTTAAATTCGTTGCCAGGGAAAAAACTATTATTAAAAGGAAACCATGATTATTGGTGGACTACAGTAACAAGTATGAAAAATTATTTAAAAAAAAATAATTTTGAAAATATTGATTTTATATATAATAATAGTTATTTGATAGAAAATAAAATTCTAACAGGAACTAGGGGGTGGAATTTGCTTGATACAGAAAACAGCAATAAAATGATAAACAGAGAAAGTATTAGGTTAAAATTAGCTATAGAAAATGGAATTCAACAATATGGTTCAGACAAAGAAATTATAGTGTTTATGCACTATCCACCAATAACACATTTAAACAAGAATTCCGAATTTGTAAAAATACTAAAACAATATAATATAAAACAATGCTATTATGGACATTTACATGGTAAATCGCATCAAGACGCAGTAGAAGAAAATATAAATGGAATAATTTATAAACTTGTAAGTTCTGACTATTTGAAATTTAACTTAATAAAAATTAAATAATAAATATGTTATAAATAAAACGGTTGAAATTCAACTAAAGTCACATAAATACTTGAAATACATGAAAAATGTGGTATAATATAAAAGCTAATTATATTTTTGAAAGGAAGATTATAAAATGAGTGTAAAAGTAGAAAACACAGAAAACAAAAATGAAGTAAAATTAAGTTTCGTAGTAGAAGCTGAAAAATTTGATGAAGCAATGAAAAAGGTATATGCAAAAACAGCTAAGTACTTTACAATACCAGGTTTCAGAAAAGGTAAAGCACCAATGAATATGGTAGAAAAACAATATGGAACAGAAATATTCAATGAAGATACATTTAATGAATTAGTACCAGAAATTTATGAAACAGCAATTAAAGAAAACAATATTCAAGCAGTAAGTAGTCCTAATTTAGACATTACTCAAATTGGAAAAGGAAAAGACCTTATATTTACAGCAATTGTACAAGTAAAACCAGAAGTAAAATTAGGAAAATATAAAGGTATAGAATTAAAGAAAATTGAGTATAATGTATCTGAACATGACATAGAACATGAATTAAGTCATATAGTTGAACATAATGCAAGATTAGTAACAGTGGAAGATAGACCAGTTGAACAAGGTGATATAACAGTTATTGACTTTGAAGGTTCTATAGATGGTGTTCCGTTTGAAGGTGGAAAAGCTGAAAAACATGAACTAGAAATTGGAAGTAATACATTTATACCAGGTTTTGAAAATCAAGTAATTGGAATGAAATTAGAAGAAGAAAAAGACATAACAGTTACTTTCCCAGAAGATTATTTTTCTAAAGAATTAGCAGGGAAACCAGCTGTATTCAAAGTAAAATTACATGAAATTAAGAAAAAAGAACTTCCAAAAATTGATGACGAATTAGCAAAAGATGTTAGCGAGTTTGAAACACTGGAAGAATTAAAAAATAGTATTAAAGAAAAAATGCAAAAATCAAATGAAGACAAAGCTAAATACGAAACAGAAGATGCTGCTATGAATGCAGTTTGCAATAATGTAGAACTTGAAATTCCATCAGGAATGATTGATACAGAAATTGCAAATATGATGAAGGATGTTGAACAAAGACTACAATACCAAGGTTTAACATTAGAACAATACTATATGTTGTCTGGAAAAACAGAAACACAAGTAAAAGATGAAATGAAAGAACAAGCTGAAAAAGCTGTTAAATCAAGATTAGTAATTGAAGCCATAATTAAAGCTGAAGACATTAAAGCAGAAGAAAATGAAATTAACGAAAAATTAGAAGAAATGGCTAAAAATTACGGAAAAACAGTAGAAGAAATGACAAAAAATGAATATATTAAAGAATATATTGAAAACAATATAAAATTTGAAAAAGCAATTAAATTTATTATTGATAATGCTAAATTTTCAAAATAATTTAAAAAAATCTAAAGAGAAAGGTTGGGACAAATATGAAAGAACAAAATAGTTTAGTTCCTTATGTTATTGAGCAAACAGCAAAAGGAGAAAGGTCTTATGATATATTCTCAAGACTTTTAAAAGACAGAATTATATTTTTAGGAGAAGATGTTAACCAAACCTCAGCTAGTTTAGTAATTGCACAATTATTGTTTTTGGAGTCAGAAGACCCTGATAAAGAAATACATTTATATATTAATAGCCCAGGTGGGTCTATTACAGATGGTATGGGAATTGTAGACACAATGAACTACATTAAATGCCCAGTTTCGACTATATGTATTGGAATGGCTGCAAGTATGGGTGCTGTGCTACTAGCAGCAGGTGAAAAAGGAAAAAGATTTGCCACACCAAATGCAGAAATTTTAATTCATCAACCATTAATTGGTGGTGGTGGACTATCTGGTCAAACAACAGAAATTAAAATTCATGCAGACCACATGGTTAAAACAAGAGAAAAATTAAATAAATTTTTAAGTGAAAGAACAGGTCAACCACTAGAAATAATTAATAAAGACACAGAAAGAGATAATTATATGACTGCAGAAGAAGCTCTTAAGTATGGACTAATTGATGGCATTATGGAAAAAAGAATTTAAGTATATGAAAGGAAATTAGCTTAAAATGACAAATAAAACGAAAGGCGTAAAATGTTCTTTTTGTGGTAAATCACAAGAAGCAGTAGACAGAGTTATTGCTGGGCCAGGAGTATATATTTGCGATGAATGTATAAAGGTATGTAATAATATTTTGGAAGAAGAAATATATGAAGATGCAGAAATGACATATACAACTAAAATAGAAAACAAACTGCCTAAACCAGCTGAAATAAAAGAAGTTTTAGACTCTTATGTAATTGGTCAAGATGAAGCTAAAAAAACATTATCTGTTGCGGTATACAACCACTACAAAAGAATAAATCATCAAGAAGAAAATGATGACGTAGAATTACAAAAAAGTAATGTTTTATTACTAGGACCTACAGGTTGTGGAAAAACTTTATTAGCACAAACACTAGCAAAAATTTTACAAGTACCATTTGCTATTGCTGATGCAACAACATTAACAGAAGCAGGTTATGTTGGAGAAGATGTTGAAAACATTTTGCTAAAACTTATTCAAGCAGCTGACTATGATATTGAAAAGGCAGAAAGAGGAATAATATATATTGATGAAATAGATAAAATTTCAAGAAAATCTGAAAATCCTTCAATTACAAGAGATGTTAGTGGAGAAGGGGTACAACAAGCATTACTAAAAATAGTAGAAGGAACTGTTGCATCAGTACCACCACAAGGCGGAAGAAAACATCCTCATCAAGAATTTATACCAATAAATACATCTAATATATTATTTATATGTGGTGGAGCTTTTGAAGGACTTGAAAAAATAGTCAAAGATAGAATAGGAAAAAAATCAATAGGTTTTGGAGCACAAATAGAAAGTAATAAAGATATTAATAAATATAAGGTATTTGAACAATTATTACCACAAGATTTACTAAAATTTGGATTAATACCAGAATTTGTTGGTAGGTTGCCAATTATAGCAACATTACAAGAATTAGATAGAGATGCCTTAATTGATATTGTAACAAAACCAAAAAATGCATTAGTAAAACAATATAAAAAACTATTTAAACTAGACAATGTTGAACTTGAATTTGAAAAAGAAGCATTGCAATTAATAGTAGACAAGGCAATAGAAAGAAAAACTGGAGCAAGAGGATTACGTTCTATTATAGAAGAAATTATGAGAGATGTTATGTTTGAAATTCCTTCTAATCCTAAAATTGAAAAATGTATAATAACTAAGGAGACTGTGCAAAATGGAGAACCACCTAAAATTATTATAAATAATAATAGAGAAATACCTGAAAACAAAACTGTAAAAGTAAAAAGACAAACAACAACTAAAAAAACAGGGACAGCATAAATATTATGAATAATTTTTAAAAATGTCAAATATTTGTTTGACATTTTTTTGTTTGTATGTTATTATATAAAAGGATATAAAAATGGTTATATTAACCAATAAAATATAAAAATAAGGAGTGATGCTATTTTGACTAGAAGAAAAGACCCAATGTCAATTAATAAAAGAGAAAAAGCAATATTAAAATTTATTGAAAAACAAGTAGGAGAAAATGGATATGCACCATCTGTAAGAGAAATAGGAAAAGCGGTAGGACTAAAATCAACTGCAACAGTACATGGTTATTTAGCAAAATTATCTGAAAAAGGTTATATAAAGAAAGAAGATCAAAAAGGAAGAACCTTACGTTTATTAAAAGGCGGAAATGGAGAACCAATAAAAAAACATGAAAACAAAAATTACTATACAGGAAGAGAAATGGTTGAAGTACCGGTTATTGGTAAAATTACAGCAGGCGAACCAATTTTGGCTGTGGAAAATGTTACAGATACATTCCCTATTCCAATAGATTTTGTTGGAAATAGTGAAAGCTTTATGCTTACAGTTAGGGGCGAAAGCATGATAGAAGCGGGCATTTTAAACGGAGATTATATTTTAGTAAAAAAACAAAATACAGCAATAAATGGAGAAATAGTTGTAGCATTAATAGGAGATGAAGCTACAGTAAAAACTTTTTACAAAGAAAAGGATCACATAAGGTTACAACCACAGAATAGTACTATGGATCCAATAATAGTACCTACATGTGAAATTTTAGGTAAAGTAGCAGGAGTATTTAGAAAACTATAAAAGAAAGGGGTATAATATGAGCGATTATTTATCAATATGGATATTTAATAGTAGACCTAGAATGAAAGTTTTATTTTGTTATTTGCTATTGTTTATTATTGTTTTTGTATTTTCAGATATAATGACATATTTATATACAAAATCATTATATAAACCAATGGAAAAATATGAAATAGATATAGAAACACCATTAGTAACTATTGATGTAGCTGAAGCATCAAATGTAAATGGAAATGTAAAAGGCACTATTAAAAATACTACAGAAGAAAAAATTACAGATAAATATTTGAGATTTGACTTTTATACACCAAGAGAAGTAAATATAGGAACTAAATATTTAAAAATAGACAGCCTAGCTGTAGAAGAAGAAAAACAATATGAATTAGGGTTCAAATATGACAATGTAAGTTATGTTAAAGTTACGGTAGCAGCAGAAAATGACTTATTAAAAGCAACACCTGAAGAACTTGAACTTACACCAACTTATGGCCCAGCGGGAATATTTGAATTAATGCTTTTAGGTAGGCTATTTGTATAAAATAAAAAAATATGGTAAAAATAGAGTATGTGGAAACATATTCTATTTTTTTATAATATAGGAAAAATTAAATACCTATATTACATAACTAAGTTTCTATTGATTACAGAGTGAAAATGTGTTTTAAATATTAAAAAATATGAAAAATGGATTGATATTTTAAATGTTTTGTAATATAATTGTAACAGAATTGTAACAAAAAAGAAATGTACTTTGTCGAAAGGAAAGATTAAAATGTTTAAGTATGGACAAGATATAGGAATAGATTTAGGAACAGCAACAGTTATTGCGTATTCTAAGGGAAAAGGAATAGTTTTAAGAGAACCATCTGTAGTTGCAGTAGATAATAATACAGGAGAAGTTTTGGCTGTAGGTAAAGAAGCAAGAAGAATGTTAGGAAGAACGCCAGGAAATATAGTTGCAACAAGACCTTTAAGAGATGGAGTAATTTCTAATTATACAGTAACAGAAAAAATGCTTAAATATTTTATAAACAGAGTTTGCGGTAAATTTATATTTGCTCCAAGAATTATGATTTGTATACCTTCACAAGTAACTGAAGTTGAAAAAAAAGCGGTTATTGATGCAGCTTCACAAGCAGGAGCTAGAAAAGTATATTTAATTGAAGAGCCAATTGCTGCAGCAATTGGAGCAGGACTTGACATATCTAAACCATGCGGAAATATGGTTGTAGATATTGGTGGAGGAACAACAGATATTGCTGTTATATCTTTAGGTGGTTCTGTAGTAAGTACATCTATTAAAGTAGCGGGCGACAAATTTGATGAAGCTATAGTTAGATATATAAAGAAAAAACATAATGTAATTATAGGAGAGAGAACAGCCGAAGATTTGAAAATTAATATTGGATGTGTATACCCTAAAATTCAAGATATGGAAATGGATATTAGAGGAAGAGATTTAGCAACAGGACTTCCAAAAACAATAACAGTCAAATCAAGTGAAATGTTAGAAGCACTTATAGAACCAGCAATGATGGTGGTTGAGGCAGTACATAGTGTTTTGGAAAAAACACCACCTGAACTTGCTGCAGATATTAGTGACAAAGGAATTTATATGACTGGAGGAGGATGTCTGATTGATGGATTAGACAAACTTTTACAAGAAAAAACAGGAATTAATGTAATGCTAGCACAAGATGCAGTATCATGTGTTGCATTAGGAACAGGAAAAGCATTAGATAATTTAGATGTATTAGATAGAAAGAAAAGAAAATAGCAAAAAAAACATAGTAAAATTTACTATGTTTTTTGTAATTATATACTCGCAGATTGACATAATACAAAATTATAATTGTAAAAACAGAACTTGCAAAATCTGTAAAAAAAATGTATAATATATTATGTTGAAAATTTATTTAAAATTAAGAGAGGTATAAAATGAGAGAATTAAATAATTTTAAAATACCAAATTTTAAATTTCCAAAATTCAAGATGAAAGATATTTCTGAAATTGAAGAAATGAACATAAATTATGAAAATATAGAGCAAAAAAAAGAAGAACAAAGAAAAAAAGACAAAAAAGAATTTGTTGCAACTAATTACAATAGTGTTAAAGAAATATTTGAATATTCAATGGAAAAATATGCTAGTAAGGAATTTATATTAGAAAAATTTGATCCAAAAGGTAAATATGAAGAAATTTCTTATGAGCAATTTGGAAAAGATGTAATTGGATTTGGAACAGCATTAAACAAAATTCTAAAATTAAAAAATCGACCAAGAATTATGATATTAAGTGAAACAACTTATGATTGGTATGTATCTTATGTTACATTGCTTTGTGGTGATGCTATTGCAATTCCAACAGATAGAGAATTGCCAGATAATGAACTAGAAAACGTAGTAAAAAGGTCAAAAGCAGATGCAATTATTTATTCAGAAAAAAAAGCAGACTCTGTAAAAAAAATAATGGAAAAAATTCCACAAGTTAAGTATTTTATAAAAATGTATTCTCAAGATGAAATAAAAGACAAAACAGTTGGAATGCAATATTTAATAAATGAAGGAACAAAAATTGTAAATTCAGGAGATAACTGTTTTAAAGAAATAGAAATAAATTCAGATGAATTTAAAGTGTTGTTGTTTACATCGGGAACTACATCAAATGCAAAAGGGGTTATGCTATCAAGTAGAAATTTAGCAGAAAATATAAATGCGGCAACAGCTTATGCAAAAGTATATCCAGAAGATAGGTTCTTTTCAGTATTACCTTTACACCATACTTATGAGTCTACAATAGGCTTTTTATTACCAATGGCGTGGGGAAGCTCAATAGCAGTTTGTCAAGGGTTAAAACATATTGTGCCAAATATGTTAGAAACTAAGCCAAGTGTATTAATTGCTGTTCCACTTTTAATAGAAAACTTATATAAAAAAATAAATGCAAGCATAAAAAAAGCAAATAAAGACGGTCTAGTTGGTTCAATGTTACATATAACAAATGCTTTAAAAGCAGTAGGAGTAGACGTTAAACGTAAGGTGTTTGCAGATATATATGAAAATTTAGGTGGAAATTTAAGATTTATAGTATCTGCAGCAGCACCAATTGATGCAAAAATAGGAAAATGGGTTGAAGACATAGGAATTACATTTATGCAAGGCTATGGACTTACTGAAACTGCTCCAATTGCTGCATTAACACCAGAATATCAAACAAAAGTTGGTTCTGCTGGAAAAGCAATACCAAAAGGAGAAATTAAAATTGAAGCTCCAAATGAAAACGGAGAAGGGGAAGTTTTAATAAAAACACCTACTTTAATGCTGGGTTATTATGAAGATGAAGAAGCAACAAAGGCAGTAATTGAAGAAATAAATGGTGAAAGATGGTTTCATTCTGGAGATATAGGTTATTTAGATAAAGAAGGATTTTTATTTATAACAGGTAGAAGCAAAAATGTAATAGTTACGCAAAATGGAAAAAATATTTATCCTGAAGAAATAGAGCTACTATTATCCAATGTTTCAGAAATAAAAGAATGTATGGTATATGGAAAAAAAGATGAAAAAGATTTAGCTAATAAAGAGTTAATTATTTCAGTAAAAGTAATACCAAACTTAGAAAAAATTGAAAAAGAACATGGCAAAAATTTAACAGATGAACAACTAAGAGAAATTATTTGGCCACAAATTAAAGAAGTTAATAAAAAGCTAACATCATATAAAGCAATTAAAAATTTAGAAATTAAACATGATGAATTTGAGAAAACTACAACAATGAAAATTAAGCGTTATGCAGAACTAAATAAAAATAATTAAAAAATATTACAAAAAAACACAATTTATTACAAAATAACCTTGACTTTGTAAAAATGTTGTAATAAAATCGTTACAGAAATGTAAAAATAAAAGATGAAAATCCTATTGTAGTTTTTTATAATTCGGTATATAATATTAACGCATAGGAAAATTAACATAGGATAAAGGAGGGAAGTTTACGATGTCTAGATCTGGCATAGTAAACGTGAGAATGGTTATCACGGAAGAAAAAATATTATCAAATATGGACAAGGTGCAAAAGCTAATTAATCCTAATAGCAAAAAGCAAATTGTTCAATTAGAAGAAGATGCGTTTTTTAAAGATTTAATAGAATCTATAAAAACATATTTAATTGAATATCCAAAAAAGAAAAACTTTCCTAAAGCTGTATACAAAGCAGCTTATGAGTTAGTTGAATATGCTACAAATCAATTTGAAGAAAACACAAAGAAAATCGAAGAATTAATACGTCAAAGAGAAAAAAATGTAGCTTTAGCTAATAAATTAAAAGAAACATTAGATGCAGTGCAAAACAAAGAAGAAAATTGGAAAGAAACATTAAAAGCTGTTTCTAGAGATTTTCCAGAAGATATAATTGATACACTAAACCTAATAGGTAGAACAAAATCTACTAAATCACAAAATTATCAAGATGCTGTAAAATTAATAAATGCAAGAATTGTTAATTTAGAGTCAAATTTACATATTGAAATAGATATGGAAAGAATAGAAGATAGGTCAAAAGCATTAAGTTATATTGGAATTGAAATTGCAGATGCACTAAAATTAATACCAACACCACAAGAAACTGAAAATGAAATTGATGCAGTATTAAATGAAATTGAACAAACAACTCCAGAAGAAAAAACGTACTTTGAACAAACAAGAGTAGAAGTTAAACCATCTTTATGGCAAAGAATTAAAAATAGTAAAATTGTTAAGGCAATTACTTATGCTATGAAGATAAAAGTTGTACTTCAAGTTCCTGCACTTCCAGAAGGAAGAGAAGGACAAAATAATTAATGTGTATTAAAAGTGGTTGGAGTAATCTAACCACTTTTTATATTGCAAATAATTTAGTAATAAATATAAATGTTTTTTATGTAATAAAATTTACTAAAAAAGGTAAAGTAAAAAATCTGTAGAGATAAATGCAAATTTGCTGAAAAAATGAAAATAAATTACTAAAATACTTGACAATTTAATAAAAATGACGTATACTTAAAACTGCATTACAAATCCGCCATTAGCTCAGTTGGTCAGAGCAACCGGCTCATAACCGGTGGGTCCTAGGTTCGAATCCTAGA